>NZ_BAAAQX010000048.1:0-104011 GCF_039531895.1 Nonomuraea monospora
ACGCGCTCGCGGCGCGACGGGGTTCGACGCGGCCGAACCGGCCGGCGATCCGGGCCATCAGCTCGTGGAAGATGACCATCCAGCCGTCAGGGTCTACGCTGTGGCTCGCGGCCACCGCACGATCTTTCGTTGTCTTCACAAACTCCGAATGATCACGCGGTGGCCGTCGCCATGTGACCGTTACGCCTCAAGATCGCGAAGTGTCACTGGAGTACTAGCGGGGCTCGATCAGCTTCGTCAGCCCGTCGAGCAGCGACTGCAGCCCGAAGGCGAAGAGCCTGTCGAGGTCCAGGTCGAACTCGCCCAGCTCGTCGAGCAACCCGGCGAAGGCCGGGCTGGTGGCCGTGATGCCGCGCAGGAACTCCTCCTGCCCGGTCATCCACTCCTCGTCGGTGACCCCGGTGGCCGCCCTGGCCTGCTGCTCCAGCTCGATGTGGGCGGCGATTCCCTGGACGAAGCTGTAGATCAGGATCACCACGTACATGCGGGTGGCGGCGTCGAGCCCGGTCTCCTGGAGCACCTCCAGGACGAACTCGGAGTGCTGGAGCAGGGCCACTGACGGGACCGGCCTGGTCAGCGGCGTCGCGCCCGCCATCCACGGGTGCGCCCGGTAGGCGGCCCACTGCACCCGCGCGGAGGTCTCCAGCCGCTCCCGCCACCCCTGCGGGCGCTCCACAGGTAGCGGGAACTCGGCGAACGCCGCGTCCACCATGAGCATGACCAGGTCGTCCTTGCCGCCCACGTGCCGGTAGAGGGACATGGTGGCCGCGCCGAGCCGCCCGGCCACGGCGCGCATGGTCAGCTCTGACAGCCCTTCCGCGTCGGCGATCTCGATGGCCGCCCCGACGATGCGCCGCCGCGTCAGCTCGTGCTCGGCCGTCGTGCCCGCCCTGGGCCTGGCCGGGGTGCCTGGCCGTTCGGCCACCACCGTGCCGACGCGCGGCTCGGCCACCACGACGCCCTCGCGCGCCAGCAGGGTCAGCGCCTTGGCGGCGGTCGCCAGGGCGACGTTCCAGTCTCTGGCGAGTTGCCTGGTGGAGGGCACGCGCTCGCCTGGGCGGAGCCTGCCGTCGGCGACGCGCTGCTTGATGTCGGCCGTGATGCGGGCGTGGGGCGGGGTGTCCATGCGACCTCCTGTACTAGTACAGATCTTCCCACTATACCGTTGCCACCTGCTGTATGTACGACGTACATTCAGTTCTGCGTACAACGTCAGCAACTCGGGAGAGTGACATGAAGGTTCTGGTTTCCGGCGCGAGCATCGGCGGCCCCGTCCTGGCGCACTGGCTGGAGCGGAACGGGTTCGACGTGACGGTGGTCGAGCGGGCGCCCGCGCCCCGCAAGGGCGGCCAGGCCGTCGACATCAGGGGCGCGGCGCTGACCGTGGTCGAGCGGATGGGCGTGCTGGAGCAGGTTCGCGAGCTGCGCACCACCATGCGCGGCATGTCCATGGTCGACGCCGAGGGCAACGAGCTCATGCGCAGCGAGGAGGAGACGCTCAGCGGCGGCCGGTTCGACAGCCCCGACGTCGAGATCATGCGGGACGACCTCAACCGGATCCTCCTCGGCGCCTCCACCGCCCGCTACCTCTACGGCGACTCGATCGCCACCCTCGGCGAGGACGGCGAGGTGACGTTCGAGTCGGGCCGCCGCGAGCGCTACGACTACGTCATCGGCGCCGACGGCCTGCACTCCAACGTGCGCAGGCTCGCCTTCGGCCCCGAGGAGCAGTACCTGCACCACCTCGGCACCTACGTCTCCATCTACACCGCAGAGAACTTCCTCGGCCTCGACCACTGGCAGACCTGGTTCAACGCGGGCGAGGCGGGCGGCGCGCTGTTCAGCGATCGCGACCGGAACGAGATGCGGGTGAACCTCGGCTTCAGGTCCGACGTGATCGACTACGACTATCGCGACGTCGAGCAGCAGAAGCGGCTCATCCAGGAGCGCTGCACGGAGGTCTGGGAGGCGGACAGGCTGCTGGAGGCCATGTGGAAGGCCGACGACTTCTACTTCGACTCCATGGCGCAGGTGAAGATGGAGCGCTGGACCAAGGGCCGGGTCGCGCTGGTGGGCGACGCCGGCTACTGCGCCTCGCCGCTGTCCGGGCAGGGCACGAGCCTCGCGCTGGTGGGCGCGTACGTGCTGGCGCAGGAGCTCGGCGACGGCGGCGCGGACGCCCTGGAGCGGTACGAGGCGCGCATGCGCCCGTTCGTCGCCGCCAACCAGGCGCTCGCCCACGAGAACCCCGGCCAGGGCGCCTCCCCCGAGAGCGTCCAGCGGGCAGCGAACAGCATCACACTCACCTGACAGGTACGAACCGATACGATTTGCCGCCATGGGTATCAGACTCACGATGGCCGCCCTGGCGGCCACCGCTCTGACGTTGTCCGCAACCCCCGCCGCTCTCGCAGCGGAGGCCGGGCTGACGGACGAGGTCACGATGACCCTCGGCAAGGACGGCACCCTGCACGTGGTCGAGAAGATCAGCGGGGCGTCCGGGCAGCTCAAGCGGACGTTCATCACCCGGACGCGGTACGACGACAGCAACGACCGCCTCTACCGGATCTCGAACGTCAAGGGCGGCACCCTCTCGGGCGACGTGCTCACGGTCACGGGCCAGACCGTCGAGTACGACGTCAAGGGGGCGGTGACGACCTCGGGCGGCGTCGAGGAGCTGCGCTGGTTCGCGGTGAACGGCTGGAACCAGCCGGTCGCCAAGGCCACGGTCAAGGTGAACGGCCCCGGCCAGGTGCAGAACCTGTCCTGCTTCGCCGGCGCGCTCACCTCCGCCATCGGCTGCACCTCCGCCTCCATGGACCACGCCGCCACGCAGGCCGACTTCGAGCAGGAGAACATCGCCCCCGACCAGGCCCTCACGGTCGTCGTCGGATACCCGAAGGGCTCCAGCGACGGCGAGCCCATCCTCGAAAAGCGCTTCTCGCTGTCGGCCGCGTTCACCCTCGACACCGTCACCGGCGGCGCCCTGGCCGGGCTGCTGGTGCTGCTGCTCGGCGGCGTCGGCCTGCTCTACTGGACGCGGGGCCGCGACGCCCGCGTGGCCGGTCACGAGGGCGGCAAGGTCGATCCGGTGCAGAACGGCCACTTCAGCCCGCCCGACGGGGTGCGTCCCGGCCAGATCGGCACGCTCGTGGACGAGCAGGCCGACGTGATCGACGTGACCGCCACCATCGTGGACCTGGCCGTGCGCGGCTACCTGCGCATCGACGAGCAGCCCAGGCAGACCTACGACGCCCCCGACTGGCTGCTGGTCCGGCAGCCGAACGCGCCCGTCAACGCGCTGCTGCCGTACGAGCTGGCGCTCTACCAGGCCATCTTCGACGGGCGTGACATGGTGCTGCTGTCGCAGCTTTCCGGCTCGTTCGCGACCCACCTCGGCAAGGTGCGCGACGCGCTCTACGCCGACGTCGTCAAGCAGGGCTGGTTCGCCCGCCGGCCCGACACCGAGCGCACCCGGTGGACCGTCATCGGCGTGGTGCTCATCGGGGTGGGGCTGCTGGCCACGGTGGCGCTGGCCTGGTTCACCACGTACGGGCTGCTCGGCCTGGGCGTGGTCATCGCGGGCGGCGCGCTGGCCGTCGGCGGCCAGTACATGCCGGCCAAGACCGCCAAGGGGTCGGCGGCGCTCGCGCACACCATGGGGTTCCGGCAGTACCTGTTCTCCGGCGAGCTGGGTGACGTGCCCGAGCAGCACCGGGTGGAGCTGTTCTCCCGCTACCTGCCCTACGCCGTGATCTTCGACGGGGTGGAGCACTGGTCGCGCGTGGTGGCCTCCGTCACGGGCAACGGCCACCAGGCCGACAACCTGTACTGGTACCACGGGCCGGCGGAGTGGGACCTGTCCAAGTTCGCCGGGTCCATGCGCACGTTCACCACGACGACGTCCGGCGCCATCTCCGCCACCCGCCAGTTCCGCTCCCTCTAGCCGCGCAGGCGGAAGCGCTCGGCGAACGCGTACAGCTCGCCGGGCTCCGTGGTCGAAGGGCTGACGACCAGGCGGGTCACGCCCTGCGCGGCCAGCTCCTCGACGCGCCCGTCCGGCATGTCGATCGCCCCGAACCTGGTGTACTCCAGCGCGTCCGGGTCGCGCCCCGCCCCGGCGGCCGTGGCCCGGGCCAGCTCCCACAGCTCCGCCACCTCCTCCGGGCGGAGCCGGCCGCCGGGGTAGAAGCCGTCGCCGCGCAGGCCCGCCCTGCGCGCCGCCGCCCGGCTCGAACCGCCGACGTGGATCGGCAGCGTCGCTGCCCCGTGCGGCTTGGGATAGCTGCACAGGCGGTCCACGTCGAAGAACTCCCCCGCGTGGCTGACCCCGTCCGCGCCGCCCGACCAGAGCAGCCGCAGCACATCGATCGCCTCGTCGGCGCGCCTGCCCCTGGCGGCGAAGTCCACCCCCATCGCCCGCGCCTCGCCCGGCAGGGCGCCGAGGCCGACCGTGAGCAGCCGCATCCTGCCCCTGGACAGCACGTCGATCGTGGCCAGCCGCTTGGCCAGGGTCACCGGGTGGTGGTACGGCAGCAGCAGCACGCCTGTGCCCAGCAGGATGCGGTCCGTGTGGGCGGCGACGAAGGTGAGGAGGTCGAGCGGGTCGCCGTACGGCAGGGTCGGCGGCAGCTCGAAGGGGCCGATGGCGGCGCCCGGGTACAGCACGACGTGCTCAGGGACGTACAGCGACTCGAAGCCGCACCCCTCGGCCGTGCGGGCGAACGCGACCAGCTTGCCGGGGTCGAGCCCGTGGTGGGGCGTGCTGTAGCTGATTCCGAACTTCATGCGCCGCGATGTTAGAACGTTGACGCCGGTGTCAGACTATGAACATGTTGTTTAAAACGTGCTGTTGACAACGAGACGTGTTCTGGAGCATCGTGATCGCATGACTTCCGACCCCTTCGACCCCCCGCAGCCCGAGCAGGCCCGCGCGCAGCGCGTGTACGCGTCCCTGTACCGGATCTCCGAACGGCACGCGGCCACCCCCGAGCAGCGGCAGCGCCAGGTGCACCCGTCGGCGCTCGCGCCGCACGAGGCCGTCAGGCTCGTCACCTTCCTGCTCAGCGGGGCCGCGCGGCCGGACGACGGCGAGCCAGGCGTGGACGCCGCCGACATCACGGCGGCGCTCAGCCTCGTCCCGCTGGTCCGCGGGGAGATGGACGCGCTCGAAGCCACGCTGCTCCAGCTCGCCCGCGGGCGCGGCATGACGTGGCAGGAGATCGCGTTCGGGCTCGGCCTCGGCACGCCGCAGGCCGCCAGGCAGCGGTACGAGCGGCTCGCCGAACGCGTACCCGACCAGGACTGAGCGAGGGCCCCAGCGCACCCGCCAGGTCGGGAGCCCCAGCGGGACCCGCCAGGTTGGGAGCCTCAGCGCACCCGCCTGGTCGGGGACCTCAGCGGACCCGCAGCTCGCCGACCGGCCGGCCGCCGCCCAGCACCGCGCCGGAGGCCAGCTCGGCCAGCTCGGGGGCGTCCAGGCCCAGCGAGCGCAGCGCCGCCACGGTGACGGGCACGCGGGCGCGGGCGCCACCGTCCTCGATCTTGACCGTGCCCGCGCGCCCGTCCTCGAACACGAACGCGTCGAACGCCTCGGCCCCCGCCTTCAGCATCAGCCCGGGCAGCGCCCGCATCAGCTTGGCCTCGGCCCTGTCGGTGCCCGAGGTCCACTCGGGGTATGTGCGCATGGCGTCGAAGATCTTGCGCTCGTACGAGTCCTCCGACGACAGCGGGAACGCCCGGAACGCCTTGGTCACGCCCAGCATCGACACGAAGAACAGCGGCGCCCCGCACCCGTCCACCCCGGAGGCCGCCACCCGCTCCCCGGTCAGCTCCTCCACCGTCTCGCGGATCGCCCGCTGCAACGGATGCGCCGGCTCCAGGTACGTGGTCAGCGGCCAGTCGTTCGCCACGCAGGTGGCCAGCATCGCGGCGTGCTTGCCCGAGCAGTTCATGTAGACCCGCCCGCGCTCGGTCACGGCCCGGTCGAACGGATAGTCCTCGGGACACCGCAGCGCCGACTCCTCCAGCCCCGCCCCCGCCAGGATCTTCCGCACCCCGTCCACGTGAAACGGCTCGCCGGAGTGCGAGGCGCAGGCCAGCGCCAGCAACTCCTCCTCCAGGCGCAGCCCGGCGCGGAGCATGCCGAGCGCCTGCAGCGGCTTCATCGACGACCGTGGCGAGGCCGGCACGTGCACCGCGCCCCTCGTCTCGACCGGGCGGCCGGCCGCGTCCACGGTCAGCATGCGAGCCTGATGCGTGGACTCCACGAACCCGGACCGGACAACTTCCACAACCAACGACATTTCACGTTCCCCTTTCGACATGAGTGTATGAAGCGTTTGGTCCTGGTCCAGAATGGGATGCCATGCGAGCAGTCGTACAGCGGGTCAGTTCGGCGTCCGTCGAGGTGGACGGGCAGGTGGTCGGGGCGATCAGCGAGCCCGGCCTGCTCGTCCTGGTGGGCGTCACACACACGGATACGCGCGCCGAAGCGGCGCGGCTGGCGGCCAAGCTGTGGGGTCTGCGCGTCCTGCACGGCGAGAAGTCCTGCTCGGACGTCTCCGCGCCGCTCCTGGTGATCAGCCAGTTCACCCTGTACGGGGACGCGCGCAAGGGACGCCGCCCCACCTGGCAGGCGGCTGCGCCCGGGGACGTGGCGGAGCCGTTGGTGGACGCCGTGGCGGCGGAGTTGCGGGGGCTGGGGGCTCGGGTGCAGACCGGGGTGTTCGGGGCCGACATGAAGGTCGCCCTGGTCAACGACGGACCGATCACCCTCGTCCTGGACATGTGACACCCCGCCCTGCTCGCGGGCGGGGTGGCGGGTTCAGCGGATGCGGCGGCGCAGGGACGGGTCGATGCTGACGTTGCGGCCCGCGTCCGGCGGGACGATGACCTCCTGGGAGGCCGCCACGCCGCCGGCGAGCAGCGGCGCGTCCACCGGCACCGTGCGCTTGACCACGGCCAGCGCGATCGGCCCGAGCTCGTGGTGGCGGGCGGCCGAGCCGACGACACCCACCTCCTGGCTCTCGAAGATCACCGGAGCGCCGTGCACCGGCAGGGTGTCCACGCTGCCGTCGAGGTGCAGGAAGACCAGGCGCCGCGGCGGGTGCCCGAGGTTGTGGACGCGGGCCACCGTCTCCTGCCCCCGGTAGCAGCCCTTGCTGAGGTGCACCGCCCCGCCGATCCAGCCGACCTCGTGCGGGATGGTCTTGTGGTCGGTCTCGAAGCCGAGCCGGGGCCGGTGGGCCTCGATGCGCAGGGCCTCGTACGCCCACAGCCCCGCCAGCGGCTTGCCCAGGTGGTCGGCCAGCTCGGCCCTCGGCACCAGGTGGTCTTCCGTGGCCGTGGAGAGGACGGCGAGGTCGTCGGCGCGGGAGACCTCGACCCGGAGCATGAAGCGCATGCGGTCGAGGTAGTCGATCAGGCTCTGCGCGGTGCCCGGCTCGACGTGGGCCAGGATGCTCTCGCCGTCGTCGGTGAGCGTGAGGTGGTGCTGGACGCGGCCCTGGAGGTCGAGGTCGAGCGTCTGCGTCCACTCGCCCGGCTGGAGTTGGTCGAGCTTCTGCGAGGTGAGGTCGTTGAGCCATTTCAGGCGGTCCGCGCCGGAGATGCGGATCACCTCGCGGTTGCTGCGGTCGACGACCGCCTCTCCCTTGACCAGTGCGCGCTGTTCGGCGAACAGGTCGCCGTAGTGCGCGGCTACGTCGGAGTCAGGGGCGTCCGCCGGGACGGCGCCGGGGAGGTCGAGCAGAGGGCTACGCATGTCTTCCAGGCTATCCGCACCGCCGCCGGCGATCGGCACACAGGTCGGTGGTCAGCGGCAGTTGCGGCAGCGGCCGAAGACGGTCAGGTGGTGGACGTCGGCGACGAAGCCCATCTCCTCGTCCAGCCCTTTGACCAGCCCCTCCGCCAGCTCAGGCCGCACCTCGAACACCTCGTCGCACCCCCGGCACACCAGGTGCACGTGGTCGGCCTCGGCTGCCAGGTGGTAGGTGGGGGCGCCGTGGCCGAGGTGGGTGTGGGTGACGAGGCCGAGCTCTTCGAGCAGCTCCAGCGTGCGGTAGACGGTGGAGATGTTGACGCCGCGCGCCGTCTGCCTGACCTTGACGCAGATCTCCTCGGGCGTGGCGTGCTCCAGCTCCTTGACCGCCTCCAGCACGAGCTGGCGCTGGGGAGTGACCCGGTAGCCCTTGGCGCGGAGTTCCTCATGCCACTGCGTCTCGGTCATGCCTCCGATACTACGGCCCGGCGATATTCACTTGCCCGTTTCGCGCGGGACCGCATAGCTTCTTGAGTACGCGGAAAGGAGGTGGTCCGAATAATGGTTAGTCATAGTCGGGCTAGCGAGGTGGTTGTCCGCTGACCTCGCGGACTGTTGTCTCGTGACGTGAAGCGACTACGAGGCAACCACCGGGGCCCCTGGCAGCCGGAGGGCGGGACGTCGATCCCGACCATGGTCCATCCGGCCCGTCTCCTACGGCGGAGTGTTGCCTGGGGCCCTTCTTCATTTCCTGGGTCAGTGTTCGCCGCGCGCCGCGATGCCGAGCTTGTCGCACGCCTCGCGGTAGAGCAGCACGACGGCCTTGCGCACCTGGGCCCGCTCGGTGAGCGTCTGCCCCCAGGGCACGCGCACCCGCTCGCCGCCGTCGATCGTGAACGTGATCGCTTCTGCGTCGACGTCGCTGGTGAGCGCGGTCCGGGCGTCCGGCCGGCCGCCGAGCCCGCGGACGATGATCAAGCTGTCGTCGGCGTGGTCGTCATTCATGTGCCGCTTGATCGCCTCGACGGCGTCAGCGGTGAACGGCGTGCTCATGCGATCAGGCCACCTTCTTCAGCTCTGCCGACATGTGGTCCGTGAGCGGGTGCCCGATGGCCGCCATCTCGTAGGCCCACATGAGGTTGCCGTTGACCAGCCCGTAGAGGCGGTGGCCGGCGGTGTACTCCTTGGCCGAGGCGGTGCGGGCCACCACGTCGGTGCGCAGCTCGATCTTGTGGAAGACGACCTCGCCGATGTAGATCTCGACGATCCCGGTGGGGTGCGCGAGCACCACCTCGACCTGCCGGTCGGGCTGGGGCCGCCAGTAGCCGGACTCCGTGGCCAGCGGCCGGACGCGGTTGCCCGCGTCGTCGAGCAGCCAGGTGCGGCTCACGTAGGTCAGGAACGGTTTGCCGTTGTGGCCGAACTCGATCTCCTGGCCGAAGTTGAAGCTCTCGATCGTCGGGTAGCCGCCCACGCCGGCGCCTTCCCACCGCCCCAGCAGGAACGCGATCGGCTCCAGGTCGGGGTGCACCTCAGGTTCTTCCATGCTCCCCAAGCGTAGTGGCGTGCACCGCCCGTGCGGCCTCCCGCGGGGCTAGGGTGACGGACATGGCACGTTCACTGGTGATCAAGGTGACCGCCGGAGCCGACGCTCCCGAGCGCTGCAACCAGGCGTTCACGGTCGCCGCCGCCGCGCTCGCGAGCGGCGTTTCCGTCTCCCTGTGGCTGACCGGCGAGTCGTCGTGGTTCGCGCTGCCCGGCCGGGCCAAGGAGTTCGCCCTGCCGCACGCGGCGCCGCTCACCGACCTGCTGGACGCCGTGCTGGCGGCCGGGCGGGTGACGCTGTGCACGCAGTGCGCCGCCCGCAGGAACATCACCGTGGACGACCTCATCGAGGGGGTGCGCATCGCGGGCGCGCCGGCGTTCGTGGAGGAAGTGACCACGGAGGGCGTGCAGGCGCTGGTCTACTGACCACGCTCAACGCGCCGGAGCCTTCTGAACAGGCCTCTGAGCGCGGCGTACGCGGCCGAGCCGACCCGCCCCACGAAGGGTTCGCGCTCCTCCTCCGCGGTGGGCCCCGGGTCGGGGTGCGCGGGCTCCACGCAGCCGGCGCGGCAGGCTTCGAGCTGCGCCGCGAACGCCAGGCCGAGGAAGAGCGCGATCGAGCTGAGGAACGACCACAGCAGCAGCGCCACGACGGCGGTCAGCGGCCCGTAGGTGTCGCCGAACGTGCTGTTGTACTCGGTGTAGAGCGCCAGGGCCAGCGTGAGCAGCGTCCATAACCCGAGCGCCACCAGCGCGCCCACGGCCAGCCACGTGTGGCCGGGCTGCCTGCGCCTGGGCGAGGCCCTGAAGAGGGTGACCGTGGAGGCGAGGGCGAGCAGGAAGCCGAGCGGCCAGCGGACGAAGGCGAACGCCTGGCGGGCCCCGTCGCCCCACTCGAACGTCTCTCCCAGGGCCTCGCCGAGCTCGCCGCCGCCCACCAGGACCGTGAACCCGGTGATCATGCAGATGCCGGCGGTCAGCGCGAGCACGACCGCCCTGGCGTACTTGCGGTGGAACGGCCGGTCGCGCTCGACGCCGTAGATGCGGTTCGCGCCCCGCTCGAACTGCGCCATCGCGGTGGTGAGCGCGGCCAGCGTGGTCGCCAGGCCCAGCCAGAGCGCCAGTTGGTCCCTGGTGCCGCGCCCGCCGTCGAGCACCTCGGCGACGGCCTGCGCGCCGCCGCCCGGCGACAGCGCGCTCAGCGTGAGCCGCAGCACGCGGCCCAGCTCCTCCTGGTGGGTGACCGCGCTCAGGCCGACCACGGCGATGGCGCCGGGGATGATGGCCAGGCAGATCTGGAACGCCAGGGCCCGCGAGTGGCTCATGCCGTCGCCGTACCTGAACCTGACGAACGAGTCGCGCACGAAGTGCCAGACGCCGTACTTGCGCAGTGTCTCCCACGCGTCGTCGGCGGACAGCTCCTCGCCGCCCATCGTGCGCGTCTGGGGGACGGTCACCGTGGATCCCACGGCGGACTTTCTACCCCAAAGTGGTGCACTCCAGCCACCAGGGGGTGGCCGGAGCGGACATCAGTCCTGCAGCACCGTCGCCAGGCGCTCCTGGCGCAGCGCCTCGTAGCGGGAGTCGTCGAGCGGCGCCAGCTCGCCCGCCCGCCACGACAGCAGCAGGTCGGCCAGCGCGGGATTGCGGGCCAGCGCGGGCCCGTGCAGATAGGTGCCCACGACGTGCCCGGCGTAGCAGCCCTCGAACCCGTCGCCGTTGCCGACGCCCTTGACCGTCCGCGACAGCGGGCGGACGCCGGGGCCGAGGCGGGTGACGCCCATGTGGTTCTCGAAGCCGGTCAGCGTGGGCAGGTTGAGGGCGGCGTCCACCTCGGCCACCAGCTCGCCGACCGCGCGCGCGGGCCCGCGCACGCTGGAGATGTCGAGCAGGCCGATGCCGTCGACCGGCTGGCCCTCCTCGCCGCCGAACGTGCTGCCCATGATCTGGTAGCCGGCGCACACCGCCAGCATGGCCGCGCCGCGCGCGATGGCGCGGTGCAGGCCGCCGTCCCTGCGCAGGCGCTGGGCGGCCAGGATCTGCGGGCGGTCCTCGCCGCCGCCGATCAGGTAGATGTCGCCGGTCTCGGGGACCGGGTCGGCCGAGCGTACGTGGATCGTCTCGGTCTCGATCCCCCTGCGCTGCGCCCGCTGCTCCAGGACCAGCACGTTGCCCTGGTCACCGTACGTGCTCAGCAGGTCGGGGTAGATCCAGACGATGCGAAGGGCGCTGTCAGACGGCACGGCCGAACTCCGATCGGATCTGCTGGAAGGCGGTGTAGTTGGCGATCACGTCCACCCGACCGGGCGGCTGCATGGCCAGCGCCTCCGAGAACGTGCCGCACAGCGTGAAGGGCACGTCCGCCACGTCGAGCCGCAGCGCCAGGTCGAGGCGGCGCTCACCGGTGACGAACACGGGGCGTCCGCGCAGGATGCGGTAGTCGACGTCCCACAACCACGAGGTGTCGCGCCCGTCGGGGCCCTGCGCGTTGACCGAGAGGATGATCGGGAACTGCGGGTCGGCGACGTCGAACGCCTCCAACCAGCCCGCCGGGTTCTTCGACAGCAGCAGGCGCGCGAACCGCCCGTCGCGCTCGACGGTGGTGTAACGGCCGGCCACCGAGGTGACCTCGCGCAGCCGGGGCAGCGCCCGCTCGACCGGCACCCCGAACGTGTCGGCCACCGCCAGCGCCATCACCGCGTTGGAGCGGTTGGCCTGGCCGGGGAGCTGGATGTCGAGCATCCAGCGCTGCCCGCGCGGGTCGATCGCCGAGTCGCCGTCGACCACCCACTGCGGCTCTGGACGGTGGAACGTGCACTCCCGGCACGCCCAGTCGGCGTCCTTGCGGTCGAGCGGGCCGCCGCACTCGGGGCAGCACCAGGAGTCCTCCTTCCACCGCTGGCCACCGGCGACCCAGGTGACAGCGGCGGCCGTGGAGGCGCCCCAGGTGACGAGCGGGTCGTCACAGTTGGCGATGACGTGGGTGGGCTTGCCGGAAAGGGCCCTGCGCCACTTCTGCGCCAGCAGCCAGATCTCGGCGGCCCGGTCCATCTGGTCGCGGCTGAGGTTCATCAGGCAGACGACGCCGGCGCCGGTCGTGTCGAGCACCTCCGGCAGGTACTTCTCGTCCACCTCCAGCACGCCGTAGGGGGCGCGCTTCTGCTGGGAGAGCGCGGAGACGTGGCCGGCCGGCATGTTGGCGCCGAACGCGTTGGTGGCCACCTCGCCGAGCTCCAGCAGCGCCGACGTGATCAGCCGGGTGGTGGTGGTCTTGCCGTTGGTCGCGCTGACCAGGGCCAGCTTGCGGTCGCGGGCGAGCTGGCGCAGGAGGTCCGGCTCTAGCAGCAGGCCGACCCGACCGCCGATCACCGAGCCGTCGCCACGCCCGGTCATCCTGGACAGCGTGGCGGCGCTGCGGCCCAGGGCACTGGCGAGCTGGGCCCGCAGAGGAAGCTGGGTCATGTGCAAGGATCCTAGTCGGCGTTGGCCCCAAGTCTGGAGACACGCGCGAAAACGCACCCCTTTGCGATCACGTGCCCCACAGGCTGAGTCATGGGCCCGGCAGGCTGAGTCATGGGCCCGGCGGCTCCGCGAAGGCGATCTCCGGGGAGCCGCCCTGTTCGAACGGCAGCACGAAGCGGCGCGGCCACGACAGCACGCTCTCCAGCCACCCCGCCCCCATCGTCTGCCCCACGTGCCTGATCCTGGACGCCGACTCGACGCCGATGGCCACGGTCGCGATGTCCCGCTGCACCCCCTCGTGCTCGTCGTCGCCGAGGATCACCCGCCAGGCCAGCGCCCGGTTGTGGTCCACCTCCATCGACAGCGGATGGTGGCGCAGCGCCTTGGCGCGGTGGCCGAGCAGCTCGGGCTCGACGGAGCCGGTGCCGGTGCCGCCCGGCTGGCGGAACAGGGCGTACTCCATGGGGGGCGCGGGGCTGCGCAGGTTCGGGGCCGGCTGCCCGTACGGGAAGAGCCTGTCGACCTCGTGCAGCCAGCGCACCTGCGGGATGACCCACGACGCGCCGGGGCGCTCGCCGCCGCTGTCGGCGCCGCCCAGCAGCCGGGTGGCGGTCTCGGCGGCCTTCTCCGTCAGCAGGACGGGGTCGAACCACGTGCGCAGCGACCAGGCGCGCCGCTGCACCGAGCGTTCGACCAGGGTGGCGAGCAGGCACTCGCGGCGGCGCGCCGGCAGGTCGGCCCAGCCGGCCGCCAGGGCGCGCGGGACGCCGGGCAGCGGCCGGTTGCCGACGAAGGCCAGCACCACCGTGTCGCACCAGATGCGCAGCCACGCCCACTCGGGCGCGCCCGCCAGCACGTCCGCCTCGCGCAGCTCCACCAGCGTGCACGCCTGCCCGGTGCGGCACTGCGCGCCGCACGCCGCCGAGCGGCGGCCCCTGATGGGCGGCGGCGGTCCTGGCAGCGCCTTCTCCCTGGACTCCCCGAGCGGTACGCGCACCCGCAGCGGCCGGTCCATCCCGTCGGCGAACACGGCGGCGGCGCCCGGCTGCAGCGACACCACGTGGCGGGACTGCTCGTCGCTCAGGTTCATGGCGGCCCCGACGAGCTGCCTGTCGTCCTCGGCGGGCAGCCGGTGCACGACCTTCAGCGCCGTGTTCTTGACGACGTCGGAGACGAGCTTGGTGGGGATCTGCTCGGCCACCACGATGCCCTCCCCGTACGCCCTGATCTCGGCGAGCATCCCGGCCAGCAGCTCCACGGCGTGCGTGGAGGCCCGGCCGTGGCCGCGGTCGCGCAGCAGCCGGTGCGCCTCCTCGATCACGATGACGTGGCGCAGCTCGGCCGAGCGCTCCCGCCTGGCCCGCATGCGCAGGTGCTCCACGATCCGGATGATCAGCGTGCCCATCAGGAACGCCTTGTCCTCGTCGTTGGCGACGTCCTCGATGGCCAGCACGACCTGGCGTTCGAGCAGGCCGCCGATGTCGGCGGGGTGGCCGCCCTCGAAGAAGCGCCCGGCCGAGCCGACGCGCAGCGAGCGCAGCCGCAGCGAGATGAAGCCCTCGACGTCGGCCTGCACCTCGCGGCCGTAGCCGATCTCCTTGATCACGTCCATGGCGTGCTGCTGAAGCTGTTCGAGGGTGGGCACGCTGGGCGGCACGTTCGAGCCAGGCACGGCGCCGCCGGTGACCACGTCCCAGCCGGTCGCCTCGTAGACGCGCTGCAGCGCCAGCGACATGATCTGCGGGAACGGCTCCTCCGCGTCGAACGCCGCCATGAACAGCGCCCTGACCATGTCGATGTGCGCCTGGACGGGATAGCCGGGCTCGGGTTCGAGCGGGTTGACGCTGAACGGCACGCCGTCGGGCGCCGACGGGTTGATCACCGTGACGGGCTCGTCCACGCGGCCGGCCATGGCGGCGTACTCGGACTTGGCCGGCTCGATCGCCAGCCACGGGATGCGGGCCCTGCTGAGCTGCTCCAGCAGGTGCCGCACGGTCTGCGACTTGCCGGAGCCGGTCGCGCCGGTGACGAACGCGTGCCGGTTCAGCGTGGCCAGCGGCACCCGGAACGAGCCGACGCCGCGGTCCTGGCCGTCGAGGATCTCGCCCAGCTCCAGCTCACCGCCCTCCGACTCCGACGTCACGTCGAAGAAGCCCGAGTCCAGCACCCGCACGCCGGGCACCTCCCGCCTGGGCAGCCCGGCCAGCGCGGCCAGCGCCCCAGCGGTGGCGGCGAACGGGGCGGCGGCGCCGTCCGCCGGGTCCTGCATGGTGATGGCCAGGGCCTCGGGCAGCGAGTACGCGGCGCCGTGCGAGCTGCGCAGCCGGTACGGGTGATGGCTCATCTCGACGGACCCGACGAGCACGGGCGCGATCTGCCGCAGCTCGTCGGCCGTGGCCCCGCCGGCCAGCACGCGCACGTTCCACAGCCCGGCCTCGCGGAAGGCGTCCAGCTCCTGCATGCGTCGCTCGGCGCGCTCGGCGTCGAAGCGGGAGCGCTCGGAGGCGTCGCCGTACTGCCGCAGCACGTTGAGCTGCGTACGCAGGTGCGCCACCTCGGCGTCCAGCAGGTCGGTCGGCTCGGCCACCACCAGCCAGGCGAACGGCCGCGACATCAGCGTCACCAGCGTCGACTCGAACAGGGTGGGCCGCTTCAGCTCGTCGGGGTCGAACTCACGCCCCCTGCTGCCCAGCGGCGGCGCCTGCCGCCCCGGGCACGGCGTCCACACCAGGTCCGCCAGGTCGGCCAGGTACTCCTCCGACAGCCGCACCCCGCGCGCTCCCCCCGGGAACAGCAGCGGCTGCGGCCCGCTCGGGTCGTCGGGCACGTCCGTCGACCTGCGCGGCTGGCGCGGTGGCGACAACGGGCCCGCGTTCGTGATGAGTTCGATCGGCGCCCCCGAGCCCCGCGACAACCATCCGATGACAAATGGCCGGTCGCGCTGCGCCGCCGACAGCACCGCGGGAAGCACGGTGACGAAATCCCACTCCGCCGACGAGCTTCGCGAGGGTGCTGCGATCGACTGAATTCGATACCAGGGCCCGCTCAGCGAGACACTCGGCTGCATTTCAATCCCCCACAGACGGTTCTTTGTTAAATTCCGCCAACCGTCAGCTCGTCACGTTGACATTGACCATGTCATTGCCTGCCCTTGCGCCAGTCCAGGCGTGGCGGTGGTGGCCCGAGGTTCGGCGGCGGCTCACCGTTGCCGTCGCCGGCCTGCGGGTCGAGCGCCAGCACGGCCTCGCGCACGTCCTCCAGCTCGCCGAGCGTCGTCTTGGGGAAGGTGAGTATGGCCGGGTTCGCGTCCGCGAGGCGGACGCGGCGGCCGTCCGCGGTCGCGTCGGTGACGATCACGGACGTCGTGGGGAGCTGCTGGAGCCGGTGCGGCTCGACGAGGAACTCGCGCGAGCGCTGCAGCACCCGCTCCTTCTCGGAGATCTTGTCGGCGGTCCTGCCCCACTCGGTGGACTCGGTGATGTCCTCCGCCAGGTCCGCGTGGTCGCCGTCGCGCGCCTCCCGCTCGTCCTCGACCTGGCAGATGGTGGAGGTGTAGCCGCCGTCGAGGCCCGGCAGCGACTCGCTGATCGTCTCGGTGAGCTGGGCCAGCTCCAGCCGGTGCTCGGTGCCGACGTGCTCGCTGGCCACCCGCGCGTCCTCGGCGTTGCCGAGCCGCATGAACGCGACCGCCGCGTGCCCCCTGCCCAGCCGCTCGCGCACGGTCGGGGTGAGCGAGCGGTAGGTCAGGACGAGCCCGGTGCGGGAGGTCTCGCAGGCGTCCATCAGGCGGTCCAGCACGTCGCCCCTGAGCTTGTCGGCGCCCGCCACGATGATCGTGTGGTACCAGGGCCGGTCGGAGGACGGTGACTGGCGCAGGATGTGGGTCAGGGCCGTCGCCACGTACGTGCCGAGCACCCGGTTGCCGAACACGCCGGCCTGCCGGTCCATGCTCACCACCCGCAGTCTGGCGGGCGGCAGCCGTACGGCCTGGGTGCCGAGCGTCTCCAGCTTGCGTAACTGCGACTCCAGCGCCCAGGCCCGCTCGATCACCACCCGGTCGCTCACGCCGCGCCCGAACAGCGTGCCGATGCGTTCGAGCTGGGTCGCGGTGATCAGCCCGAACTTCAGGTCGTCGCGCGGGTCGCCGACCTGCGCCAGCGCCCGCAGCGCGGCGGTGACCTGGCTGATCGTGGCGTTCTCGCCGAGCACCTCCAGCACGCGCTCCAGGATCGCGTTGTCGAAGCTGAGGTCGCGGGTGCTGCGCTGCTCCTCGCTGACGCTCACCACATGGGCCAGCACGTCGGCGAACGCCTCCGGCTTGAGCGTGGCGCCCAGGTCCAGCCGGGGCAGGTCGACGGGCAGCACCCAGACGAGCGGGTCGTCGCCGCCCTTGCGGGCCAGCTCGATGAGGTCCTTGGCGATCGCGCCCTCGGACAGGTCGAGCACGGTCAGGTGGCCGCCGCTGTAGAGCCGGGTGGCGCCGAGCAGCGTCACCAGCGCGGACCAGCCCGGCAGGGTGCCGCCTGCCACGTCGATGCGGTCGATCTCGTCCGGCACCGCGACGGCGTACCAGGTGAGCTGCCTGTCGTGGCGCTCCTTCGACTCCTGCCAGTCGCGGTAGCGCTGGGCGTGCTCCTCCTGGGCGCGGAACAGGTCCTTGTCGCGTTCCCGCTGCTGGCGCTCGTCCCTGGCCTGCTGCTCCAGCACCCGGTACTTGACCGCCCTGTCGCCCTGCAGCAGCGCGTAGCTGAGGATGGCGGCCACGCCGCCGGCGGCGACCAGCGCGACCAGCGCGAACGACCAGGCCAGGTAGCCGGCCAGGGCGGCGGCCAGGATCACCACGGACATCGCCAGCATGAGCAGGCGCAGGAAGCGGACCGGCCGGTTGAGCATGTCCTCCTGCATCCGCTCGCGGCGCATCAGCTCCTGCTCGGCGGGGTCGGGCTGCTCCGCCGCCGCCTCCTCGACGGGCGAGGGGCGTTTGGGCGGCGGGCCCGGGTCGGGATGCAGCAGGATGTACTGCCAGCCCAGGTAGATGCGGTCCGCCTGGAGCTGGGCATGCTCGGGATGCACGTCCGTCACGTGACCCTCCGGCCGCCGATATGTCATGAGGAGTAGGGGTCAGCCCTTTCCGCTCCGTGACAGCGTATGAGTTGCAAGCGCTATAGCGGCAGGGTTTCTCGGCAATTCGACCGGCCCGATGGGAGCATTGCGGCAGATGGGACAAGCGAGACCTATTACCATCCTTACCCATGACGGAACCCTCCGGCGGCAACACTGACAAGCCCAGACGGCCGGTGGTGGTGCCCGCGGTGGCTCTGGTGACTTTCACCGCCGTCGGCATCACCGCTCTCCTCGGCGGCCTGAACGAGGCCCCCGAGCAACCGGACCCGCTCAGCGAAGGCGCCGTGCTCGATCAGGGCCTCTACTCCACCAAGTTCGTCGGCTCCCGCGTCAAGATCGAACCGGCCCAGAACGAGTGGGACGAGGAGAAGCGGTTCGTGGAGCTGGTCTTCAACGTGACCAACAACTCCGACGAGACCCTCCTCGTCGGCCTGCCGCCCGAGAAGGTGGAGCAGGCCTACACCTCCACCTTCTTCGCCGGCTCCCTCGTCAAGATCGACCCGGCCTTCCCCGGCGAGGACGCGGGGCCCTTCGCCTACGCCCTGAGCAAGGGCGGCGAGACCCGGCAGCTCCACCCGGGCGTGCCCACCGAGGTCATCCTGCGCTACAAGCTGCAGAAGGGCCAGCAGCCGCCCGCCAAGATCAGCCTTGACGTGGCCTCCTACGAGTTCGCCTCCCAGTTCAACAACAACGTCGAGGCCTGGCGGATGATCTCCAAAGAGGTGGGCCAGAAGCACCTGCCCGAGATCAAGGCGCGGGTCACCATGTCCGTCAAGAAGGGCGACTCGGCGTGACCGCCACCGAGCAGAGATCAGCGGTCGCCGCCGCACCGGCGCGGCGCGGCAGACGAGCCGCCAGGCCGCGCGGCGGCGGCTCCTGGCTGCTGAACGCCGTCGCCGGGCTGGTGCTGATCTCCGGCGCCATCGGGCTCCAGACCCTGCACATGACCGAGGGCGAGCTCTCCGACCCGCTCACCTACACCGGCGCCAAGGGCCAGGACGTGGACGCGCGGCGGTTCACCGCGCGGGTGGACTCGTTCTCGGTCGCCAAGTCCATCGAGACCTCCTCCACCACCCTCGGCACCGACAACCTGTTCCTCATCGTCATGGTGTCCGCCAAGTCCAGCCTCAAGCCGTACCACCTCAGCGAGGCCGTGCTGCTGACGGCGGACGGCAAGCGATTCGACAACACCGACCGGGTGGACAACTCCGTCCTGCTGTCCAACACCTGGGTGCAGCCGGACATCTGGGTCAGCGGACGGTACGTCTTCGAGGTGCCCGCCTCCGCGCTGCCGGGGGCGAGCGTCGTCATCGGGCTGCCGCGGGAGGTCGTGTCGGAGGCGTACCTGCCGGAGGTCGAGGTGGATCTCGGGCTGGACGATGAAGGGGCGCGGAAGCTGGTCGCCTCGCCGGAGGCTGTTTACTCGGTGAAGAAGTGAGCGGGATATGAGTGGCAACGACGAGCGTGACTGGTTCGCGCCTCGCAGCGATCAGCGGCCCGAAGACTACCCGCCACCGTCACCGTCACCGTCCGGTTCTGGATCTGGTTCTGGTTCGGGCTCCGGTTCCGGTTCGGGTTCGGGTTCGGGCTCCGGTTCGGGTTCGAGTTTCGGTTCGGGTTCCGGTTCGGATGAGGCTCCCCCGCCACCGCCGCCGCCGAGTCGGGTTCCGCCGCCTGGGCTGGGGCCGGCTCCGCGTTCGGGCGGTCCGGCGGCCGAGCGGGGCGCGGGGCTGCCTCGCCGGGGGCGGCACGGCCGTGCGGTGCCCCCTCCTGGGCCTGAGGGTCCGTACGGGGGGTCGTACGGGCCTCACCCTCAGGGCGCGCCCGATCCTGCCGGGATGCCGCCCCGTCACGGGCGTCCGCCGCTTCCGGGTGCTGGGCCGCAGGGGTTCGGGACGCCCGCGCACCGTGGGCGGTACACGCCTTCCGATCAGCAGGTCTGGCCTCCGGCACAGCGCGAGGCCGCCGGTGGTGCGACGCAACCGATCCCGGCCATCCGACCGTCCGCCGGGCCGCTGCCGGGCACGACCCCGTTCGGCGCACCACAGCCCCCCGGCCCCCCGCCCCCTGGCGCCCAACCTCCTGGGGCGCAGCCGCCCGGCCACCAGCCCCCTGGCGCGCACTCGCGGGGCGCGCATGGCGTGGGCGCCCAAGCTCCAGGTGCACAGCCTCCTGACGCGCGCGGCATGAGCGCGCAGGCGATGGACGCGCCGCCTCCCGGTGGTGCCCTGCCGCCCAGCGCCCTCCCGCCCGGTGCCCTGCCGCCCGGCACCCTGCCACCCGGCGCTCTGCCACCCAGCGCGCAGCACCCGGGCGCGCACTCGGCGGGCGCGCACGGCATGGGCGCGGCCTCCCTGGGCGCACAGGCGGGCGGGCAGCCCCCCGGCGGCGCCCTCCCGCCCGGCGCGCAGCCCCCAGGCGTCTCCGAGCAGGCGCCCGCCACGCCCGACGCCACCGCGCCCGACGGGGCCGCGCCACCGCGGCGTTCCAGGCGGCGCCGTACCGCACTGATCGCCGCGGGCGCGATCCTGGCGTCGTTGCTCACCACCGCCGCCCAGAGCTACGACGGCTACCTCTTCTACGAGATGAAGATGGACAGCCGCAAGGACACCAAACACACCATCGTCGCCGCCGGCCAGGCGGGCCAGGCTCACAACATCGAGTACAAGGCCACGATCACCAAAACCGAAGCCCCCGCGAACAGCAAGCTGCGCGAGGGCGTGACCTGGCTGAAGATCGTGATCACGAAGAAGCTGCTGAACGAGTCCAGCGCCACCATGACCGGCCCCCCGTCGGAGTACAAGCTGACGGACACCAAGGGCCGCACCTGGGCGGTGGAGGCCCAGGCGGTCGGCGATCCGCCGCTGGACAAGCTGGAGATGGGCAAGGAGTACAGGATCGAGGGGCTGGCGATCGTGCCGTCCCCGGTGGCGAACGAAGTGGAGCTGAGCTTCCGGCCGAGCACCTACCGCTCGGACACCCCCACGGAGGACCTGTTCGACCGGGAGGCGATGGAGAAGGCCGAGAAGGACGACGTAGTGCTGGTGTTCAGACGCCGCTGAGGTTCAGACGTCGTTGAGGGGCTCGCCGCGCAGGCGGGCGCGGGTGGCGGCGAGATCGTACGTGGCGGCCAGGAGCGCCATGGTGAGCACGGTCACGACCATCTTGTGCACGAAGGCGAGCGGCGGCCCCTGGTAGACCCACACCCACTCGGCCTCGCTGCCGATGAGGTAGCGCAGGCCGCGCTCGCCGTACTCGCCGGCCACCGTCACGGCCACGTAGCACAGGCACATCATGCCGAACAACGGCGCGCCGGCCTTGAACACCATGCGCAGCGAATTGGCCAGCGGCAGCCAGCGGTCGCGGAACCCGCCGGTGACCTGGTCGAAGGACTTCTGCGTGATGTCGTGGCTGCTTTCGAGGCGGTCCACGCCCTTCTCCAGCCTGGTGCCCTTGAGCAGGGTGCGGGCCTCGTCGGAGTAGGCGCCGAAGACGAGCATCGCGACGGTGAGCCAGGCCAGGGGGACGGCGACGGCGTCCAGGAACAGCGGCCAGACGTCGCCCAGCCAGCCGGTGACGTCGTCCCAGACCGGCACCTTCTGCTGAGCTTCGGCCCAGACCTCCTGTGTGCCCTCGACGACGCTGCGGTGCGACACCCACTCGGACCGCGCGTCGGCGAAGGCGACGGTGGCGTTCAGCCCGTAGAAGACGAAGGCGAACTCGGAGAAGGCGGCGGCGAAGCCGTAGAAGCCGCTCTTGCCCTTCTCGACGAGCTTGGCGAAGAGCATCTTCAGCGCGAACATCACGGCCATCGCGCCGAGCGACACCCGCCAGTCGAGGCCGGACAGGCCCTCGCCGAACTGGCTCTCCTCGCCGAACCAGGCGGCGGAGGTCATGTCGTAGAAGTGATGGAAGATGTCCATCTGGTAGATGTCGCGGGCGTCCTCCACGTGGAAGCCCCACGCGAGGTAGAGCACCGCGAAGGCGGGGGCGACGCGGTCGAGGGTGCGGAAGAAGCGTTCGTCGGCGACGCCCTCGTCGGCCCTGGCGCGCAGCTCCCAGAGGGCGCCGCGCAGGGTGTAGAGCATGCCGGTGGTGACCGTCATCGCCGCCATGATGATGAGCGTCAGCAGGGTCATGACGCCCACGAGGCGGATCTGCCGCCAGTCGCCGTACGCCACCTCGACGGCGCCGTACAGCAGCACGAAGCGTGCCAGCTCGCCGACGGCGAACCAGCAGATCAGGGGCAGGGCGCACTTGCCCGCCAGGCGGAGGGCGTGCAGGGGCAGCGAGTACGGCGACGGCAGCTCCTGAGCCGTCGAAGGCCCAGGTCGCGGGGGTGCCGTCACACCTGTCGATCCGGACATCTGTGGAATCGTATCGGTCTGTCCCTTGGAGCGCAGCCGCAACATGGCAAAAGCGCTACGCTCCGCAGATCGATCATGAGCAGGCGGCGATCATCGGCACCGCCCGCCTTCATGAGCGTTGATCACCGGCACGAGCCACCTCCGCGAACGGTGATCATCGCACGCGCCGCCTCCGCGAGCGGCGCGGCGGCTCTTCAGCAATCCATGGGCCCGGCCCACGGGCTGGTTGAATGTGCGGCAATATGGCGGTATGGAGCCGCAGCCCGCACTCGACACCGATCCGCGCGTGGTGGGAGACCGATTGCGGCAACTGCGGCAGGCGCGCGGCGTCTCGCTCTCCGAGCTCGCCAAGCGGGCCGGCATCGGCAAGGCCACGCTGTCGGGCGTGGAGACCGGCACCCGCAACCCGACCCTGGAGACGCTCTGGGCGATCACCGCGCAGCTCGGGGTGCCGATCGGGGCCATACTCGACGCGCCGCCCGAGCCGCAGATCATGCGGGGGACGGCGATCGAGGCCGAGCTGCTGGAAGTGTTCGAGGACGACCGGGTGACCTACGAGCTGTATCGGGTGCGGATACCGCCGGGGCTGACGCAGACCTCGCCCGCGCACCACGAAGGGGTCAGCGAGCACGTCACGGTCTTCACCGGCACGCTCAGCGCCGGGCCCATCCACGAGCCGCTCACGGCGGGGCCGGGGGATCACATCTCGTGGGTGTCGGACGTGCCGCACGGGTATCGGGCGCACGGGCCTGACGTGGTGCGGGCGACGCTGTTGATGCGTTACCCGACCAAGCCCATCTGACCCACCGCCCCCCGACCCCGCCTCGCCCGAGCGCACGCCGTACTCCGGCTGGTGACCTTGGGGACGGCGCTGGGCTTGACGCGCGGGGGGCAGGGGCCGGGACGTAGCCGCAGACGCTGGGCACAGGGCAGGGCTCAGGCGCGCTGGGCGCACGGCACGGGGCCCACGGCACGGGGCGCGGGGCACAGCGCGGGGCGCAGGCGCGGTCCACGGCGCAGGCGCGGGGCGCTGGGGCCAGCGGAGCGCCGGCGGCATCTGGAGTGACGCGCGGCGGGCGGGCGCCGTAGTAGTGCGGTGGCGTAGCGGCAGGGCGTAGCGCGGCGCGGCGGGCGGTGGCCCCGCCGCCGCGCCGTTACGCCGGGATGTCGTCGGTGGCCGGGCGGCAGGTGCGGCAGGGTCGGTAGCCGGCGGCGCGGGCCTGGGAGAGGCTGCGGAAGCCGTGCCGGTGCGCGGCCGTGATGCGCCGCGCGTTGTGGCAGGTCGGGAAGCACACCACCCCGGTGGTGTCGCTGGCCAGGTAGAACACCCGCTCCCCCGCCAGCGCCCGCAGCCGCTCCAGGTCCACCCCTTCGGCCGCCAGCAGCCGTTCCTTGGCCGCCGGGCCGAACACGTACTCGCCCGCCGCCCCGTCCGACCGGATGACCCGGTGGCAGGGGATGAGCAGCGGGACGGGGTTGTGTCCGAGCGCGGTCCCGACGGCGCGGACGGCCTTGGGGCGGCCGATGCGGGCGGCGATCCACGCGTACGGGCGGACCTCTCCGCGCGGGATGTCCCGGGCGGCTTCCAGGACCGAGCGCTGGAAGGGGCTGAGCCCGCGCAGGTCGAGCCGGAGCCCCGACAGGCGTCCGGTGCGCAGCGCGGGCACCAGGCCCGCGGGCGGGCGGGCGGCGGGCAGCAGGGGACGGCCGAAGCGTTCCCTGAAGGCCCGCGTGAAGCCGTCTCCCGAGTGCACGTAGGCCACCCCCTGGTCGGTGTAGGCCACGGACAGCTCCCCGATGGGCGCCGGCACGCGGATCCATCGGGCCGCGATCCGGTCGAGCAGCGCCTCCGGCGGCTCCACGGCGAGTGCCGCGAGTCCGGTGAGCAGGGGATCCTGAGTCATCGGGCACCTCCTAGTGCGCGTAGCCGCCTCAACCCCCGGGACACGTGCGACTTGACCGTACCCTGGGGGATCTTCAACACCGTGGCGATCTCACTGACCGGCAGGTCCACGACGTGCCTGAGCACGACGGCGGCCCGCTGCTCGTCGGGGAGCCGCCCCAGCAGCGCGGCCAGCTCGTCGCCGGTCTCGCGGCGGACGGCCGCCGCCTCGACGTCCTGGCCGGGGTCGGGGCTGTCCAGCGGCTCGTCGACGAGGTCGGTGGGCGGCCTGCGGGACTTGGCGCGGGCGCAGTTGCGCCAGACGTTCATCAGGATCGTCATCAGCCAGGCGCGCGGCTGCAGCCCCGCGATGCGTTCGGGCGGGTAGCCGGACAGGGCCCGGTACGCCCGCAGGAACGCCTCCGCCGTGTAGTCCTCGGCGTCGGCCCAGCGCCCGGTGAGCCGCAGCGCGGTCGAGAAGACCAGGCCGCGGTAGGCGCCGTACAGCTCGGCGAAGCCCGCGTCGAGGTCGTCCAGCAGCGCCTTGAGCACCGGGTCGGGACAGTCGGTTGCAGCCACGTCCTCTACAACACCGCGCGGCGGGGATCGGTTGCACGCGAAGGGCCCGCGCCTCCGTGGCAGGAGAGCGCGGGCCCTGTAGGCGAGCGGGTGCTCAGACGGCGACCGCGAGCTGGGCGACCTCGCCCAGCTTGGCCTCGACCTGCACGTCCCTGGTGACGCCGCCGCCCGCGATGATGCGGACGGTCCAGTCGCCGGGCGCGGCGAAGAAGCGGAAGACGCCGTCCTCGGAGACCACGACCTCGCCGGTGAACTCACCGGAGTGGTCGAGCAGCCGCGCGTAGGCGGTGCCGGCGCCGGTCACGACGCCCTGGATGACGGCCTGGTTGCTGAGATCGATCCCGGCGGGCAGCGCGACGGTCTGCTCCGGCGCGCCGCAACCCTGTGCTGCAGCCGACATTAGCGGGCCTCCCCAAGCTCGATCGGCACGCCCACGAGCGAGCCGTATTCGGTCCACGAACCGTCGTAGTTCTTCACGTTGGACTGCTCGAGCAGCTCGTGCAGCACGAACCAGGTGTGCGCGGAGCGCTCGCCGATGCGGCAGTAGGCGATGGTGTCCTTGCCGAAGTCGACGCCGGCCTCCTGGTAGAGGCTGCGCAGGTCGTCGTCGGACTTGAAGGTGCCGTCGTCGTTCGCGGCCTTGGACCACGGGATGTTGCGGGCGGTGGGCACGTGGCCGCCGCGCTGGGCCTGCTCCTGCGGGAGGTGGGCCGGGGCGAGCAGCTTGCCGGTGAACTCGTCGGGCGAGCGCACGTCGACCAGGTTGAGCTTGCCGATGGCGGACACCACGTCGTCGCGGAAGGCGCGGATCGCGCTGTCCTGCTCCTGGGCCACGTACTGGGTCTTGGCGCGCTGCGGCACGTCCTTGACCAGCTCGCGAGAGTCGAGCTCCCACTTCTTGCGCCCGCCGTCGAGCAGCTTCACGTTGGAGTGGCCGTACAGCTTGAAGTACCAGTACGCGTAGGCGGCGAACCAGTTGTTGTTGCCGCCGTACAGCACGACCGTGTCATCGTTGCCGATGCCGCGGTCGGACAGCAGCGCCTCGAAGCCCGTCTTGTCCACGAAGTCGCGGCGCACAGGGTCCTGCAGGTCGTTACGCCAGTCGACCTTCACAGCACCACGGATGTGGCCCTTGTCGTAGGCGCTGACATCTTCGTCGACCTCGACGAGGACGACTCCAGGGGTGTCGAGGTTGGCCTCGACCCAGTCGGCGTCCACCAGGGCGGCGGAGCGGCTCATTTGGATACCTCCATGTTGGCGGCGGGCAGTAGTCGGCGAATGAGCAGGTACGTTTCGCAGCCGAGGCAGAATCCGAAGGCTGCGTTGAGGAAGGCGGCGAGGAGAGCCGCGGCCGTGGCCCCGAGGGCCAGCGGTGTGATCCCGGTGGCGAACCCGATCAGGCCGACGACCGCGAAGGCCAGCCCTACCCCCTGGGCGAAGCGGGGCGGACGGGCGTCCTCGGTCTCCGTTGGATCGCTCCTGACGAACGCCTTGAAGAGCATCGCGTACGGCGAGCGCCGATGCGCGCCGAGCGCGAAGACCACCGCCTGGGCGGCGAGCAGCCAGAAGCTCTCCGTCACCAGGACGGAGGCCAGGACCAGGGTGGTGATGGCCGCGCCGAAGCGCAGCGCTCTAGGATCGGCACGCATCGCAGGATGCTCCTGAAGGGGTCGATTTGGGGCGGATCACAGGTCCGCGCGAGATCGTCCTCAGGCAGCGCGACAGAGCGCGGTGGCGACGCGGCAGAAATCAACCGCGCGCCGCTTCGTGAGCAGCTCTGTCGATGGGTTCATGGCGACGACACTACTCGGCGTCTCGTCATCTGTCACATCTCGTCCGGTTGCTGAGACGACTTGTGAGACGCCTCACAGTCAGGTCTCGGGTACGGCCTGTGCGAGCGCGGCCAGCACGTCGGCCTTGCGCGGCTGCCCGGACGCCTTCTTGACGATGCCGCCCGCCGCGTCGAGCACGAGCACGGTGGGCGTGCGCGTGATGTCGAGCCTGCGGACGAGGTCGAGCCGGGACTCGGCGTCGATCTCGACGTGGCCGACCCCTGGCACGAGCGCGCTCACGTCGGCCAGGACGCGCCGGGTGGCCCGGCACGGCTGGCAGAACGCGGTCGAGAACTGCACCAGAGTGGCCTTCTCCCCGAGCGCGGCGCCGAGGTCGGCGGCGGACAGCCGGTCGCCGTCCGCGTCGTTCACGCGTCCGTCGCGGCGCAAGCGCATCACCCCGATCACCGTTCCGAGCGCCAGCGTCGCCAGCGCCACCCACAAGCCCGTCATCCTCCGTGCAACCGCGCGGCGGAGTGGTTACTTCCCGCGGTCCTTCACGGGCACGTTGACGAGCAGGTTCCCGGCGGTGTCGACCACCTCGAACCTGGCGATCTCGTTGAGCGACATGCTCGTCCCGAAGCGGAAGATCCTCCCGGTCTCGTAGTCGCGCTGCTTGACGACCCAGCTCTCGGAGCGCTCCTCGCGCCCGTCCACGCCGACCACCACGACCAGGCAGTCGGTGCCCACGGGCACGCCCATGACCTGCACGCCGAGCGCGGAGCCGGTGGCCGTGGGCCGGACGAGCACGGTGGCGTAGTACTCCTCGGCGTCGTTCTCGTCGCTGAACGCGACCTCGTCCGCCTTGGTGGGGGCCGGGGTGGGCCTGGTCGCGCTCTCGGGCACCGCGGGGCTCTGGGAGGCCTCGGCGGCGCTCCGGGAGTCGGAGGCGGCGTCCCTCGGCTGGGCCTTCTGTGCGTAGTCCTGCTCGCTGCTCTGGTCGCGGAGCACCTGGGGGGCCTCCGAGGCGGCGGGCGCGGGGGCCTGGGCCGCGGTCGTCTCACCTCCGGAGCCGGTCTGGATCGTCGTCCACACCGTGCCGCCCACCACCAGGACCGCCGCCGCCGCGATCAGCGACATCACGGCGCGCCCGCGCCTGGTCCGCTTGACGCGGTCGTTCAGCAGCCGGTCGAGCACCTGGCGCGGGGGGCTGGCGACCAGCTCCACGTCACGCTCGGACACCTTGCCCAGGAACGCGCCGACCCCCTCCAGCTCCAGCAGCTCGGCGCCGCACGCCTCGCAGGTCGCCAGGTGGTGGTCGATCTCCAGCTCCTCCTCGGGCTCCAGCGCGCCCAGCGCGTGCGCGCCCAGCGAGATGCGAACCTCCTCGCACGTCATCACGGTGCCAGCCCCCGTTCCTCGAGCGCCAGCTTGAGCGCGCGCAACGCGTAGTACGTGCGGGACTTCACCGTGCCCGGCGGAATGCCCAGCGTCGCCGACGCCTCCTTCACCGATCGCCCCCGGTAGTAGACCTCCAGCAGCACCTCCCGGTGCTCGGGCCGCAGCGCGGCCAGCGCCTCGGCCACGGCCCACGACTCGACCGCCCGCTCCAGCTCGTCGTCGGCCGGCAGGACCGCCAGCGCCTCGTCGCCGGTCTCCTGCGGCCTGGCCTTCTTGGCGCGATGCTGGTCCACGACGAGATTACGGGCCACCGTGAACAGCCACGCGCGGATGGGCCTGCCGGACATCGCCTCGGGATGTCGCCAGGCCCGCAGCAGCGTCTCCTGGACGACGTCCTCGGCCCGCCCGGAGTCACCGGTCAGTCGCAGAACGTAGCCGTAGAGGGGCCCGGCATGCTCGTCGAAGAGGGTCTTCACGAGTTCCTCGTCGGCGGTCCCGGCTGTGCTCACACCCTCTTCACGTACGACGGGCGCGAGCGGTTCAGTCTCATCCACGGATCGGCACGTCAGACGCCTCGGCCGAGATCTCCAGGCCCTCCGGCACGCTCTTGACCCCGGTCACCTTCACGTCGAAGGGCAGCTTGCCCTGGAAGGGGATGGTGTAGGAGATGAGCCGGGCGACCTGGTCGGGCACGCCCTGGATCTTCTCGGCCTGCACCCTGATCGCCCCGTCGGCCAATTCGACCCGCATCTCGGCGTTGAACCGCACCTTGTTCACCCCCACCGTGACCTCGCCCGACGCCGTGAGCCGCCGCCCGTTGCCGCCGATCTTGACGCCCTGGGGGGCGTGCTTGTCGATCGTCTCCCTGGTGAGGGTGCCGCTGATGCTCACACGGCCGGCCCGGATGTCGGGTCTGTTCTGGATGATGTCCGCCAGGGGTGCCGTCACGTCGTAGGCGGCGCCCCGCAGGTTCTTGATCGGCACGTCTCCGTACGTGAATGTGCCGAGATTGAACCGTACCTCCGGATAGCGCCCGGAGATGGCCTGAGTGAGAAATGGGATGCCCTCAATGGTGACGGTCGGCGTGCCGGAGAGGTCGGCCGACGCCGCGATGCGGTTCGCCAGATCCCGCTGCACGCCTGCCACGGCGACGCGGTCCACGGCGACAAGGAGGACGACCAGCACGATCAGGAAAACGATCAGCTTGCGCATGGGGCTCCCATGTCTCGAGCGGGGGTCAAGAGACTACCGATTGGAATCTCCCATTCCCCCGCGAAGCACCCCCTCACCTGACGGCTCAACCGCCTGCGAAGGGCGGGAGGACCTCCACGGTCGCGCCGTCAGCGAGGATGACCTCTCCGTGGGGGCGCTTGCCGACCGGGGAGCCGTCCACGAGGAAGGAGCATCGTCGCACGACGCGTGCCAGGTCTGACCGATTTTGTGTGATTTTCGTCATGAGTTCACCAAGCGTGACCGCTTCGAACGGTTCCTCGGCGACTCCCGCCGCTTCCTTGGCAGCCGCCCAATAACGCACTTTTCCCGTGGCCATGCGTTGCCTCACAATCTTTTCCACACTATTGTGCGTCGCCCTTAACGAGCTTGTTCCAGGAGACGCGCTGTTCATCTGCCGGACGCGCAATGGACGCGACTTACTAGTGGGATATCCTCACTCACAGGACCTGGGCGACGTAGCCCCCGGGTCCTTGCGTGTTTGAGGAGGCCGTAATGAGCAACCTGCTCCTGCTGACCAACGCCCTCGAGCCGTCCGCCGAGGTGCTACCGGCGCTCGGGTTGCTGCTCCACTCGGTCCGCGTCGCCCCGGCGGAGGCATCCGCCCTCATCGACACCCCTCCCGCCGACGCCGTCCTCGTTGACGCGCGCAAGGAGCTCGTGCAGGCCAAGAGCCTGTGCCGGTTGATCCGCACCACCGGCATCGACTGCCCGCTCCTGGTGATCGTGACCGAGGGCGGGCTGGCCGCGATGACCTCCGAGTGGGGCGTGGACGACGTGCTGCTCGACAGCGCCGGCCCCGCCGAGGTGGAGGCCAGGCTCCGGATGGCGACCGGCCGAATCTCGCAGGCCGCGACGGAGGACGTCCCGGACGAGATCCGCAGCGGCGACCTGTCGATCGACGAGGCCACCTACACCGCGCGGCTGCGCGGCCGCGTGCTCGACCTCACGTTCAAGGAGTTCGAGCTGCTCAAGTACCTCGCCCAGCACCCGGGCAGGGTCTTCACCCGCGCCCAGCTCCTCCAGGAGGTCTGGGGCTACGACTACTTCGGCGGCACCAGGACGGTCGACGTGCACGTGCGGCGGCTGCGCGCCAAGCTCGGCACCGAGTACGAGTCGCTGATCGGCACCGTGCGCAACGTCGGCTACCGCTTCGTGCCCGACCGCGCCGACGCGGCCAACGTCTGACCGAAAATCTTCGCGCCCGGCGGCGCCGACACCGCAGGGCCGAAAGTCTTCACGCCCGGCCGCGCCCGCCGCCGGCGTCTGACCGAAAGTTCCCGAAGATTGACAGCGGGTTCCCGCTGCGCTCCACTGATGTGACAAGTCGACGTACGAACTGTTTCGCGTCTGTCATGTCGAGGACACCGCCGTCCTTAAGGGGGTGGTGTCCGGGTGGGCCTCTTCGGATCGCTGATCGACGAGGGCGCCCGCCCGCGTGTCTACCACCGTGACGAGATGATGTGCTCGCCGTTGCGGGCCGACCACAACGTCTACGTGATCGACTCGGGCTACGCCCGCGAGTACACCCCGGCGGGCGGGCGGGAGGCCGTGCACGACCTGCGGGGCGCGGGCGACCTCGTCGGCGAGCTGGCCTTCTGGAGCCCCGCCGACCGGGTCAGGGTGGACGCGCTGACCGAGGTGCGCGCCTGGCCCATCGACCTGCGGCGGCTGCGCGAGCACGCCTCCGGCAGCCCCGCCGTGGCGAACGCGCTGGTGCAGGAGCTGTTCGCGCGCAACATGGCCGCGCGCAGGCACGAGGCGCTGTCCCGCGCGCCCGTCGCCGCCCGGCTGGCCGTGTGGCTGCTGCACCTGGACGAGCGTTACGAGCTGGGCTCCGAGGACGCGCCGCCGCTGACCATGGAGACGCTGGCCGGGCTGGTCGGCAGCTCCGCCGACGTGGTGCAGCGCCAGATCACCCGGTGGACGCAGCGCGGCTGGCTGGTCCGGGTGCGGTACCGGCGGCTGCGCGTCGCCGACCCGTCCGCGCTGCGCGTCGCCGCCGGGAGCTGGGAGCACCTGTCGGCGCCGTGGGCCGGGCGGGTGCCGCCGTTCCTGGCCCGCCCGGCCGGGCCGGCCGAGCCCCTGCCGGTGGGCGAGGTGCCCAAGCCGCGCCAGCTCCCCGCCGACATGCCGGACTTCATCGGCCGCCAGCAGAGCCTCGACCTGCTCACCGGCTGGCTGGAACGGCCACGGCGGACGAACACCATGGTCGTGCAGGGCCTGCCGGGGGTGGGCAAGACCGCGCTGGTGACGCACTGGGGCCATCTGCACGCCGACCGGTTCCCCGACGGGCAGATCGTGATCGACCTGCGCGGGCAGTCGCCGAGCCAGCCGCCGATGAGCACCGTCGAGGCCCTGGGACAGATCCTGCGCTCGCTCGGCATCGGCGAGCCCGCCTCCGACGAGGCCGAGCTGATGCTGCTCTACCGCAGCAGGATCGCCGGGCGGCGGCTGCTGCTCATCCTGGACAACGCCGCCGACCCCGCGCAGGTGCGGGCGCTGCTGCCGGGCAGCAGGGACTGCGTGGCGCTGGTCACCAGCAGGACCAGGATGGCGCCGCTGCGCGCCACCGGCCACGCCGACCTGATGGACCTGCCCGTGCTCGACCCGGGCAACGCCGTGGCGCTGCTCGTCGCGGTGCTCGGCGAGGACTCGCCCAGGGCCGCCGACCGCGACGCGCTGGCCGACCTGGCGCGGGTGTGCTCCTACCATCCGTTCGCGCTGCGGATCTCGGCGGCCAAGCTGGCCGAGAACCCCGGGCTCAGCGTCCAGTCCAGGGCGCGGGAGCTGCGCAGGCCCGACCGGCTGCTGGCAGGCGATCCTGAGGAGGCGTTCACCCAGGCGCTCAACCTGGCGTACGAGTCGCTGAGCCCCGCGCAGCGGCGGGCCTTCCGGCACGTCGGGCTGCTGCCAGGCCGTGACTTCACGCCCGAGGTGCTGGCGGCGGCGCTGGGCGTGCCGGTGAACGAGGCGGTGGTCGCGGTGGAGGGGCTGCACAGGGCGTACCTGGTGGAGCCGCTGCCGGGGCCGCGCTACCGGGTGCACGACCTGGTCAAGCGGCTGGCCAAGGAGCTGGGCAGGCACGCGGAGGCGGGCGTGCGGGAGGCCAGGGTGCGGCTGCTCGACCACTACCTGGCGATGGCGACCGATCCGGCGACGCCGCGCGAGTGGTTCGAGGCCGAGCGGCGCTCGCTGGTGTCGGCCGTGCGGCTGGCCGGGGAGAGCGGCGCGCACGGCATGGCCTGGCGGCTGGCCGAGGCCGTGTTCGAGCCGTTCAGGCGGCTGCGCTTCTACGAGAACAACCTGGAGGTGCAGCAGGGCGGGCTCACCTCGGCCATGCAGGTCAGCAACCGGCGGGCCATCGCGCTCATGCGCAGCCGGCTGGGCAGCCTGCACCGCGACATCGGCCCGTCCACGCTGGCCGCCAGGCTGATCGGCGAGGCGCTGGCGGACTTCGCCGAGCTGGGCGACCGCGAGGGCCAGGCGCGGGCGCTGAATGAGCTGGCCGAGGTGCACGGCATCGCCGGCAACAGCGAGGACGCGCTGCGTTACGCCGCCGAGGCGCTCGACCTGTACCGGGAGATCGACGACCCGGCCGGGGTGGCGAGCTGCCTGCACACGCTGTCGCGGCTGCACCTGTCGCAGGAGCGCTACGAGCTGGCGCTGCACCACGCCGGCCAGGCCCTGGACGTGCGCGAGGAGCTCGGCGACCGGCGTGGCACCGCGCAGAGCCTGATCATCCTGGCCACCGTGCAGCGCAACCTGGGCGAGCCGAACGCCGCCCTGTCGGAGGGCCTGGAGGCGCTGTCGATCTGCCACGAGCTGGGCGACGAGCACGCCGAGGCCGAGACGCTGCTGTGCCTGGCCGAGATCTACGACCTGCTGCGGCTGCCGCACGACGCCCAGCGCGACGCCGAACGCGCGCTGGCCGGCTACACCGCGACCGGCGACCAGTACGGCTGCGGCCGGGCCCTGTGCGCGCTCGGCCGCATCGCCCGCAACGGCTCCCGCTACGACGAGGCGCTCGCCTCCTACGACCAGGCCCTGGCCGTGCAGATCGAGCTGCACCACGAGCAGGGCAAGGCCGAGACGCTCGGCGACATCGGCCTGGTGTACTGGCGGCTGTCCGACTACCTGCGCGCCGACGACTACCTCAGCCAGGCGCTGGCGATCAGCAGGGTGATCCGCGACGGGCCCGTCGAGGCGCGCATGCTCAACCGGCTCGCGCGGGTGCGCCGCCGCCAGGGCCGCCCTCAGGTGGCCTTCGTGTACGCGCTCGAAGCCCTGGACATCGTGCAGGGCCTGGGTAACCGGCGGGTCGAGGGCGACGTGCAGGAGACGCTGACGTACACGTACCTCTCGCTGGGGCAGCCCAAGGCGGCGCTGCGGGCGGCCAGGGCGGCGCTGGCGATCAGGGAGGAGCTGCGCGACAACCGGGGCAGCGCGCTGCTGTCGATGGCGCAGGCGCTGCTCGCGGCGGGCCGGTCGGCGCAGGCGCTGGCGCCCGCCAGGGAGGCGGCCGAGCTGCAGCACGAGACCGGCACCCGCGACCGGTGGGCGGCGGCGCTCACCACGCTCGCCCTGGTGCTGCTCGACCTCGACAGGACGGACGAGGCCGCGTTGTACGCGCGTCAGGCCATGGACGTGCACAGGGAGTGCGGGACGCGGCGCGACCTCGGCTGCGCGCTGCGGGCACTCGGGCTCGTCTCGGCCCGGCTGGGGCACCGGTGGGCCGCCGTGACCCATTTGCGCGAAGCCGTGCGGGTTCTGGAAGAGGTGGGTGACGTTTTCGAGGCGAAGCAGGTGGCGGAGGAACTGCGGTTTATCCATGAAATGCCGACAAAAGTCGTGAAATCCCGGATCTAAGGTCGCAGATCTTTTCCGGACACTCCCGTTAGCTGGTGATCCGGCTACCGAAAAACGGAGGTGATCCGGATGCTCAAGAACCATCTGCGTCGAGACCTCAACTGGCTGAAAAGTCAGGCGCGCAAGGACAGACGGATCACCGTCGGGCTGCTCGCCGGTCTCCTGGGGGCCTGGGTGCACCAGGCTCCCGCCGCCGGGGAGGTCTCCTCCTCGCCGCTGCTGCTGGCCATCTCGGCCGCTCTCGCCGTGGGGTCGGGGGCCGCCTGGCTGGTGGCGACGTACCTCGTGTCGCGGACCCTGCGGGCGCGCCGCGAGCCGGCGGAGGAGCTGCGGTGGATCTCGCGGATCAGCAGGGGCAAGGAGTGGGCGTTCTGCTCGCTGAGCGCCTACGTGGCCTGGCACCTGCTGCAGTTCGTGACGGCGCTGCTGCTGGGCTGAAGCGGCTACCGCGGGGGCGGGCAGCGAGGGGCCGGCGGCGGGGTGCCGCCTCAGGAATGGGGCCGGGGCGGCGCCCCGCCGCCTTCGCCCAGAACCGCGCGCTCCAGGGAGTTCACGCGGACGCCGCCGCCCGTGTGCACGAACTGGACGATCTCCGCCGTGCGCAGCTCGGCCGTCCCGAAGTCGGCGTCCGCGTGCGCGTCACACCACGCGACCAGCTCGCCGGCGTTCGTCAGCGGGGCCGCGAAGTGCACGAGGCTGACGTACCAGCGGTCGCGGACCCGGCCGCGCTCCACGTCCCGGATGCCGCGCGTCTCCAGCACGTGGGCGAAGCGCTTGCGGATCGTGTCCAGGGTGTCGTCCTCCGGATGGGCGCCCACCACGACGCCGCCCGGGTGCGGGTGCACGCCCGCCAGGCGCACCCTTGCCGGCGGCAGGCCCGCCACCGCCTCGGCCAGCGCGCTCCCGTACGCGCGGCACAGCGGGTCGTCCTGCGGGATGTGCGTGCGGTAGCGCTCCAGCGTCCTGAGCGTGACGTGCAGGGTGCCGGCGCCGTGCACCCAGTGGCCGGGGGCGCTGACGGTGGCGGACAGCTCCGCCATCCGCTCCGCGATCTGCTGCTGCGGGCGGAACGCGGCCGTGGTGCCCCAGCGGGTGCCGCCGTCCGCGAAGGGGACGTCATGAGTGGCTTGACCGGCCAGCAGAGCCGCGCGCCCCCGCGCTCGAAACTCGGCGAAATCGGACATCCGTGCAGTATGCCATGATCAACGTCATCGGAGCGTGATACTGGCGCGGTGACGCTGGCCGAGTGGTGCGAGAAGTGGCTGGGGGCGACGCCGGTCCTGGAGCTCTTCCGGTCGGAGCATCTCGCCGAGGTGCTGGGGCTGGAGCTGGCCGACGGGCGGCGGGTGGTGGTCAAGCGCAGGACGCCGGGCGAGGCGCGCGTCCGGGGTTGCGTGGACGTGCAGCGGCACCTGGCGGCGGCGGGCTTCCCCTGCCCCGCGCCCCTCGCCGGGCCGTCGTTCATCGGCGGGTCGGTCGTGACGGCCGAGGAGTACGTGTCCGGCGGCGAGCAGCTCGGTGGCGGGGCGGATCGGGCGTCGCTGTTCGCGCGGGCGCTGGCCCGGCTCGTACGCCTCGCTCCCCCGCCCGGGGCCGTGGCCTCGCTCTCGCCCGCGCCGCCGTGGGTGGGGTGGGAGCACGGCGGGGCCGAGGTATGGCCGTGGCCGGACGACCTCGACGCCGACCTCAACGCCCGCCCCGGGCCCGGATGGCTGGACGACCTGGGCCGGCGGGTGCGGGAACGGCTGCTGGGGGCGCGGCCGGCGCCCGTGGTGGGGCACGGGGACTTCGAGTCGCAGAACGTGTGGTGGCGCGGGGAGGAGCTGCTGGCCGTGCACGACTGGGACAGCGCCGTGGCGCTGCCCGAGCCGGCCGTCGCGGGGGCGGCCGCGGCGGTGTTCACCGAGACGGGGCGGTCGGCCGTGCGGGCCGGGGTGGAGGAGAGCGCGCGTTTTCTGGAGTGCTACGTGCGGGCGCGGGGAGCGGTCTGGGGGCGCGAGGAGTGGGGGGTGGCGTGGGGGGCCGGGCTGTGGGTGCGGGCGTTCAACGCCAAGAAGGCGGTGGTGGCGGGCGATGGGGGTGAGCTGCTCGACCAGCTCGCCGACCAGGCCGGGGACCGGCTGCGGCTGATGGGCTGACCTCAGGCTCGCGGACTGACGTCAGGCTCGTGGGCTGACCTCAGGCTCGTGGGCTGACCTCAGGCTCGTGGACTGAGTCATGACTAAGCGTGGACGAGTGCGAGCAGGGCGGGCACCCAGTGCTCGCCGTAGCGCTCCAGCAGGTCGGGGCGGCGCCAGTCGTCGCCGGTCACGCGGCCCCGGCAGAGCGGGGTGGCGCAGCGGCAGTCCAGGACGAAGCCGGGGTCGGCGGTGCTGGTGGCGTAGTCGCTGGTGACCTCCTCCCCAGGGCGCAGGTCGCGGCGGGCGGCCAGCGTGTACGGCCCGGTCCACCACAGGTTCGGGTCGCAACTGTGGTTGGCCTTGCCGATGGGGCGGCCAGGCGGCAAAACGAGGTGATGGTCGGCGGTCACCGTGATGGTGTCGACGTAGGGCACGGTGGGGTCGGCGAACAGGGCCTGGAGGTCGTCCCAGGTCACCAGGCGCCCGCCCAGGCGGGAGACGACGGTGCCGGCGGGGATCTCCGCCGTGGCGAACAGGCCCTCGCCCGCGATGACAGAGGGGCGCACCTCCAGGCCGGGGTGGAGCCAGCAGTCGGGTTCCGGAGCTTGCGGCACCCGTCAATCCTGCCTCGGGAAGGCCGCCTTGTGCGGGCCGGTGTCCGGGTCGAACTCGTGCCGGATCCGCGCGCAGTCGTCCAGCAGCGCCCCCTGCAGCGAGCGCAGCTCGGCATGCCGGGTGTGGTGGAACTCGGTGGCCAGCCGCCGCTGCTGGCGTTCGCCGTCGTCGAGGGCGGCGCACAGGTCCTCCAGGTACTCCCGCCGCCCGTGACCGACCTGCAGCATGCCGAAGTCCCTGAACACGCGGGACAGCGCGGCCAGCTCGTCCGCCAGCGACTCGGGCAGGTCGGCGCCGCGCGCGCCGGGCAGGCCGCGCACGCCGGCGACGAGGTCCACGAGGCCCCTGGCGATGCCTCTGAGCTGGTGGCAGGCGTGGTCGAGGCAGGTGGCGGCCTCGGCCACCTGGCGCAGGCGGCGGTCGTAGCGGCGGCGGCGCAGCGACAGCCGTACGGACTCCGCCGCCTGGTCGGCGGCCTGTTCGGTGTCCTCCAGGCGCTGGGACAGGGCACGCGCCCGGTCGAGCCACTCGCCGGCCATCTCCCTGTCCCAGTCGCCGCGCAGGCCGTTCGACATGTCCTCGGCCAGGTCGGCCAGCTCGGCGGACAGGCCGCACAGCTCCTTGCCGGCCTTGTCCACGAAGCGGGGCGGCATGACGAGGAGGTTCGCCGCGATGCCGATGGCGGCGCCGAGGAGCACGTCGGCGAGGCGGGCGAAGCCGTACGTGCTGCCGAGCGCGAACACCAGCAGCGCCGTGATGGGGATCTGCACGTTCTGGGCGGGCAGGTTGAGCAGGCGCGTCAGGACGAGGCCCGCCACCACCAGCACGCCCAGCGTCACCACGTTGGCGCCGATCAGCCAGATGAGCGCGGTGGCCGCGCCCACGCCGACCACGACGGCCATGATCTGCTGGCCGCCGCGGACGAGCGTGCTGTACGCCGTCGCGGAGACGGTCAGCAGCACGCCGATGGGCACGAGCACCGGCAGGTCGACCTTGAGCACGTACGCGGCCAGCCACCAGGCCAGCGCGCACGCCGCCGTCACCTTGACCGTCTGGGCCAGCGCCTCCCGCTCCATCCGCAGCCAGCGCCCGACGCCCATGCTGTGGACGCGGGCCAGCGCGGCGGCCCCGCCCGACACGATGCGTTCGAGCGGGGAGCCGACCACCTCGCGACCGCGCCCCGTTTCACCCTCCATGTCCAGTTTTCCTGCCCAGTAACGGCGCGGATAGAGCCGCCGTTGAGCGGGTAGCGGCAGATGAGGGAGGGTGACACATGGCCGGCGACCTGATCGTTCCTGACGCCGCTCACGGCTTGGTGGTGTTCGTGCACGGCAGCGGCAGCGGCCGGCACAGCCCCCGCAACCGTTTCGTGGCGGGCGCGCTCAACGAGACGGGCCTGGGCACGCTGCTGTTCGACCTGCTCACGCCCGAGGAGGAGGCCGACAGGGCGAACGTCTTCGACATCCCGCTGCTGGCCGGGCGGCTGCTGGAGCACACCGCCTGGGTGCGCGACCAGCCCGCGGCCAAGGGCCTGCCGATCGGGTACTTCGGCGCCAGCACCGGCGCGGCGGCGGCCCTGTGGGCGGCGGCCGAGCCCGGCAACGCGATCGCCGCGATCGTCTCGCGCGGCGGCCGTCCCGATCTGGCCGGGGAGCGGCTGGCGGCGGTGCGCGCGCCGACCCTGCTCATCGTGGGCGGGCGCGACCCGGTGGTCGTGGAGCTGAACGAGCAGGCGCAGCGGCGCCTGAGCGCGGAGAGCCGGATCACGGTCGTGCCGGGGGCGACGCACCTGTTCGAGGAGCCGGGCGCGCTGGAGGCCGTGGCCGGGCACGCAAGAGACTGGTTCACCACCTGCTTCACCGGACCTAGGGAGCCGATGTGAGACTGGCCGCCACCGTCCTGGAGACGCCCGACGCGAACGCGCTGGCCGCCTTCTACCGTGCCCTGCTGGGCTGGGACGTCAAGGAGGAGGAGCCCGGCTGGGTGATGCTCAGGCCGCCGGGCGGCGGGGCCGGGCTGTCGTTCTCCAGCGACCCCCAGTACGTGCGGCCGACCTGGCCCGCGCGGCCCGGCGCCCAGCAGATGATGGCGCACCTCGACATCGAGGTGGACGACCTCGACGAGAGCAGCGCCAGGGCCGTCGAGCTGGGCGCGACGGTGGCCGACTACCAGCCGCAGCAGGACGTGCGCGTGCACCTCGACCCGGACGGCCACCCCTTCTGCCTCTTCCTGAACACGTAGCGGAATCGATCAATCACGTTGCCGCGCGGCCCGGTTTGTGCGAACGTCGGGGCGGATGACATCCCGACTTGACGGCGGTTGCGGACGTGCCACTTCTGGAGATCGACGGTCTCACCTGGGAGACGCGTGGAGCCCGGCGCCGCCTGTCGCCCGACCCGCTGCTGCTCGCCCCCGGGCAGACCGCCGTGGTGGTGGCCGAGGGGCCCGCCGAGGCCGACGCGTTCACCGACCTGCTGCTCGGCCTGGAGATGCCCGTCGGCGGCCGGATCGGGATCGGCGGCCACGAGATCACCATGCGGCTGCCCGCGGAGCGCGAGATCGGGCTGGTCCCGGCGGGCGCGGGGCTGTTGCCGCACCTGACCGTCGAGCGGAACCTGGCGCTGGCCGCGCGTGACGACCTGGCGCCGTCGTTCGTGCAGGGCCGGATCGCGTTCATGGCCAGGCGGATGGACATCCAGGGCTTCCTGCGCTCCCGGCCGCACGAGCTGGCCCACGACGAGCGGCTGAGCGTGGCGCTGGCGCGCGTCCTGTGCCGCCCGCTGCCCGTCAAGGTGGTGGTGATCGAGGACCGGACGGGCTGCGGGCCGTGCCACGCGGCCGTGAGCGGGGCGCTGCGCGCCGACCCAGGGCTGGCCGTGCTGGTCGTCACCGACGACGGCACCAGGGTGGCCAGCCTCGCCTCCCCTTCCTGCATCTGGGAGATCGCCGATGTCGATGAGCCGTAGGGCGTTCCTGGCCGCCATCCCGGCCGTCACGGTCGCGGGCTGCTCAGGGCAGGCGCCGTTACGCGTCGCGGTCGTGTGGAGCGGCGAGGAGTTACGCCGCTTCCTGCGCGTGGTGGACGCGTACGCGGCCCGGCAGCGGCGGCCCGTCAGCGTCTACTCGGCGGGCGACAACATCAGCGCGCTGCTGCGCGGCCCCGCCGAGGACGTCATCCCCGACGTGGCGGTCATCCCCCGCCTCGGGCTGCTCTTCGACCCGGTGGTGCGGCCCCGCATCCGGCCCAGGAGCGGCGGGCACGAGCAGCCGGAGTTCTGGCGGCGGCTGGTGACCCCGTACGACAGTGAGGAGGAGCTGGGCGCCTGGTTCAAGATCGCGAACAAGTCGCTCGTGTGGCACCGCGCGGGCGAGCAGTGGTCGCCCGCGAGCCTGACCCATTGGCAGCCCGGCCCCGGCTCGCTGGCGATCGGCGCGGCCGACGGGTGGGTGCTCAGCGACTGGTTCGAGAACGTGCTGCTCGCCTACGCCCCCGAGGTCTACACCGGGCTCTACCCGCCCGCGGAACGCGGCAGCCAGGCCTGGTGGGGCGTGGCCAGGGTCACCGAGGCGCTCACGCTGCTCGCCACGATCTGGCGCGAGGCGTTCACCCAGGAGCAGGGCAGGCGCGCGCTGACCATGCAGTTCCACGACTCGATCCTGGACGTCTTCAGCTACCGCACCGCCGACGTGGTGGCCGCGCCCGACTTCGCGCTGCCCGTCATCGAGCGGTACGGCGGCGGCGACGTGGCCCGGCACTTCCCCTTCCCCGGCCTCGACGGCGGGGACGCCCCGCTGGTGGTCGGCGGTGACGTGGCGGTGGCGATGCGCGGCGGCGGGCAGGACGCGCTCGACTTCGTGAACTGGCTGACCAGGCCGCGCGCGAGCGGCGAGCGCGACGCGCTGACCGACTGGGTGGACGAGGGCGGCTTCCTGACCCCGTACAGCGCGCCGTCGCACCCGCTGCTGCGGATGCCCGCGCAGATGCTGGACAAGGCGGAGAGCCGCCACTACGACCTGTCGGACCGGCTCATCGGCCGGTTGGAGGGCGGCGACGGGCGCGGGCTGTGGCGGGTGCTCACCGAGCTGTTCACCGACGTCACCGCGGGCACGGTCGCTCCGGCGACGGCTGCCGCGGCCGCCCGCGAGAAGATCGTGGAGGCCGCCGCCGCATGAGCGAGCAGAACGCCTTCCTGTTCGAGGTGGCACCGCACCACGACGTCCGGGAGCCGGCCGCCGCGTCCGGGCTGAGCCGCTGGCGGGCCGCGCTCTACCTGCTGCTGGCGGTGCTGCTGTCGGCGGGCGTGATCCTGGCGCCGTTCCTGGTGACCGTGGTCATCAGCTTCTCCAGGCCCGGCGCCTGGTCCGGCGTGCTGAGCGACGGCCAGGCCTGGCAGGCGGTCGGCAACTCGCTGATCTGGTGGGTGCTGGTCGTGGTCGTGTGCGCGGTCGGGCTCGGCCTGGCCTGGCTGGTCAGGAACGCCGGCCTCGCGCTGGGCCTGGTCATGCGGGTCATCCTGGTGCTGCCCGCCGTGGTCTCCCCGCTCACCACCGGAGCGATCTTCCGGCTGCTGTTCGACACCAGCCGCGAGCGCGGCATGGCCGCCGCCCTGCTCGGCAGGGACCTGGCCTTCCTCGGGCCCGGCTGGATCTGGCTCGTGCTCGGGCTGGCCTTCGTCTGGCAGTACGCCGGGGTCGCGTTCCTGGTCTTCCACGAGGCCCTGGCCCGGCTGCCGACGAGCCTGCTGCGGATGGCCAGGGCGTTCGGCGTGGGGCGGCGGCGCCGGCTCTGGTCCGTGGTGCTGCCCGCGCTGGCCGGGCCCGCCGCGCTGGCGTACCTGTTCGCGCTGGTGGCGGCGGCCCGGGTGTTCGACCTGGTGCTGATGGGGGTGCCCGGCTCGACGCAGGCGCTGGTGGAGGGCGGCGGGCTGTACTGGTGGCGGCACAACGACGACCTGGGTGACGCGGGGGCCGCCGCGCTGGCCGTGCTGATGTCCCTGCTGGTGGCCGGGCTGGCCTCGCCGGCGCTGCTCGGCCTGCGCGGGCGGGCGAACTGGGCGGACCCGCCCGCACGTGACGGGCTCGGGCAGACCGGCGCTGCTCAGGCGGCGCGTGGCGGGCAGGTCGGCGCGGCTCAGGCGACGCGTGGTGGGCGCGGGCAGGTCGGCGCGGCTCAGGCGGCGCGTGCGGGGCGGGCCGGTGCCGGGAGTGGCCGGCGGTTGTGGCCGCTGGGCGGGGCTGTGGCCGTGCTGTGGCTGCTGCCGTTCGCGGCGCTGCTGCTCACGTCGCTGCGCGAGCCGATCGCCGCCGCGCGCACCGGGTGGTGGAACGGCGAGCCGTGGACGCTCGGCTCGTACGGGGAGGCGCTGTCCGACAGCGCGTTCACCGGGGCGCTGGGCACCACGGCGCTGCGGGCCTTGTCGGTGGTGTGCGTGGTGCTGCTGGCCGCGGTGCCTGCGGCGTACGTGCTGGCGCACGAGCACCTGCTGCCGCGCCGCGCCTGGCGGCCCGTCCTGCTGGTCTCCGTGGCTTTGGCGGCGCTGCCGCCGCAGGCGTTCGCCGTGCCGTTGCAGCGCTGGCTGAGCCCGGTGGGCACCGCGCTCGCGCTGACCATCGTGCACGCGGCGCTGGTCATCCCGCTGGCGGTGCTGGTGCTGCACAACGCGTTCGTCCGGGTGCCCGCGCCGATGCTCGCGCGCGACCGGTGGGAGCTGTTCCACGTCGTACGCGAGGCGCGCCCGGCCGTGGTGCTGGCCGGGGTGCTGGCGTTCGTCCTGGTGTGGAACGACGCGGTCGTCGGCCTGCTGCTGAACTGGCCGTCGGGCGACCACCTGCCGCTGATCCTGCTGGAGCAGGCCCGCCACTTCATGAGCGCGGCGAGCCCGCTGGCGGCCCAGGCCGTGATCGCCACCGCCGTGCCGGTGCTGGTGGTGGCCGTGACCGCGCGCCGGCTCCACCGGGGGCTGACCCGGGGGGTGCGCCGGTGACGGACATCTCGCGCGGGGAACGGCTGAGGTTCCGGCTGTCGCGCCTGTACCGGCGGGCCGTGGCGCACCTGCCCGAGCTGGGCGTCGGCGGGGCGCTGACGGTGGGCGGCACCCTCCTGATCCTCCAGGAGGAGCTGATCAAGCAGCTCATCGGCGGCTGGCCGGCCTGGCTGCTGATCGTCCTCGTGGTGCTGGTGCCGCTCGCGGCCGGGTCGCTCACCTACCTGATCCGCCGCCGCCACCGCGAGGCCCCGCCCCGGCCTGCCATGGCCGCCATGCCGTTCCCCGACAGGATCGACGGCTTCACCGGCCGCGACGCCGAGCTGCGGCGGATCAAGGACGAGGCGCTGGAGCACGGCGTCGTCGTGGTGCACGGCGGCATCGGGATGGGCACGTCCACGCTGGCCATCCAGGCGGCGTGGGAGCTGGCGGGCGAGGCGCGCAAGCAGCGCTACGCCGACCTGCGCGGCCCCGACAGGGACCGGCCCGAGACGCCGCTGAGCGTCGCGCAGCGGGTGCTGCGCACGCTGAACCGCCCGCCGGGCGCGATCCAGGAGCCGCAGGACGCGACCGCGCAGGTGATCGAGGCGCTCACCGGCACGGGGCAGGTGCTCCTGCTGGACAACGTCAGCTCGTGGAGCCAGGTCGACTGGCTGCCGACCCGGGTGCCGGGCGCGCACGTCGTGCTGGCGGGCACGCTCACGGACGCGCCGCCGCAGCACGTCGAGCCGATCCACCTCGGCCCGCTCGCCCCCGAGGCGGGCCAGGCGCTGCTGGCCAGGCACCTCGGGCCCGAGCGGGTGGCCCGCGACCCGAAGGCGCTGGAGCTGCTGGTGGACGTCTGCCTGGGCAGCCCGCTGGAGATCGTCAGGGTGGGCCGCTGGCTGGCGCGCAACCCGGGCGTCTCACTCCAGTCGCTGGTGGACGACCTGCGCGGCCGGCCGGTCGCCGACACGCTCGACTTCGTGCTCCACCTCAGCGTCAAGCAGCTCAGGCCGACGGCCAAGCAGCTCTTCGTGCTGCTCGCCGGGCTGCCCATCGCCGAGGTGGACCACCAGGCCGCCGCCGCGCTGCTCGGCGTGCCGTCCGCGTCGGACGCGATCGGGGAGCTGGCCGATCTCGGGCTGGTGGAGAACGTGCGGATGACGCGCGTCCGGGTGTCGAGCGCGTTCCGCGGCGGCGGCGCCGAGGACTCGCCCAGGGAGGTCGCCGCCTGGCGGCGGCTGGTCGAGCACTTCGCCGAGCAGGCCGGCTCGTACGCCGGGCGGCTGCCCGCCGAGGAGGCCAGGACCTGGTTCGCGATGGAGGACCGGGTGCTGTTGCAGGTGCTGGCCGGCAGGGCGCCCGCGCCCAGGACCGGCCGCGCGCTCGCGCGGATCGCCGACGCGCTGGAGAGCTGGTTCCGGCTCGAACAGCGGCACGAGGACCGGCTGCGCGCGGCGGCCGAGCTGGGCAGGGCGGCCGAGGCGCTCGGGGACGAGCAGGTGCAGGCCACGGCCGAGCTGCGCCAGTGCGCGATCCTGCTCACCTCCGGGGATCCGCGCGAGGCGCGGCGGCACTTCAACCGCGCGGCGGCGCTGCGCGTCAGGGTCGAGTCGTGGCCCGCCGGCCTGCATCTCGCGCACGCGGCGATCCTGCTGTCCGGCGGCGACGAGTTCCCCGCCGTCGAGTCGGCCCTCGTCAGGTACGGGCAGGCGCTGGCCGGCGGCGACGTGCTCGGCCAGGCCGTCCGGCTGGCGAACGTGGCGGCGCTGCTCATGCGCAGGGGCCAGACGCTCGACCACGACGGCCGCGGGCCCGAGGCGCGCACGCTGCACACCAACGCCAGGGTCGTGCTGTTCCAGGCGCTCGACCTGGCGCGGCGGGCCGGCGACACCGCGGCGGAGGCGCACGCCCGCGAGCTGCTCGCGCTGGCCCACCACTACCTGGGCCAGAGCCACGACGCCGGCCTGCACCTGGACGAGGCCGAGCGGCTCTACACCGGGGCCGCGGACGAGATCGGGCGGGCGCGCTGCCTGGTGCACCTGGCCGGGATCATGCTGGAGGACCCGGGGCACGCGCCGGACGCGGTGGTGGCGCTGCTGGAGGAGGCCGAGTCGCGGCTGCCCCCCGCCGGGGTGAGCACCGCGCTCGTCCACCTGCACCTGGCCAGGCTGCGGCGGGAGCGGGCCGCCGAGCACCAGGAGGCCGGGCTGGCGGCCCTGTCTCCCTGGGACGGGATCGCGGAGCCGAAGCAGGTCAGCGAGCTGCGGTCGTTGTTGCTCGCGTTGTGACGGGTCAGACCGCCACGGTCGCCAGGGTCCTCCCGTCGAAGGTCTGGATGGTGAAGTGGTTCAGCTCGGCCTGCGGGAGACTGGTGCCGCCGTGCAGGACGAGCGGATCGGGCGAGCCCGGCACGCCGTACCCCTTCTCCGGCACGCCCCAGCTCGCGACGACCTCGGAGCGCCCGTCGTCGCCCACCGCCATGAGCCGGCACTGCAGCGGCCCCTTGACGCCCTTGAGCTCCAGCGCGACGTGCGTGCCCCAGCCCTTGTCCTCCAGGCCGACGAGCCCGGACACGCCGGTGGCCGGGTCGGTGATGGAGTAGGTGCGGCCGGTCATGAGCAGCTCGCGGGCCGGGCCGTGGATGCTGTCGGGGTTGGGATCGCCGGTCATCGAGCTGACGCCGAGAAAGACGCCGGCCGCGACCACGAGGCACGCGGCGGCCGTCATGAAGCCGCGGTGCAGGCTGCGGCGGCGCCGCTCCTTGGCGGCACGGTGCACCAGCAGGGACTCCACCTGCGGGTCGGGCGTGTGGGGCAGCAGGTCGTCCGGATGGACGCCCTTGATCAGCTCGCCCATCGCGGCGAACGACCCCACTTCCGACGCGCAACTGCCGCAGCCGTCGAGATGGCGCTCGAAGGCGGCCCGCTCCTCCTCGCTGAGCAGGCCGAGCGCGTACGCGGCCACGTCCTCGTGGTGTACCTCTGTCATGGCGCCACCCCCCTGTCATCGTGACGCACCAGGATCACGGCAGCGTCACCCCCCTTTCCTCCAGCGCGACCCGTAAGGCGCGCATGGCGTAGTACACGCGGGACTTCACCGTGCCCACGGGCACGCCGATCGTCTCCGCCGCCTCCTGGACGGTGCGGTCCAGGAGGAACGTCTGGGTGAGCACCTGCCGGTGCGCGGGGGAGAGCGACAGCATCGCGTCGGTGACGACGATCTCCCGTAAGAGCCGCTCGTCCTCTTCCGCTACGGGCATGACGCGTTCGGGGATGTCCTCGACCGTGTCGAGGGGGCGGGAGCCGGAGCGGCGGCGGTTGTCGATGACGACGCGCCGCGCGACCGTGGCCAGCCAGGGCATCAGGGAGCCGGACTCCGTGCGGAGGTCGTGCAGGTTACGCCAGGCCCTCACGAGGGTCTCCTGGACGACGTCCTCGGCCCAGCGGCGATCGCCGCCCGTCAGCCTGACGGCGAAGGCCATCAGGGGGGCGCCGTATTCGCGGTAGAGGGCTCTGACCATGGCCTCGTCGGTTACGCGGTGAGACACTCCGCGGCTCCCTGCGCTGCGGATATCATGAAATATCGCGCTCGGTAGGCTGATATTGAGAATTATCACTCTAGCCACGAGACGGGGCCAAGGGCGGGTAGTTTGCCCTTCTCGCCGTATAGCTAGATTTATCTGTTAAATCGTGCTTCAGTCCCCTGGAGAGGGGATTATGATCATTCGGTTGACGATCCGCGATCCGGCGGCCTCCACCGCCGCCGACGCCGAGGTGACGGCCGAGCCGGAGACCCTCGTCGGCTCGCTGCTGCGGGCGCTGCCCTTCCCCGTCAGAGGCCGCCCCTGTTACGTCGGCGGTGACAAACTCGACCCCGACGCCCGCGTGGCGGACAGCCCGCTGGTGCCCGGGGTGACGATCAGCGTGGGCGAGCCCGAGCGTACCCAGCCGTGGAGGCCCCTGGCGGCGGCGGGCGCCGTCCGCGTGTTCGCCGGCCCCGACGCGGGCCGGGTGATCTGGCTCAGCCCCGGCAGCCACGTCATCGGCCGCGAGTGGACCGACATCAGCCTGCTGCGGGACCAGAAGGTGTCCAGGCGGCACGCGCGCCTCGACGTGTCGTGGACCGGCGAGGCGACGGTCGTCGATCTCGGCTCGCGCAACGGCACCCTCGTGAACGAACTGGGCGTCCAGGGGCCCGTGGCGCTGCGTCCCGACGGGGTGCTCCAGGTGGGCGACGACCGGCTGCGGTGGGCGCCGCTGCCGCCCAGCAGGCTCAGGACCACCCGCGCCGGCGACGGCCGCATCGACTTCGACCGAGCCTTCTCCCCCGCCCCGGCCGTCGCGGGCGCCCGGCTCACCATGCCGCGCAACGAGACCCCGCAGCGCAATATCGCGGTCGCGCTGATTTCGTCGCTGTTGCCGCTGCCGATATCGGTCGCGATGGCTGTTCTGTTGAAAAGTCCGTATTTCCTGTTGTTCGGAATTCTGACGCCCATCACGTTCTTCGGCACGCAGTGGGTGGAAGGGCGGCAGCGCAAGAAGAAAGAGCGCGAGTTCGACCAGCGCAAACGCGACACGATGGAACGCATCAGGCAACACGTCGTGCACGAGCAGTGGCTGCGGCACGTCGTCGCCCCCGACGAGGTGGACCTCACCTTCGCCGCCACCCACGAGGGTCCGGGCCTGTGGCCGCGCAACGCCGACTCGCCCGACGGGCTGACCCTGCGCGTCGGCGTCGCCGACGAGCCCGCCACCATCACGCTCGACGGCGAGCCATGGCCCGGGTTCACGCCGCCCGTGCTGCGCGGCGTGCCCGTCACGGTGGACCTGCGGCAGATCGGCGTGCTGGGCGTCATCGGCCCGCCCGACCCCGTGGACGCGCTGCTGCGCTGGCTGCTCGTCCAGCTCTGCACCCTGCGCGCCCCCGACGAGCTGCGGCTGGTGCTCATCACCGCGTCCGGCGGCGAACACCTGGCCTGGACGCGCTGGCTGCCGCACCTGAACGTGGACGCGCCCGTCCCGTGCCTGGTCGGCAACACCCCCGAGACCCGCACCGAACGCGTCGAGGAGCTCAAGGACCTGGTCACCGAGCGGCTCAAGGCCAAGGAACGGCGCGTCACGTACGGCGAGGAGATCGTCGTCGTCCTGGACGGCGCGCGCGCCTTGCGCGACATCCCCGGCATGAAGGAGGTGCTGCGCGAGGGTCCCTCGGTCGGCGTGTACGTGATCTGCGCCGACCAGCGCAGCCTCAACGAGTGCCGCGGCGTCTGCGAGCTGGACGGCACCGGCATGCTGCTCACCAGGGGCCGCCAGGGGCTGCCCGTCGCGGTGCAGCCCGAGAGCCTCGGCGAGCAGGCCGCAGAACGCATCGCCCGCGCCGTCGCCCCCATGCGCGACCGGCTCACCCTGGCCAGGGCCGAGAGCGTCATCCCCGACGCCGTGCGCCTGCTCGACACGCTCGGCCTCGGCGTCCCCGAGGCGGAGGCCGTACTGGCTCGATGGGCCGCCGACCCGGGACCGACCACCAAGGTGTGCGTCGGCGCCGACGGCACAGGACCCGTCACCGTGGACCTCGCCGCCGACGGCCCCCACACGATGCTCGGCGGGGCGACAGGCGCGGGCAAGAGCATCCTGCTGCAGACCCTCGTCACCTCGCTGCTGCTGGCCAACCGCCCCGACGAGCTGAACCTGGTGCTCGTCGACTTCAAGGGCGGCAGCGCGTTCCTGCCGTTCGAGCACTGCCCCCACGTCGTCGGCCTGATCCGCTCGACCGGCGACACGGCGGCCGACGTCTTCGACGAGAGCGCGGCGCGCCGCGTGCTCGCCTCCGTGCGGGCCGAGGTGCGGCGGCGGGAGGCCGTCCTGGCCAGGTACGGCGGCGAGATCGACGTCTACTGGAACGCCGGCGGGCGGCTGCCCAGGCTCGTCATGGTGTTCGACGAGTTCGCCCGCGTCCTGGAGACCTCGCCCGACTTCCTGCGCGAGCTGGTCAACGTGGCGGCCAAGGGGCGCTCCCTCGGCATGCACCTGGTGCTGGCCACCCAGTCGCTGCAGGGCAAGCTGTCGCCCGAGCTGAAGAACAACATCTCCCTGCGCATCACGCTGCGCCAGAACGAGCCGTCCGACAGCACCGAGGTGCTCGGCGTGCCCGACGCCGCCACGATCCCGTCACGGCTGCGCGGCCGGGGCATGATCATGCGGGTGGGCGGCGAGCAACGCACCCCCCAGCTCTTCCAGACCGGCTACCTGGGCGACCCGCCGCCCACCGGCTCCGCCCCCGCCACCGCCCGGCTGTCGCCCTGGCCGGCGCTCGGGCTGCCCCGCCCCGAGCTCAGGGACGCGCCCCGCGCCAGCCGCACCGACCAGGACCTGGCCATCGCCGCCGTGCTGGAGGCCGCGCCCCGCCTGTCCACCGAACCCCCGTTCCGCCCCCTGCTGCCGCCCCTGCCCGCCGCGCTGCCGCTCGACAACCTGTCGGGGGCCGGCGGGGTGCCGTTCGCGCTGCTGGACGACCCCGCCAACCAGGCGCAGCCCGCCATGGGGCTCGACCTGACCGGCACCGAACGGCTCATGGTCGCGGGCGGGCCGCAGTCGGGGCGCACCACGTTCTGCCGGACCCTCATCTCCAGCCTGGCGGCGCGCTGCACGCCCGCCCAGGTGTGGCTGTACGTCGTGGAGAACCAGCCGGGCGGGCTCGGCGCGTACGCGTCGCTGCCGCTGTGCGGCGCCGTCATCGGCGGCGGCGAGCCCGACCGGATCAGGCGGCTCGTGACCTGGCTCGCGGAGGAGGTGGACCGGCGGCGGCTGACCCGCCTGACGCCCGGCGGGCCGTCCGCGCCCGTCATCGTGCTGGTGATCGACGGGTGGGAGTACTTCGAGGATCGCGGCAGCCCCGACTTCTTCGAGACCCCGCTGCTCGTCACCCTGCGCGGGATCGTCGCCGGCGGGCCGCCCGTCGGCGTCCACGCCGTGGCCGTGGGCGGGCACGACATGCTGCGCGGCAAGACCCCCGACCTGTTCTCCCGCCGCCTGTTCCTGCCCTTCGCCCGCGAGGAGACCCGGCGCTCCTACCTCACCTCCGGCATGATCTCGCCGCCCGTCCTGGCGGGGCGGGCCATCGAGGCCGCCTCCGGCCTGCACGCCCAGATCTGCCTCCCGCCCTCCGCCCTCCCCGCCGCCCCTTCCGCCCGCCACAGCCGCGCCCCTTCGTCCGGCCCCAAACCCTTCCCCCCGCTCCCCGCCACCATCCCCCTCCGCGAACTCCCCGCCCCCGCCGTCGCCGTCGGCGGCCCCGACGTCACCCCCATCGACCTGGACCTCTTCGACCTCGGCCCGCACCTCGCCCTCGTCTCAGGCCCCTCCGGCTCCGGACGCAGCAACGCGGCCCTCGTCATGGCCGGGGTGCTGCTGCGGGCCGGTGTACGGGTGCTGGCCATCGGGCCGCCCCGCTCACCGCTCGTCCGCACCCTGCCTGAGGTGCGGGCGCTGGCCGGAACCTCCTTCACCGACGCCGCGCTGCGGGAGGCCGTGGAGGGCTTCGAAGGGGAGCGGTACGCCGTGGTGGTGGACGACTTCGACCAGGTGACGGTCACGCCTCGGGAGCAGGGCTTCGACACGCTGCCCACCCTGCTGCAGGACATCCTGGCGCCGTCCGAGCTGGGGCGGCGGGCGTTGGTGCTGTGCGGGGACGCCACGCCGCTCTTGGAAGGGCATCGGCGGGCGTTGAGCGGGGAGGTGGGGGAGGTTCTGCGGTCGGGGGTGCGGTTTCTGCTCACGCCCACCAGCCGGGTGCATGCTCGGGAGCACGGGGTGAACCTGGAGCCGGATCAGTTCTTCGGGGGGCCGGTGGGGCGGGGGTACATGGGGGTGGGGCGGCGGTTGGAACTGGTGCAGTTCGCGCAGCTTTAGGGCCGGCCGGTGCTCAGCAGGCGGACGGCGGCCTCCGGCTCCAGCGGCGCCCACTTCAGGACCTGGGCCAGCATGGTCTCGGGGTGGAGGTCCGTCCGCTCGCACGGGTAGTTGTCGTCGTTCAACGTGCCGTCCGTGAGCAGGCCCGCAGTCACCGACAGGATGATCATGAGCAGCTCCGGCACGGGCTCGCCCCGGGAGCCTGGCATGAACGTCAGATACCACTTCACGGCGAAGTGCCTTCCCGGCGGCCAGAGGAACGTGATCACCCGCGCTCCGTCGCCGTAGTGGAAGGTCCAGGTCTCCCCCTCTTCCATGACGGTGACCTCCGTGCCGGGGGCGGCAAGGAGCGCGCGCATGACGAAGCCGGCCAGACGGGCCAGCGTCCCGGGGTCAGGTCGCTGGTGGCACTCGACGTCGATCTCCACAGCCATGGGTCACCCTCGTTCATGGCAGGCGGCCGGTCACGAGCAGGTGTATTGCGGGCTCCACCTCCAGCGGCGCTTCCCGGAGCACTTGGGCGAGCAGCGCCTCGGGGGTGAGGTCGGGCCGTTGGAAGGGGTAGTTGTCGTCGACGAGCGTGCCGTCGCTGAGCAGCGCGGCGACCGCGGCCAGGACGATCATGAAAAGCTCCGGCACGGATCGACCCCGGAGACCGGGGTTGAAGTTCAGGTACCAGGGCCCGTCGATCCCGTACTCGCCGGGCGTCGTGAAGAACATGACGACATGGCCCGCACCGCCCCAGTGGAAGGTCCAGTCCGTCTCCCCCTCCTCGAAGGTCACCTCGACGTTCGACACGCCGAGGATCGTTCGCATGGCGAACCCGGCCACGCGAGTGAGCGTGTGCGGGTCCGGCCGCTGCCGGCACTTGACTTCGATCTCCACGGACATGCGTCACCCCGGGAACACGATCCAGCCGTCGGCTGAGTTGACGTAGATGCTGCTGACGGTCCCCTTTCGCGGTAACTGCGCCAGCGGCCCGTTGAGGCCGAAGTCGATCAAGTCCGGGCCGGGCACGTTCTTCGCGTCGACGTAGACCTCCACGCCTGTGTACCCCTCCTTGCGCGCGGACTTCTCGGCGTCGCCCGCCCTCTTGAGTACCATGAACGGCCCCTCGGCCTCGATCTGCTTGAGGCTGACCGGCGTTCCGTCGAGCCAGCCGTCGATGCCGGGGAAGTTGTCGGTCGGCGCTCCTTCGAAGTGCCCGCCACGCAGTTCTGCGATCTCCCGGGCCTGGGCGGCCTCACGCGGCGACAACCTGCCGGGGGAGACGGACGGCGGCCTGCCTGCGGGCAGTTCCCTCGGACAGGCCGACAGGCCCAGCGGGTCCGTCCACACCTGTGGATTGCGTACGTACGCATGCGGATCCCACCCACCCCGCAACCCGATCGGATCCGCCGCCACGTAAACCCCGGCCTCGGGGTCGTAGTGCCGCAGGAAGTTGTAGTGGAGCCCCGACTCCACGTCCTCGTACTGGCCGGGGAACCGCAACGGGCAGTCCGCCCCGGAGGTGATCGGGTGGGGTGAGGCTCCCCAGAGGGTGTGGGGGGTGCGCCAGGCGACTTCGCCCTCCGCGGACACGAGTTCGGCCGGGGTGCCCACGAGGTCGGTGGCGATGGCGTAGAAGCGCTCGTCCACCCATTGCTGGGACCGTTCGGTCTGGGTGAGGGGGCGGAAGGAGCCGGGTGCCCAGTCCCAGGAGGTGGTGCGCTCGTCGGTGGACTGTTCGGCGAGGGTGAAGCCGTCCCAGCTGAAGTCGGTGCGGTGTGCGCCGTCGGCGCGTTGTTTGGCGATGCGGCGGCCGAGCGGGTCGTAGAGGTAGCGCCAGCGGGTGCCGTCGGGGGTGGTGACGGTGGTGAGGTGGTCGTCGGCGTCCCAGGTGTAGTGCCAGGTGCGGGGTTTGGCGGACGCGCCTTTGCGCTGGCGGAGGATGGTGCGGCCCTGGCGGTCGTACTCGTAGCGGGTGCGGCCCGCTTGGCGGATCATGGTGCCGGTGTAGGCGCGCGGGCCTTGGGAGTCGGTGTTGGCGTGCGGGTTTCGGGAGTCGGGGTGGGCGCGCGGGTCGCCGGGGTTGGGGGTGGGCCAGGTGGCGTCGGTGATCTGGCCGGCGGTGTTGTAGGTGTAGGTCTCCGACCAGCCGGTGGCGTGGACGGCGGTGATGCGGCCGGCCGGGTCGAGGTCGAAGCGGCGGCGGCCGGACAGGAGGTCGTCGATCTCCGTCAGCCCGCCGTCCCTGCGGTAGCCGTAGGTGCGGCGCTGGATCGTGCGGCGAGCCGGGCCCGCGGTGAGGGTCTGGGAGTGGAGGCGGCCGTCGTCGTCCCAGTCGTGCAGGAGGGCGAGGTCGGCGCCGAAGGTTCTGGAGGTCTCGCGGCCCGCGAGGTCGTGGGTGAAGTGGAGGGTCTGGCCGGCGGTCTCCAGGGTGAGGGGGAGGTCGCGGGCGTCGTACGTCCATACGGTCTCCGCGCCGGACGGGGTGCGGCGCAGAACTCTGCGGCCGAGCGCGTCGTAGGCGGAGGTAAGGGTGCGGCCGTTGCAGGTCTCGCGGACGACGCGGCCGTGCGCGTCGCGGACGAGGGTGAGGTCGGCGTCCGGGTTGGCGGCGTGCACGAGGCGGCCGAGCGGGTCGTAGTCGAACGTGGTGAGGCGGTCGCCGGCGCGGCGGCCGATGAGCCGGTCGAGGACGTCGTAGACGAAGCTGGTGGACTGGCCCGCGCCGTTGACGCGTTCGGTGAGGTTGCCCACCGGGTTGTGCAGGTAGCTCAGGACGCGCCGGTTGTAGTCGGTCTCCTCCACCAGGTCGCCCGCGGGGTCGTAGGTGTAGTGCCAGGTCAGGCCCTGCGGATTGGTCACCTTGGTGAGGCGCAGCTCGGTGTCGTAGGTGAAGTCCAGGCGGGCGCCGTCCGGGGTGGTGCGGGCGGTGGGGACGTCGAAGGGGCCGATCTCCACGCGGGTGGCCTCGCCCATCGCGTCCACGTGCTCGATGAGGTTGTGCTCGGCGTCGTAGGACCAGCGTTCGGTCGCGCCGCCGGGGAGGGTGCGGGTGGCGGGCCGGCCTTCGACCGTCCAGGTGTGGCGGGTGGTGGCGCCCAGCGGGTCGGTGACGGCGGTGACGCGGCCGAAGGGGTCGCGTTCGTAGCGGGTGGTGGCGCCGGTGGGGTCGGTGATCGTGAGGGGCAGGCCCGCCGGGTCGGTGGTGACGGTGTGGGTGTGGCCGAGCACGTTGGTGATGCTCGTCAGATGACCGCGCTCGTCGTAGGCGTAGGTGACGGACGGGGTCGTGGTGAGGTTGCCGTGGGCGTCGTGGCGCAGGGTGGTCGTGGTGCCGTCGAAGTCGGTGACGGTGAGCGGCAGGTGGCGGGCGTCGCGCGTGCAGCGGCGGGTGGCGCCGTCCGGGCGGGTGACCGACAGCGCGGCGCCCGCCTCGTCGTAGGTGTAGCGGGTGGTGCGGCCCAGCGCGTCCGTACGGGCGAGCAGCCGGTCGTGGCGGTCCCAGCGGTAGCGGGTGGTGTGGCCGAGCGGGTCGGTCTCGGCGGTGACCTGGAGCAGGTCGTTGTGGTGGTACGTGGTGACGTGGCCGAGCGAGTCGGCGGCCCTGGTGACGCCGACGCCGTAGGACAGCTCGGTGTTGAAGACGCCCGCCGACCCGGTGCCGTACACGCAGCGGCCCTCCAGGTCGTAGGTGTAGGCGTACCAGGTGCCGATGCGGTCCTGCCAGCGGGTCATCCGGCCGTCTTCGTCGTAGCTGAAGCGCAGCGGGAGGCCGGAGGAGTTGGTCACCTCGGTGAGGTCGCCGGCCTCGTCGTAGGCGTACGACACCAGCCGCTGCCCCGCGCCGCGCAGGCGGATCTCCACGACGCGGCCCTGGGACGTCTCGATGTCCAGGTGGTAGCCGCCGGAGTGGACGATCTCGGCGGGCAGGCCGTCGGTGTAGCGCACCTCGACGCGGTTGCCGTTGCGGTCGGTGACGGCCGCGACGGGCAGCACGCCGGCCTCGGTCGTCTCGGCGAAGTGCACGGTACGGCCGGTGAGCGGGTCGGTGACGGCGTAGCCGTCGTCGGTCTCGCGCAGGGCCAGGCGGGGGCCGTCGTCCGGGTAGGCCGGGCGGTCCTGCTCGGGGTAGGGGAAGGTGAGCAGCGCCCCGGTCTCGGTGGCCAGGCAGAGCCCGCCGGCGTCGGCCTCCAGCCGCTGGTCCAGCGTGGAGGCCCAGGAGCGGCCGAAGCACCGGCCGGTGCGGTACGTGGACAGGTGGGTGCGTTCCAGCCGCAGCGGCAGCACGCCCGGCAGCTCGACGTCGGTCTGCGGCAGCAGCACGGTGCCGGTCGGGAAGTGCACCGGGTCCCGGCTGAAGAACTGGCGGCCACGCTGCCACGACGCGGTGGCGGCCGTCCCCTGGCGGGCGCCGCCGCTCTGGATCGCGGTGCGCAGCGTGGGTGATCCCAGCGCGTTGCCGCCGCCGCGCACGGCCGCCATGGCGCCCGTGCCGAGCAGGGTGCCGCCACCGGCTCGTACGACGCCCGCCGCCCCGTTCAGCCCCATGACGGCCTTGGCGCCGCGGCCCAGCAGAACGAGCCCCTTGCCGACGGGCAGCACGCCCAGCGCGGCCAGCCCGACCTGGCCCAGCGAGCCCCTGCCCTGCCGGTACTTGTTGAGCGCGTCTCCCAGCACCACCGCCCCGGCGGCCACCGCCACGCCGGCCAGGATCACCCCGGCCAGCCCGCCGGTGCCGATGACCAGCACCACCAGCCCGGCCACCGCTCCGACGGTCCCGGCGAAGGCCACGAAGTCGTCCCACGACCTGAACGGCGTGGTGATCGTCTCCCAGGCCCGCTCCAGCCAGGACTTGTCCTTGATGCCGCTGCCTTCGAGCGCCTGCTCGATCTCCCGCGTGGCGCGGCTCTCCGCGTCGCCGCGCAGCCTGGCGGCCTCGTCGGCGATCCGGCGGGCTCGCGCGCGGTCGTCCTCGGCCTGGCGGGCGCGCTGCATCGCCGCGCGCGTGGCCTCCCGGGTGGCCTCGTCGGCGGCGGCCAGGGCCGACTCCGCCGAGGGCACGTCACGCACCGCGCCGCCGCCGGGGAGCCGCGCCTGTACTTCGCGCAGCGCCCCCTGTGACGCGGCCGCGGCGCTCCGGCCCTGCCGCAGCGCCGCGCCGGCCTGCGTCTTGGCCTCCTCCAGGCTGCCCGCGTACGTCAGCAGCGCCTCACCGGCGCCCCGGTACGCCTTGCCCAGCTTGGCCAGCTCGCCGGGCAGCTCGCCCAGCGCCTCGGTGTAGCGGGCCGCGTAGTCGCCGCGCATCCCCAGCGCCGAGCTGCCGCCCGACACGGTGCTCAGCTTGGCCGTGTTGTCCTCGGCCAGCCGCGCTTCCTTGAGCAGCCGGTCGGCTAGTCCTCTGACCTGCCCGGGGTCCCCCGGGGCGGGGTCGCCGGCCAGGCCCAGTACGTCCCATCCGCCCGGCATGACGTCACGCTCCCGCGCCGCCGCTGAGCGAGGCGTCCAGCTCGCGGTGCTTGGCGATGGCGGTCTTGAGGAACTGGCTCATGCCCTCCAGGCCCTGCATGACCTGCTTGGCGCCGTTGTTCCACTGATCGTAGTCCTGCTGGAACTTGCCGGAGGCCCGCTCGGTGACGAAGTCGCTGCTGACGAGCTGGTCGATCATCGCCTTGAGCTGGGTCAGCCGGCTCTCGATGTCCTCTTTCTCCTTGTTCAGCCGGGTGGCGCTGTTCTCCACCTGCGGGAAGCTGAGGTGATGGGTCCCACCTGCCATGACGGTTCACTCTCCTTGGGGGCCGGACCAGGCCAGGGTGGCGCTGATCGCGTCGAACAGGTCGAGCATGGGCTCGGCCAGGCTGAGGTGCGGGCTGGTGAGCACCAGGTCCAGCACGCCGTGCCCGCCGGGCACGGGGATGAGCGTCTGCATGACCACCGAGTCCAGCTCGCCCGTCTCGACGCCGGCCACGCGTACGGCGCGGCCCGCGTCCAGCTCGACGATCTCGACGGCGCGCCAGCCCGGCGTGCCGGGGGTGGGCGGGACGGCGACGACGCCCGAGGCGATCGCCTCGACCGTGTTGCCCTCGGGGTCGGAGCGGCCCCGCGTGTGCAGGACCATGAGGGTGGCCAGCACGGTGCCGGCGTCCTCCAGGTGGTCGGTCATCGCGGCGCCGAACACCGCCCCGTGCCGCGTCGCCAGCTCGGCGACCTCGCGCAGCACCTTCAGCAGCACCGCGCGGTGCGGGGCCAGCTCGGGCGTGGCCGCCACCCGGGCGTCCACGAGGCGGGCCAGGTCGGCGGTGCGTCCCGCGCGCCAGACGTCGAACTCGTACCACGAGTCGGGGACCCGCACGGTGAATCCGAAGGGTAGGTCAGCCATGGGTCAGCTCCTCGATGAAGTCGTCCACGGGCTCGGGTTCGAGCGTGACGCCGGCGATCCGGACGTCCCGGCCGGGCACGAGCGGGGGTGCGGGCCGCTCGACGTCGCCGAAGCGCACGGCGCCGACCTGACGCCCGCCCGGCAGGACGATCCAGCCGCCGACGACCGACGCGCCGCGCACCTGCTCCGTCGCCCTGTAGAGGCCGGACGGCCGCTTGACCGCGGGGGCGGTGAAGCGGAAGGCGTCCTCGCCGAGCACCAGGTCGCCTGTCGCGCCGTCGTCGCCGAGGGCGGCGGTCATCACGGTGTCGCCGCCCTGTTGGCCGGTGAGCGTGGCGCGGTTGTCGCGGGCGTCGCCGGACATCCACACCTCGCGGCGGCCGTCGCAGAAGTAGCCGACGGCCTTGCCGTCGCGGATCGAGAGCGCGACGAGCCCGCCGCCGCCTGCCACCCGCCCGGCGAAGTCGGCCCTGTCCGGGGTGGGGTCGGTGCTCTCCCGCGAGGGGTCGGGGGTCTCCTGCGCAGGGTCAGGGCTCTCCCGCGCGGGGTCGGGGGTCTCCTGCGCGGGGTCCTCGGTCGTCCGCGTCTTCCGGGGTGCGGCTGCCTGTCCGGACGGCGAATCGACGTACACGGCCCGCGCCCCGGCCGGCGCCCCCGGCTGGTCCGTCAGCGCGAACACCAGCGACGCCGCGACCGTCGCGACCAGGACGCCGGTGAGCACGCCCAGGCCGAGCGCCTTCATCCCGAGCCCCCTGAGCTGGTCGAGAGCGAGTCGGCCAGCGAGCCGTCGAGCGTGCCCGTGCCCTCGACGAGGGCGTCCAGCAGGCCCGCCGCGCGCTCCAGGAGCTGGTTCATCCGCTCCCGGTTGTCGGAGGACTCCTCGAAGAACCTCCGTACGGCGTCGTCGACCTTCTCCGAGCCGGTCCGCGCGTCGAGCGCGCCGGACTGCCCGCCGTCCAGTGCCGCGCGGATGGCCTTGAGGTCCCGCGCGACGTTCGCGGCCTCCTGACGGTTCGCGGCGAATTCCTCAGCCATTGGTCCTCTCCCCCTTGATGGCCTCGAACGCGCGCCAATCCCGGTAGACGGTCTCGACGCTCTGGGCCGCGCCGCCGCGGCTCTCCATGCGCAGGCGCAGCCGTACCGGCAGGCCCCGGCCGTCCACCTGGAGCGTGAACCGCACCGGGCCCTCGGCGGGCAGGCCCGCGTAGGTGGCCTCGCCCTCCTCGCCCCTGACCCGGTGCGCGGGGACCGATCCGGTGAGCGTGCGGCCGTTCCCGGCCGCCGGCGTGCTGGTCACATTGACGCCGGCGGCGTCGATCAGGCCCTGGACGGTACGCGGCGAGCTGAGCTCACGGACGGTGGGCGCCGTCCTCTGGACGCACGGCTCCCCCGGCGGATGGTCGGTGTCGAACACCGCCCCCGCGGCCGTCCCCCTGGTGCCGACGAGGGACACGGAGACAGGCTGTGGATCGTTCCCGCAGGCGAGTTTCATGTCGTACGAAGTGGCGGGCGCGCCCGGGTCGAAGCTCAGCCGCCCCTCGGACTCCACCCGGCCCCCCGCCCCCACGCCGTCGGACACCTGGCTGAACGTGGCCGTGCGCCGGCCGACCGCGGTGACCACGTCGCTCGCCTCCGGCGCGCGCCCCTGGCCCGAGATCAGGATGACCGCGCCGGCCGCCCCCGCGACGAGCGCGATGCCGATGGCGACGCCCGTGAGGTACGCGGGCCTGCGCCAGAACGGCGTGGGCACGAGGTGCTCCTCGTACGGCGCGGGCTCCTCGGGCCTGGTCCGCCGCTCGGCCTCCAGCAGCAGTTCGTGCACCGTGGCGCCCTGGGCCGCGCCGGAGTGGCCGAGCAGGACGCGTACCAGATCGACGGCCGACGGGCGGGAGGCGGCGTCGGCGCGGCGGCACTCGTCGATCACCGCGCGCAGCGCGGGGAGCAGCTTGTCGAGGTCGGCGCCCTGGTCGGGCTCGCGGCCCGTCGCCGCGAACACCACCACGCCGGCCCAGTCCTTGACGTCGTGCGCGGAGAACACGCTGTCGCGCGGCCCCGGCGCGAACGACACCTGGCCGCGCGGCCCGACCACGACGTTGCCGGGCGTGAGCCGCAGCCCCGCGATGCCGCCCAGGTGCAGCCTGGCCATGGTGGTGGCGCTGCCGAGCGCGAACAGGTAGAGCGCCTCGTCCCGCAGGGGCCCCGCCGTGCCGACGGCGGCGGCCAGCGTGTGGCCCTTTCCCAGGTAATCGCGCGGCCGCAGGGCCAGGCCGTCGCTCCATCCCTGAAATTCCATCGCCATCCCCGTGGCAGCCGGTCAGCGCGGCGAAGGCACGCTCGAAATACGCCTTCGCGCAGGTCAGGTGGCGTTTTTCGGTGTGGGTGCGTGCTGTTGTCCGACAGGTTGTACGCGGCGGGGCGGGGGTGGGTTCAATCGAATTCGCGAGAATCCTTCCAGGTCGCCGGGATCGGCATGGGTTCGGCTGTGAAGAGCTCGTAGCTGTGGCCGTCGGGGTCGCGGACGTACACGCCCCGGCCGCCGCCGAGGTGGTTGATCCGCCGGTCCCACCCGTTCATGGGGCCTGAGCCGTAGTCGATCGCGGCGTCGGCGCGGAGCCGGTCGAGTGCCGCGTCGAAGGTGTCGTCGTCCACCAGGAACGCGTAGTGGCCGGGCTGGGGGTGGTGGCGGTCGTCGAAGTCGAGCGTGAGGTCGTCGTTGACCCTGACGGGGGCGAACGGGCAAGCGCAGCAACCAGGGCATGGATTCCGGCCGCACCACCGGATGCACACCTGATGGGAGCGCTGGGCGATTTATTACTACTTGGACGGAAATGGGAAGATAGAGAAGATACTCAGCAATGACAGGTGATGCTATGGTCGGCCAATGCGAGTCACTGCGGCAAGAATAGCCAACTTCAAATGCTTCCCTGATACGGGTTATGTGAATCTTGATCAAATCAATGTGATCACCGGTAGGAATAATTCCGGAAAATCGGCCTTCATCAAAGCCCTGCATCTGATGCAAGCTGGTGCCGACATCACGCATCGGGATGTTCGACTCGGCGCAACACGCAGCGAATTAGAGGTTCGGCTAGACAGTATAGACTCTCGACACTTCGACAATATTCGGAGCGAAGGAGCAGCGGGCACACTGCATGTGGAATATTCGCTGCGTGATCGCGATCAGCTAGTAAGCACAAAACCTGGGCTTAGTGTTGGCGGTCAGGATGCGCGAGGGGTCGATCACATTCCTCAAGCAGAGCCCTACAACTTCATCTACACCTATCTGTCGAAAAGAAAAGTCATCGCTTTCGACGAGATGGTCGATCGAGCTCGAACGACAGCCGTTGCCAACGATCTTCGCTATCTCACATCGAAAGTCATGCGCCTCGCCAATATTGATCATCCAAAATCTGAAGAGTACACCCATCTCTGTCGAGAAGTATTGGGATTCCGTGTGAGCACCCATGGGTCCGCTGGAGGACAGCAATCGGGAGTGGCCATAGGTAATCACGATTACATTCCCATCGAGTCCATGGGGGAAGGCGTATCTAGCCTACTTGGCCTCATCACTGATCTATGCATGGCGGACGGAAATCTATTTCTAATCGAGGAACTTGAGAACGATATCCATCCCGAGGGCCTAAAAGCCATCTTACACGCGATCATACAGAAGTCCACAAGCAATCAGTTCGTGATATCTACGCACTCGAACATCGTTGTGAAATACCTTGGAGCAGCTCCACACAGCAAAATCTTCGCCGTTGAATCGGATTTTCAGCCATTCCAAATTCCCACTTCGTCAATTCGGGAAATAGAGCCATCCGCCGAGGCGCGGATAGATGTCCTTCGGCAGCTCGGCTATGAGTTGTACGATTTCGACCTTTGGGAGGGCTGGCTTATTCTGGAGGAATCAACCGCTGAGGTGATCGTTAAGGATTATCTAATTCCATGGTTCGCGCCACGACTTTCCCGAATCCGCACATTGGCAGCAGGTGGGACAAGCAAAGTCGAACCCACTTTTGAGGATTTCCGCCGGCTCTTCCTCTTCACTCATCTAGAAGCTACATACCGACATCGGGCCTGGGTCATCGTAGACGGTGACGAGGCAGGGAAAAGGGTGATCGAAGAACTACAGACCACTTATGGCGCGACGTGGCCTGAAGAACATTTTCGGACATTCAGTGCCCGTGACTTCGAGCTCTACTATCCAGCCATATTCGCAGCCGAAGTTCAGCATGTTCTAGCCTTACCGCATGACACGAAGCGCGATGCGAAGCACGCGCTTGTCAGGAAAGTGAAGAAGTGGTGCGACAAGAACGACAGTCAGGCAAGGATTGCTTTCGCCGAATCGGCCGCCGAAGTAATCAACCTTCTGCGAAATATCGAACACAAGATATCATCCCAAGCATAGTTCATCCTGAGTCGCATACGAGTTCCTTTGGAATGCACATAGGCGCCTAACCTAACCGATTGAACACGTCCCAACAGCTACATCTCGCAGTTGATTGGGCTATCCATTTAGGGCACAGCGCAGCGTCACCCAAAGCGATACAGAAGTCATCAAACTTCATCGCTCGTCCCCATAGTGGGCAGTCATCTCTTCCGAGAACATGAGGTTAAGTAGGTCGTCGAGACATTGTGCATCGATCACAACTGGTCGGGTGGGGTGCCAGCAGGCGAACGCGGACAAGCGGCGACGCCATGGCGACCACATGATCAACCAGCCTGGATGCCGCTGTTGAATGGTGGCGGCCAGCGCGCGTCCCTCTTCGTCGCGCATCACGCTGTCCCTTCCCAGGGCAGGGGCTTCTGAGCCGATCCGCCATAGCAAGTGGTGATCACATCGGCGCTGGGCTCGTCTCTGTCGGGTCGCCAATCGCGCACGTCAACGAGACCGGGTTCAACTAGTCGAAGACCTTCGAAGAATCGGAGGATCTGCCGGTACGTGCGGGGTGTGGCACGTGTGGAGGATGCTTCGTAGACCTGGAGCGCTTGATCTGTACGTTCCGAGGGAAGATGGTCCGCTGTCGCGTGCGAGACGACCAGGTAGCTTCCTGGAGCGAGCGCGGCGAGCAGGCGTGAGACGATCGCGTACGGATCCTCTTTGTCCTCTATAAAGTGCAGGACGGCTACCAGCAGCAACGCCACCGGCCGGTCAAGGTCGATAAGGGCGTTCAGGCGCGGTTGCGAGAGGATCGAATCGGGGTCGCGTAGGTCGTCGAGAATTGCGATGACTCCTTCGCCACGTGCCAGCATGGCGCGGGCGTGGACGATCGCGGTGGGGTCGTTGTCGATGTAGGTCACCCGCGCGTCCGGATTGATCGCTTGCGCGATCTCGTGAACGTTGCCCTTGGACGGCAGACCGGTGCCGATATCGATGAACTGCCGGATGCCGGCCTTGGCGGTGAGCTGGGTGACCGCGCGTCGTAGGAAGGAGCGATTCTCGCGGGCAGTCCTGCGGACATGCGGAACAACCTTGATGATCTGTTCCGCTGCCGCGCGGTCTGAAGCGAAGTTGTCCCTGCCTCCCAGCAGGTAGTTATAGATGCGCGCCACGTTGGGCGTGTTGGTGTCGATGTACGGGTTCGTGCCGTTGTGGTCGCTCATGAGACTCGGCTCTCGCACTCAGGCGGCGAACTCGTCGCCGGACAGGTCGGATTGGGCGGCCAGCAGTTTGAGAGCCCTCATTAGTAGTTCCGCCGTCTGAGGGGTGACGCGACCCAGCTCGACAACGCCGGTACCGAACTCGGTGACGTCGGCATGCAGGAACGGCAGTGCATCTCCGTGGCCAACGGCTTCCAGCGCACTGCGCAAACCGCTGACCGCGTGCTGTGCCTCCGACCAGGCCCGTACGTAGCCGATGCCCTCTTCGAGGATGAGTGCCGGATCGCCTTCGAGCAGTGTGCGGCCTTCAGGTCTCATCGCGCCCCCGCCTTCAGCCGTGAAGGGGTATCCAAGTCAGCCCAGACCGTCTTGTTGCGCTCGTTCAACCGGACGTTCCAGCGGTCGGAGTACGTCTCGACGAGCAGCAGTCCGTGTCCGTTCTCGTCCTCGGGTGTGGACCGCCGACGTACAGGAAGGTTGTCCGTGTCCCGATCACGGACCTCGATCCTGAGCGTGCCTGCTGCGTACATCACCAGAACTGTGACAGGAGCCCCGCCGGTCTGTGCGTGCTTGATCGCGTTCGCGATGAGTTCGGTAACCAGCAGTTCGGCCCGCCATTTGATCTCCCCGAGATCCCATCTGTCGAGTAGTTGCCGCACCCACTTGCGACCCCCGGGAACGGACTGTGGGGTCGGCGACAGGGTGAAAGCCCGTGACAAGGCTCCGCAGGTCGGGCTGGTCAAGTGGCTTGTCATAGTGCCGTAGCCAACACCTCAGCGCTCCTTCACTCCACAGCACAACCGTGCAGAGATGACGCACCAATGTGGCATTGCCCCTGCGGACCAGGGCGTTCAAGAGGAATACTCCAGTAAAGGCTCCTGTCAGCCTCGCGGGAGGAACCGGACCGTGTCACGACGGCGGCAAAGGCTGATCCAGCGCCGCAAGACGCTCGGCTTCTCACAGGAGAAGCTGGCCTTCGCGGTTGGTGTCGAACGCTCCACCGTGGTGCGGTGGGAAGGCGGTGAGAGAGAGCCGCGCCCTTGGCAGCGCCCCAAGCTGGCCCGTGTTCTTGAGGTGTCCCTTGACGAGTTGGACGAATACCTCGCATCCCAGGTGAATGAGGAGCCGGACGCGGAACGACTCGTCTTCGCGCTTCGTAATCCGGCGGCGGTGGACCTGGTGACCGTGGCGCATCTGGCGGAGCGTGTTCAGCACCTGACTGCCGAGTACGACACGGCGCCCTCGGCCTCCCTCCTGGCGGACGCCGGCCACTGTCACAGCCAAGTGACACTCCTGCACAACTTCGCCCCCGCCGGACGCATCCGCCGTGAGCTGTGCATCTCGACCGCCGAGTCCGCGACTCTCATGGGGCAACTCGTCTGGGACGCGTCGCAGAGGCGGGATCACGCCGTGTCTGTGCAGTATTTCGACCAGGCGATCAGCGCTGCTCGGGAGGTCAGGGATCCCATCCTCGAAGCGCATGCCCAACTCCGTAAAGGCTTCGTTGCCCTGTACGGCACGAAGAACACCAGGGAAGGTTTGCGTCTCTGCAACGAGACGGCGATGGTCGGCAGGCCCGCCAGCAGCGTGCTCACCGGCCTAGGGTTCCTGCACGTCGGCGAGGCGTACGCGATGCTTGGAGAAAGGCGCGCGTGCGAAGGGGCGCTCGGTGCGGCTGAGGAGAGCTTCGCCCGCATCCACAAGGACGACGAAGCCTTCCACATGTTCTCGCCGACCCAGTTCGATCGCCTGGCAGGCTCCTGCTACCTGTTCCTCGGCGTGAACCACAGGGCAGAACAGATCTTGACCAGGTCGGCGCGCAGTCTGGTTCGCTGGAGGAAGTCTCAGTCCATCGTGCTGGGCAACCTCACTCTCGCCTACATCCGGCAAGGCAAGCTGGAAGAGGCGTGCGGCACCCTGCATGAGGCCATCGACCTCATCGAGGAGACGCGTGGTGGCGGTGGCCTCAACATCGCGTTCACGGGCGGCCGGGAGTTGGCGCCGTGGCGGCATGAGCCGTGGGTGCAGGAGATCAGTGATCGTCTCTTCGCGTTGATGGCAACGTGATGAACTGGCGGCATGAGTCTTGACGACGACAAGAACGCGGTCCGGGAACGTGTCTGGTCGGCCCTGATCGACGCTGAGGTGTCCACTCCGGACGCGCGCAACTACATCCCTCAGTTCGTTGGCTTTGACAAGGCTGCCGAACTGCTCGTCACCACGAACGCCTGGCGACGGGCGCACACCGTGAAGGCCAATCCTGACACCGCTCAGCTTCCGGTCCGGACGCGCGCCCTTGCCGAAGGCAAGATCCTCTACATGGCCGTGCCGAAGATCGCGACCATCGAGCCGTTCTACTTTATCGACCCCGCGCACTCCGCGCTCCCGCCGGGCCAGGCGGCCCTGAGCAGCGCCGCGGAGAAGGCCAGCCCGCGGGTGGGCACAGAGCAGATGCGCCCGATTGACCTAGTCGTATGCGGAACCGTCGCGGTCAACCGTGAGGGTGTACGCCTGGGCAAGGGTGCCGGCTACTCCGACATCGAAGTGGCCCTCCTCATCGAGGACGGCCTTGTCACCGACGACACCGTGATCGTCACCACCGTTCACTCGCTCCAGGTGATTGACGAGCCGCTGCCGGAAGGGGGGCACGATTTCCGGGTGGATATGATCATCACGGAGAGGGAAATCATTACGTGTCCGCGCTCGCCGCGCCCAAGTGGGCTGATCTGGTCCAGCCTGCCCGCTGACAAGATCGCCGCTATCCCGATCCTCGGAGCACGGGCCAAGAAAAACGTCAACTGAGCAGGATCTATGCCGTTCCGCAGCCAGTCGAGGTAGCTCTCACTGCCCCCAGTCACTGCATAAGTGAAGATCGGCGGCACGACATCGCCGTGAGCTTGCTGGATGTGCTTCTCAATGGCGGCGAGCCGAGTGCTGGTCGCCACCCTCTACATCGGCAAACGCTAAGCGAGCGTCTACCCCGGAGGGCAAGGGGTACACAGGAGCCCTGTCGCTCCGGTTCGACGCACAGGATAAGCGGCACGGATCAAGCGCATAGGGAGGACCAAGACCGAGGTCAAGGACAAGCTCATCAAGGCAGTCGAAGAGCTGGAGTCGGGCATCAAGTCGGACGAGAGCTACACCGTCGAAGACTGCGTCAATGAATGGCTTAAGAAAGGGCTCAAGGGACGCGACCAGCAGGGCACGGTACGCAATTACCGGTCGATGGCCGTCCATCACATCTACCCCTACATCGGCATGAGGAAGTCGAAGACGCTGACCGCCGGTGATCTGGACGACTGGCTGGAAGACTAGGTAGAAGTCCTCTCCACTCGATCGCTCCCTCTGATCCACCAAATCGTGGGACGGGCCATCAGGCACGCCGAACACAGGGACAAGGTACGGCGAAACGTCGCGAGCCTGGTTGATGCCCCTGAGGGACAGGAGGGCCGCCCGTCGAAGGCCCTCAAATGGGAACAGGCGAAGGCGGTCATCCGCACCGCGCTATCCAGTCCCCTCAAGGAATACGTGATCCTGTGCCTTCAACACGAAGATCCTGCCGCGTCCTCAAGGTCTTCTAGCAGGGTCTTCGCGTTCTGAAGGAACTGCACACGGCCCGGCAAGCGGAACGCCTCGCGTCCGGCGAGCGGGGAGGGGACATCGCGCATGTGTTCCGGCGCGAAGACGGCATCCCGATGAACCGCTGGTACGTCTGGCGTGAGTTCTAGCTCATCACCGAGGCGGCCGGCAACGGCACGAACTGGTGCCCGCGCGAGTTGCGGCACAGCTTCGTGTCCCTGCTGTCCGCGCACAACGTGGCCCTTGAGGAGGAGGAGATCGCACGCCTCGTTGGCCATTCGTCAACGCACGTGACCGAGACCGTCTACCGACACGAGATCCGGCCAGCGCTCACAGAGGGCGCGGTCGTGATGGACAAGATCTTCAAGTCGAAGACCGGGTAGAGCACTGGCTCCCCGTCTGGCTCCCAAAGATCGACAGGACTTTCTGCGCTTCCCCTGACCAGTCATGAAGACCGGATCCTCCGGGCTTGACCTTGACGCGACGTCAACGTGTCTCATGAGAGGTGGTGAACGTGTCGAGGGAGGGCCGATGGTCAGGTTGGTGCTGCGGGTCGTGGGGTTCGAGCTCAAGGGTCTGGTCGCCATCGGGCTGTGGGTTCTGCGGCGCAGGCAGGGGGTGCCCGAGGGGGCGACCGCCGTCTCGTACGCCAAGGAGCAGGCGTTCGTGCTGACCTTGTTCGCCTTCGCGATGGCCGTGGAGACCGTGGTGATCGACCTGCTGCTGGTCGCGCTCGGCGTGCCCGCGTGGCTGCGGTTCGGGGTGCTGATCGCCGACCTGTACGGGCTGCTGTTCGTGGCCGTGATGGCCGCCGGGTGCGCGACCCGGCCGCACGTCGTCACCCGGGAGGAGCTGCACATCCGGTACGGGGTCTACTTCGAGCTGCGGGTGCCCCGGGAACGCATCGTCGCGGTGCGGAGCAGCCGGAGCCTCAACGAGGACAGCATGGTGTCGGTCAAGGACGGGCGGCTGGCGGTGGCGGTGTCGTCGCGGACGAACGTGACGGTCGAGCTGGACGGGCCCGTCACCGTGGTGCGGCCGCTCGGGCGGCGGGCCGAGGTGAGCTCGATCCGGTTCTTCGCCGACTCGCCCGAGGTGGTGCTGGCGGCGCTGCGGGCCGAGGAGGCCACCCACTCCTAACCGGCCTCCGGGGCGGGCGGGCGTCCAGGGCGGACGGCGCGGGCGGGTGGACGGCGCGGGCGGGTGGCGGGTGGACGGGGTGTGAGCGGGCCTAGGCGAAGGGCTTTTGGGGCGTTACGTTCCAGAGAAGCACCATCTCGGGATCTTCCACCCTCGACCTCGGATGGAGGCGCCGCCATGCTCTTATCCAGCCGTCGCACCTGGAAAAACGGCATGAGATCACTCATCGTCGCGGCGATCGTCACCCTCACCCTGACCCCGGCCCCCACCCCCGCCCTGGCCGCGGCGCCACCGGACATCCCGCTGGCCAACGTCAAGGCGCACCTGTCGCAGCTCCAGTCCATCGCCACCGCCAACGGCGGCACCCGGGCGCACGGCCGGCCCGGGTACCTGGCCTCGGCGAACTACGTCAGGTCCCAGCTCGACGCCGCCGGTTACACCACCGCCCTGCAGTCGTTCACCTACAACGGCGCCACCGGCTACAACGTCATCGCCGACTGGCCCGGCGGCGACCCGAACGACATCCTGATGGTCGGCGCGCATCTCGACAGCGTGACGGCCGGGCCTGGCATCAACGACAACGGCTCGGGCAGCGCGGCCATCCTGGAGACCGCGCTGGCGGTGTCCCGCCAGGCGCTGCAGCCGACCAAGCATCTGCGTTTCGCCTGGTGGGGCGCGGAGGAGCTGGGGCTGCGCGGCTCGCAGTTCTACGTGAACAACCTGCCGGCCGCCGACCGCGCGCGGATCAAGGGGTATCTGAACTTCGACATGGTCGGCTCCCCGAACGCCGGATACTTCGTCTACGACGGCGACAACTCCGACGGGACGGGGTCGGGGCCCGGACCGGCCGGCTCGGCGCAACTGGAGCGGACGATCCAGGACTACTTCACCTCCATCGGCGTGCCCACCCGGGGCACCGACTTCGACGGGCGCTCCGACTACGGGCCGTTCATCGCCGTCGGCATCCCGGCGGGCGGCACGTTCACCGGCGCCGAGGGCATCAAGACGGCCGCCCAGGCGACGCTGTGGGGCGGCACCTCGGGGCAGGCGTTCGACGTCTGCTACCACCGCGCCTGCGACACGACCGCCAACATCAACGACACCGCGCTGGACAGGAACGCCGACGCCATCGCGTACGCGGTGTGGACGACCGCCACCGCCGTCCCGCCGGTGACGGTCTGGTCGGACACGTTCGAGACGGCCACCGGCTGGACCACCAACCCGTCCGCCACCGACACCGCCACACTGGGGCAGTGGGAGCGCGGTGACCCCGAGGCGACCACGTCCAGCGGCGCCAAGCAGCTCGGCACCACGGTCAGCGGCACCAACGACCTGGTGACCGGCCGGTTGGCGGGCGCGTCCGCGGGCGCGTACGACATCGACGGCGGCGTCACCTCGATCCAGTCACCAGCGATCACGCTGCCCGCCACGGGCGCGCTGACCCTGTCGTTCTCGTGGTACCTGGCGCACGGCTCGAACGCCTCCACCGCCGACTACCTGCGCGTGCGCGTGGTCGGCAGCACCACCGCCACGGTGTTCAACCAGGCGGGCGCGGCCACGAACCGCAACGGCGCGTGGGCCACGGCCTCGGCGAGCCTGAACGCGTTCGCCGGGCAGACCGTCCGCATCCTCGTCGATGCCGCCGACGCCTCAGGCGCCTCGCTGGTCGAGGCGGGCGTGGACGACGTGCGGATCACCCGCTAGCTCCCCTCACCATCGCGGGTCGGACCTCCGGCAGGTCCGGCCCGCCATCCCTCGTGGAGCCATGTCATGGCACTGACACCGCTCATCCGTAAATCGGCCCTGCCCTTCTGCGCCGCCGTCCTGCTGGCCGGGGTGCTGACGCCCGCCGCCGAGGCGGGCGCGCCGCGCGACGCGGAGATCGAGAAGATGGTCCGGCAGGTGGACGCGCGCAACCTGGGCCGTATCATCACCGAGCTGGCCTCCTTCGGCACCCGCCACACGCTGTCCAGCCAGGACGACCCGGTGCGCGGCATCGGCGCCGCCCGCGACTGGATCTACGACGAGTTCTCCAGGATCGCCGCCACCTCCGGCGGGCGCATGACGGTGGAGAAGCAGTCGTTCGTCCAGCCCGTCTCGCCGCGCGTCCCCGCCCCCACGGTGATCACGAACGTGGTCGCCACGCTGCGCGGCACCCAGGACGCCTCCGCCGGCCGCACGTACGTGGTCAGCGGCCACTACGACTCCCGCTGCTCCGACGTGATGAACGCCACCTGCGACGCCCCCGGCGCGGACGACGATGCCTCGGGGGTGGCGGTCGCCATCGAGGCCGCCCGCGTCATGGCGACCCGCACGTTCGACGCGACGGTGGTGTTCATGGCGGTGGCGGGCGAGGAGCAGGGCCTGTACGGGGCCGCGCACTTCGCTCAGCAGGCCAAGCAGAACAACGTCGATATCCAGGGCATGTTCACCAACGACATCGTGGGCAGCGCCGACGGCGAGAACGGCCGGGACGCCAAGGCCGTGCGGGTCTTCTCCGAAGGGGTGCCCACCTCGGAGACCCCGGCGCAGGCCGCCGTCCGCCAGTCGGTCGGCGGCGAGAACGACGGGGTTTCGCGGCAGCTCGCCCGCTTCGTCCACGAGACGGCCACTCAGTACGTGCCGCGCTTCGACGCCCGCCTGTACTACCGCAGGGACCGCTACCTGCGCGGCGGCGACCAAATCCCGTTCCTGCAACAGGGGTACGCGGCGGTGCGCTTCACGGAGGTGCACGAGGACTACCGGCACCAGCACCAGGACGTGCGCGTGGAGGACGGCGTGCAGTACGGGGACCTGCTGCGGTTCGTGGAGACCGACTACGTGGCGCGGGTGACGCAGGTGAACCTGGCCGCGCTGGCGGCGCTGGCCCGCGCGCCGCGCTCCCCGGGGCGGGCGGCGATCGTGACGAGCCGGCTCACCAACGACACGGACCTGCGGTGGGACGCCAACCCCGAGCCCGACATCTCGGGGTATGAGGTGGTCTGGCGGGACACGACCGAGCCGTTGTGGACGCACTCGCGGTTCGTGGGGAACGTGACCTCGTACACGGTGGAGGGGTTGTCGAAGGACAACTTCCAGTTCGGCGTGCGGGCGGTGGACGAGCAGGGGCACCGCAGCCCGGTCAGCCACCCCACACCCGCGACCAGCTAGAACAAGGCCGGGTGGGCGGACGCGCCGCCCACCCGGTCAGGACCGCTATTCGGCCGAGGCCGACAGGGCGGCGGCCTGCGGCGCCGTCCTGGGCGGGATGGCGCGCAGGTTGTAGGCGTACCTGGCGACCGAGTCCGCGATCGCGTCCGAGTCCACGTCGAGCGCGGTGTCGTTGATGTTGGCGATGGTGTCGCACGCCTGGTGGTAGCAGGCGTCGTACGCCACCCCTGCCGTGCCGCCGAACAGCGCCGCCTCCTCGGGCGTCTTGATGCCCTCCGCGCCGGTGAAGATGCCACCGGACGGGATGCCGACGGCGATGAACGCCCCGTAGTCGGAGCGGCCGTCGAAGTCGGTGCCCACGGTCGGCAGCGAGCGGGAGCCGAAGAACGCCGCGAGCTGCGCCTCGATCTGGGCCGATCCGGGCGGGCCGGCGGGCGAGCCGACGCCGTCGGAGTCGTCACCGTCGTACAGCTTGTACGCGTAGTTCGGCGAGGCGATCATGTCGAAGTTCAGGTACACCCTGATCCGGTCGCGCTGCGCCTCGGACAGGGCGTCCACGTACTGGTCGGAGCCGAGCAGCCCGATCTCCTCGGCCGCCCAGAACGCGAAGCGCACCTTGTTCTTGACCGGGACGTACGCCATCTCCTCGGCGACCTCCAGGAGCGCCGCGCTGCCGGAGCCGTTGTCGTTGATGCCGGGCCCGGCGGTGACGCTGTCGAGGTGGGCGCCGACCATGACGACGTTGCGCGGGTCGCCGAAGGGGCTTTCGGCGATCACGTTGTCGTTGGTGCCGAGCACGAGGTTGGCGTCGACCTTGAGCCGGACGGTGGCGCCGGGGGTGGCGGCCAGCTCGTTGCCCACGGCGAAGCTGGCGAACACCATGGGGATGCCGCCCCGCCACTCGCCGATGTCCAGCGGGAACGGGTCGGTGCGGCCCGGCTGGCCCTCGTTGAAGACGATGAGCCCGGACGCTCCGGCGGCGGCGGCGTTCATCACCTTGTTGACGAACGGGCAGGTGCCGCGCTGGACGAGCGCGATCCGGCCGGGGACGAAGCCGGCGAAGTCGGCGGCCTCGCAGCCGCTGGTCGAGCTGGGGGTCGGCGTCGGCGGCAGCGTCAGGTCCACACCCTGGACCTGCGCGGTCACGTCGCCGGACGGCGAGGGCTCGAAGGTGACGAAGTCGGTGCCCGGCACGTACGACTTGGCGGTGGGCGCGGTGAGGTCGAGCACGGGCGGGCTGTCCTCGCTCCAGCTCTCGACGAAGTTGATCGGCTGGCGGGTGACCTTGTAACCGGCCTTGCGCAGCTTGCCCACGACGTAGGCGACGGAGGCGTCGTAGCCGGGCGTGCCGGCGGCGCGGTTGCCGCCGTTGGCGTCGGCGATGGCCTGGAGCGCTTCGAGGTGCTTCTTGACGTTGGCCCCCTTGACCTTCTTGACGAGCACCTTGGCGAAGGCGTCGTCGAGCCCGCCCGCGGTGGCGGGCGTGGTCATGGCCAGGGGTAAGGCGAGTACGGTGAGCAGGACGATGGCGATCTTTCGCATGCGGGTGTCCCCCCATGGGCTGAACGGGAACGCGGCCCTTCCCCCCGATCGACCGCTGCCCGAACTTAACCCGCCGACGAACTAGCGTGAAGACCCACTAATGTGGCAATTTGCGGACATTACTCCGCTCGACGGGCGCGGGCCCGCCGCTTGCCCTCGTGCATCGCCTGTACGCGGGCGACCGGAATCGTGTGCCCCTCCTCCACGAGGTCATCGGGCAGCCGCTGCGGCGCGGGCATCTGCCCGGCCCACGGGTCGGCGTCCTTCAGCAGCCCCGGCGCGGTCCGCACCGTGAAGTCCCGCGGCGACACCGAGCCGAGCTCCGACCACGCCAGCGGGAAGGAGACGGGCACGCCCGGCCTGATGCGCGGGCTGTAGGCGGCGACGACGGTGGCCCCGCCCGCCCTGGTGGAGTCGAGGAACACCTTGCCCTCGCGGTCCTCCCTGATGAACGCGGTGGTCGCCAGCGCCGGGTCGAGCCGCTCGGCCCGCGCCGCCAGCGCCCGGGTGGCCGCCGCCAGGTCGTCCATGGCGGTGCCCGGCACCACGGGCACGAACACGTGCACCCCCTTGGCGCCGCTCGTCTTGACCGCGCCCGCCAGCCCCAGGTCGTCCAGGGCCTGCCGGACCAGCAGCGCGCCGCGCACGGCCAGCGAGAAGGAGTCGTCGTGCTCGGGCGGGTCGAGGTCGAGCACCAGGTGCGTGGCGTGCTCACCGGCGAACAGCGCCGGGTGGTACTCCACCGCCCGCTGGTTGGCGAACCACAGCAGCGTCCGCCGGTCGTCGCACAGCGCGTACGTCACCTGCCTGCGCGACGCCTCCGCCCACATCGACACCGAACGCACCCACTCCGGGGCGTACTTCGGCAGGTTCTTCTGCATGAACGGCGCCTGCCCCGGCCGCACCCTGACGACCGACAGCGGCCGGTCGCGCAGCACCGGGACGATGCGGTCGCTGACGGCGTCGAGGTAGTCGACCAGGTCGCGCTTGGTCGCGTCGGCGCCGTCGAACAGCGGCTGGTCCAGGTTGGTCAGCTCGACCCCGTCACGCGTCTCATCAGCGGCCACCCGCCCTACGATGCCGACACTCGAACGTGTGGTCAACAACCCCTACGCCACCCGCACCGCGTAACCCTCCAGGCCCGGCACGGCCGGATAGCGCTCCAGCACGAGCGGGTCGTGCCCGGCCACGACCAGCTCCGGCGAGCCGGCCAGCTCACGGACCCGGTCGAAGGCGTCGTACATGGCCGGCAGGTCGTTGACGATGCCGTACGGCCGGTCGGCCTCGATGTTGGCGTAGAAGTGGCTGGCGTCCGAGGCGACGACCGCGTACCCCCGGGCGGTGCGCACCCGGACGACCTGCATGCCCGGCGTGTGACCGCCCACGTGGTGCACGCTCAGGCCCGGCAGCAGCTCGTGGTCGCCGTCGAGCTGCCGGACGCGGCCGGTGAAGTTCTCCCGCACCAGGTAGGCGATGTCGCCGGGCTCGGCCAGGTGCGGGTGGTCGCCGCGGTGCGCGTGCGGGCCGGTCCAGAACGCCAGCTCGGCCCGCTGCAGCACGATCCTGGCGTCGGGGAAGTCACGCAGGTGGCCGGTGTGGTCGTAGTGCAGGTGGGTGAGCACCACGTGGCCCACCCCTGCGGCTTCCACGCCCAGGGCGGCCAGGGTGTCCACGGGCGAGCGCAGGTAGTGACGGTTGCCGCGGCGGGCGGCGGTCTCCGCGGTGAAGCCCGCGTCCACCAGCACCACGCCGTGCTCCCCGACGGCCGCCCAGACGTAGTAGTCGATCGGGTAGGGATCGAGGGCGCACGGGTCGTGGCCGTAGAAGTGCTCGCCGCGCACCGAGGCGTCGCGGTGCGCGTACCGGATGGCGTACAGCTCATACACGGGCGGCTCCGGCCGCGTGAGTGCCCGCGCGGCGGCCGAAGACGGTGCCGGAGGTGAGCCCGGAGCCGCCCGGGTAGTTGCCGGAGAACAGGCCGCCGACCAGCTCGCCCGCCGCGTACAGGCCGGGGATGGGCGCGCCGCCGCCGTCGAGGACGCGGGCGTCGGTGTCCACCCGCACCCCGCCGAACGTGAACGTGATGCCGCACGTCACCGCGTACCCGTAGTAGGGCGGCGCGTCGAGCGCGAGCGCCCAGTTCGACTTGGGCGGCTGGACGGCCGCCGCCCTGCCGTCCTTGACCGACGGGTCGAACGGCACGCCGTCGTCGATCGAGGCGTTGAAGCGCGCCACCGTCTCCTCCAGCCCGGCCGGGTCGATGCCCAGCGCGGCGGCCAGCTCCGCCAGGGTGTCCGCCTGAGCGGCGGTGATCGGGTGCGAGTCGTACTCCTCGCTGCGCAGCAGCGGCCTGCTCGTGGCGTCGAAGAGCTGGAAGGCGACGCCGCCCGGCTGGCGGAGAATCTCCCTGCCGTACTTGGCGTAGGTGTAGTTGCGGTAGTCGGCGCCCTCGTCCACGAAGCGGCGGCCCTCGCGGTTGACCACGATGCCGACCGGATAGCTCTGACGGGTGAGCTGGTTGGTGAGAGTGCGGTTGCCGCCGCCGTCGGGGGCGTTGGCGTCCCAGGCGGTGCTGTGGCAGGAGGTCCAGTCGCCGTACGGCTGCGCGCCCGCCGCGATCGCCAGGTCGAGCACCTCGCCGGTGTTCAACGGGTTGCCGCGGATCTTGGCCCGCCGCCACTCCGGCCCCAGATGCCTGGCCCGCCGGTCGGGGTCGGCCTCGAAGCCGCCCGCCGCCAGCACGACCGCCGACGCGCTGACCTCGTGGACGGCGCCGGACGCGTCGCGGTACTCGACGCCCGTCACCCGCTGCCCGTCACGCGGCAGCGCGGTGACCGCCGCGCCGTACCGGATCTCGACGCCCGACGCGAGCGCCGCCTCGGTGTGCCCGGCGATCAGCCCCTTCCCGCCGCCGGACGTGCCGACGACCAGGCCGCCGAAGAAGCGCCAGTGCCCGTCCGACTCGTACGCCTGCCGCTCGTACATCAGCCGCCACCGGATCCCCTTGCCCGCCAGCCACCTGACCGCCTCCGCCGCGTCGCCCACCAGCACATCGGTGAGCACGGGGTCGCAACGGCCGTCGGTCACACGCTTCATGTCGGCCAGGAAGTCCTCGGCCGTGTAGGGCGGCACGTCGGTCGTGGCGTGCCTGGGGTCCTGCTCGATCAGCGGCCGCAGCTCGTCCAGCCCGGAGAAGGGGAAGCGGAAGGCGCCCGCCGTGTAGAAGGAGTTGCCGCCCGCCTCGCCGGCCGCGCCCTTCTCCAGGAGCAGCACGCGGGCGCCGCGCTCGCGCGCGGCGTGGGCGGCGGAGAACCCGGCGTTGCCGCCGCCCACCACGATCACGTCGTACGAGGTCATGCTCACTCCTTCTCCGAGATGGGGCGGCCGGTCCAGTGCTCCCACAGGGTGGCGATCGAGGCGTAGTCCTGGCGGCCCAGCCCGCCGCCGACGGCGATCTCGTACACGCTGTGGCAGGCCTGGATGGCGAACAGCGGGATGCCGGCGTCCTGGGCCAGGGCCAGCGCGAGCGTGGAGTCCTTGCGGGCGGCGGCGGTCGGCATGCCGCCCTCGTAGTCGCCGGGCAGGACGCGCTCCAGGAAGCGGTGGGTGAGCGGGCGGGTGAGCCCGGCCTCGGGGTCGGCCAGCAGCTCGGCGAGCCGCCGCTCGGACACGCCGGTGGCCGCCGCCATCGCGCCGGCCTCGGCCAGCACGACCATGACGGCGTGCGCGACGGCGTTGTTGATGACCTTGGCGGCCATGCCCGCGCCGATCCCGCCGAGCACGAGCTGCCGGGGCGCGAGCGCGTCGAGCAGCGGGCGGGCGCGCGCGACGTCCTCCTCGTCGCCGCCGATGAGCAGCGTGGACGTGCCCGCCGCCATCTGCGCCACGCCGGACAGGATGGCGGCGTCGAGCACGCGGACCCCGTGCGGCGCGCACAGCTCGCGCAGCCGGTGCATGTCGGCCGGGTTGACCGTGCTGGTCTCGACGATCAGCGACCCCGGGCGCATGCCGGGCGCGATCGCGGCGGCGGCCTGCGCCGAGGCGGCCGGGGTCGGCAGCGACAGCACGACCGTCTCCGCCTCGGCGAGGGCCGCGGCGGACTCGGCCGCGGTGACCCCGTCCAGCTCGGCGGCGGTCGCGGTGCGGGCCGGGTCGAGGTCGTAGGCGAGCACGGGGTACGTCTCGCGCAGCCGCCGCGCGATCGCGGACCCCATGTTGCCGAGGCCGCACAGCCCCACTGGTGATCTCATGTGGCGTTCCCTTCAGGTCCGCATGGCGAACGGGTCGGCGGCCCGGCCGGACAGGTCGATCATGACGTTCTTGGTGCGCAGGTACTCCTCCATGGCCTCCTCGCCGCGCTCGCGGCCGTACCCGGACATGCGGGTGCCGCCGAACGGCGCCTGCGCCGCGCTCGCCCGGTAGGTGTTGACCCAGACGGTGCCCGCGACCAGCCGCTTGGCGACCCGGTGGGCGCGGGCCAGGCTGGTGGTCCAGATGCCGGAGGCCAGCCCGAAGTCGCTGTCGTTGGCGATCGCGACGGCCTCCTCCTCGTCGCCGAACGGGATGACGCTCAGCACCGGGCCGAAGATCTCCTCCCTGGCGATCGGCATGCCGTTGTGCACGTCGGCGAAGACGGTCGGCCGGACGAACAGCCCCTGGTCCGGCACCTCCCGCTCGGTGGTGACCCGGCGCGCGCCCGCCTCGTCCCCTGCCGCGATCATCCGCTGGATGCGCTCGTGCTGCGGCGCGTTGGCCACCGGGCCCATCTGGGTGTCCGGCAGCAGCGGGTCGCCCAGTTTGATGGCGTCCGCGCGCCGCGCCAGCTCGTCCACGACCCGCTGGTAGACGGGCCGCTCGACGAGCAGGCGGCTGCCCGCGATGCAGGTCTGGCCGCCCGCGGCGAAGATCCCGGCCATCGCGCCGGCGATCGCGGCGTCGAGGTCGGCGTCGGCGAAGACGAGGTTCGGCGACTTGCCGCCCAGCTCCAGGGTGACGGGGACGAGCGTGCGGGCCGCCGTGGCGGCGATGGCCTGGCCGGTGGCGACGCTGCCGGTGAAGCTGATGCGGCCCAGGCGCGGATCCGCGACCAGGGCGGTGCCCGCCTCGGCGCCGCCGGTCACGATGTTGATCACGCCGGGCGGGAAGCCGGCGCGGTCCACCAAGTCGGCCAGCTCCAGCGTGGTGGCGGAGGCGTGCTCCGACGGTTTGATCACCACGCAGTTGCCGGTGGCCAGCGCGGGGGCGAGCTTGTTGGCCAGGAGCTGCATCGGGGAGTTCCAGGCCGTAACGAGCGCCGCCACGCCCACGGGCTCGCGCAGCGTGTAGTCCAGGGTGTCCGGGTTGTCCAGCGGGATCGTGCGGCCGTACAGCTTGTCCGCGTACCCGGCGAAGAACCGGTAGTTGCGCGCGGCGAACCTGGCCTGCCCGGCGGTCTCCTTCAGCAGCTTGCCGTTGTCGGTGCTCTCCAGGCGGCCCAGCTCGTCGGCGCGCTCCTCGATCAGGTCGGCCAGCCGGTGCATCAGCCGCGCCCGCGCCACGCCCGGCGTCGCCGCCCAGGTGCTCTCGAACGCCTCCGCCGCCGCACTGACCGCCGCGGTCACGTCGGCGGCCGTGGCGTCGGGCACCGTGGCGAACTCCGCCCCCGTGTACGGGCTGACCGCCGCGAGCCTGCGGTCGCCGGTGGCGTCCACCCGCTCGCCGCCGATCAGCATGCGATATCTCATCCGGCCGTCTCCCTCGTCTTGCCGTCGATCTCGTCCAGCGCCCTGAGCAGGTGCCCGGCGAACTCCGCCGGGTTCTCGGCCATCGGGAAGTGGCCGAGCCCCGGCATGGTCCTGAAGACCGCGCCCGGGATGCGCCCGGCCGTCCGCCGGGACATCTCCGGCGTGCACGAGTAGTCGTACTCGCCGGTCAGCATCACCACCGGGCAGCGGGCCGTGTCGATGCGGCCGACCCGGTCGCGGGCGTCCCAGTCGCCGCTGTAGAACAGGATGTCCCCGGCGAACGTGCCGAAGCCGCCCTGGGAGTAGCCCCACCACACCTCGCGCCGGTGCTCCGGCGGGCTCTGCGGGGCCATCAGCCCCTCCACCCATTCCGGCACGAACAGCGTCTGGTTCACCCTCGGGTCGCGGGCCCAGCCGACCTGCCTGCCCGGCACGTGGTCGGCGGCCTCGCAGGCCACGACGCCGCCGAGCCTGTCAGGGTGGCGCAGGGCCAGCTCCAGGCAGATCTCGCCGCCCATCGAGCAGCCGACCACGATCGGGTCGTCGAGGTTCAGTGCCTCGATCACGGCCATGATCGTGGCCACGTAGCGGTCGGTGTCCAGCGCGTACGCGCCGGGGTGCTCGCTCGGCGGGCCGCCGGAGCGTCCGTGCCAGGGCAGGTCGAAGGCGACCAGGTGGCAGCGCTCCGTCAGGCGGTCGTCGTTCATGAGGTGGTGGAACTGGCGGGCGTCGGCGCCCGCGGTGTGCAGGAGGAGCACGTCGCGGCCGGTGCCCGCGTGCTCGTAGAACAGCCGCACGGGCTCCTGGCCCACCTCGGCCCACAGGTAACGCCCCTCGATGCGATCCACCCGCGCCGCCGCCGAAGCTGCGGGCGGCGCGGTCGGCGCGGGCGGCGCGGGTGGTGGGCCCGCGATGACCGCGCGGCCGATCTCCAGCACCCGCCGCACCAGGTGGGCGTGCTGGGCGAAGCACACCTCGTCGCCGGTGACGGCGGTGCCGGGGACGCGCATGAGCATCCCGAAGAGGTGGTGGTGCGGCGGCCGGGGCTCGGCCGAGAAGAACTCCCGCCACGCCTCGGGGTCGGCGGCCACCTCGAAGTCGGTCCGCCGGGCGGCGCCGACCGGCCTTCCGTCGTGGAAGCCGAACGTCACCGCCTCGTCCCCGGCCCTGATGCCGAAACCGACCTCGCCGCGGCAGCCCAGTGCCGCCAGCGCGGTGTCGGCCGCGCAGGCCGCGTGCCAGTCGTCGGCCCGCTCCGCCAGCCTCACGGTCACCTCCTCAAGTGCGATGTATACCGTTGAATACGGAGATATCCACTCTTCGGGGTTCGTGTCAACCACAGCGGCCAACCATTGACAATATCGGGATACCGTTGCATACACTCGCTCCTCACACGCTCCGGCACCCCACCGTGCGGCCGGGTGCAAGGCAGAGAGGCAGCGCCTGTGACCCCCCAGAACCAGCAACCGATCAGGCAGGTCGTGCTCGCCAGCTTCATCGGCACCACCATCGAGTGGTACGACTTCTTCATCTACGGCACGGCCGCCGCACTGATCTTCAACCAACTCTTCTTCCCGACGTTCTCCGACGTCGCCGGCACGCTCGCCGCCTTCGCGGTCTTCGGCGCCGGCTTCGTGGTCCGCCCGCTGGGCGGGATCGTCTTCGGCCACTTCGGCGACCGGCTCGGCCGCAAGTCGATGCTGGTCCTGAGCCTGTTCATCATGGGCGCGGCCACGTTCCTGATCGGCCTGCTGCCCACCTACGACTCACTCGGCGTGCTCGCGCCCGTCCTGCTGGTCGTGCTGCGGCTGCTGCAGGGCTTCGCGGTCGGCGGCGAGTGGGGCGGGGCCGTGCTGATGGCGGTCGAGCACTCGCCCGAGAACCGGCGCGGCTACCACGGGAGCTGGCCGCAGTCCGGCGCGCCCGCCGGGCTGGTGCTCGCCTCGGCCGCGTTCGCGCTGGTCTCGCTGCTGCCCAAGGACGACTTCCTGAGCTGGGGCTGGCGGGTGCCGTTCCTGTGCAGCGTGGCGCTGCTGCTGGTCGGCCTGGTGATCCGGCTGCGGCTGGCGGAGACGCCCGACTTCGAGAAGGTCAAGCAGTCGGGCGGGCCGGCGCGGCTGCCGGTCGTCGAGGCCATCCGCCGCCACCCGAAGAACCTGCTGCTGGCCTTCGGCGCCTGCATCGCGCCCTTCCTGCAGTTCTACCTGTTCGGCACGTACATCCTCACCTACGCCACCACCGAGCTGAAGATGGAGCGCGGCACGGTGCTGCTCATCGTCTCCATCGCCGCCGCCCTGGAGGTGATCACGATCCCGGCGTTCGCGGCGCTGTCGGACCGGATCGGCCGCCGCAAGGTGTTCCTGGGCGGCACCATCGCCTTCATCCTGTACGCCTACCCGTTCTTCCTGCTCATCGACACGGGCTCGCCGCTCGTGCTGGGCCTGGCCACGATCCTCGGCCTGTCGGTCATCCACCCCGCCATGTACGGGCCGCTCGCCGCCCTGTTCGCCGACATGTTCAGCGCCCGCGTCCGCTACAGCGGCGCCTCGCTCGGCTACCAGATCGGCGGCATGCTCGGCGGCGGCTTCGCGCCGGTGATCCTGACCTCGCTGCAGGCGGCGGCGGGCAGCGCCATCGCCGGCATCCCGCCCTACATGATCGCGGCCGGGCTGATCACCATCGTCGCCACCTATCTGGCCACCCGCGCCGCCACCACCCGGGAGGCCCACGCCGTCGAGGTCTGAGCGCCTGTTATTGTGGCCGATGACGCGGGGTGCCCGGAGGGCCGGGCTGAGATCACACCCGTCGAACCTGATCTAGTTCGGACTAGCGAAGGGACGTCACGGCCGTGAGCGCTGTTCCCAAAGTCCTGTCCATCGCGGGCACCGATCCCAGCGGCGGCGCCGGGATCCAGGCTGACCTGAAGACCTTCTCGGCGCTCGGCGCGTACGGCATGACCGTCGTCACCGCGCTGGTCGCGCAGACCACCACCGGCGTCACCGGCATCCACGAGGTGCCGGCCGCGTTCGTGGCCGAGCAGCTCGACACCCTGCTGACCGACGTGCCCGCCGACGCCGTGAAGATCGGCATGCTCGGCAACGCGGCGCTGATCAAGGCGGTGGCGGCGGCGCTCGACACCTACCGGCCCGCCTACGTCGTGCTCGACCCGGTCATGGTGGCCAAGAGCGGCGACCGGCTGCTGCCCGCCGACGCGGTGGCGGCGCTGCGCGAGACGCTGCTGCCCCGCGTCGACCTGATCACCCCCAACCTGCCGGAGGCGGCCGACCTGCTCGGCGAGGAGCCGGCCGGGAGCCTGGCCGCGATGCACGGGCAGGCGGCGCGGCTGCGGGCGCTGGGCGCGCGGCAGGTGCTGCTCAAGGGCGGCCACCTCGACGGCGACACCTGCGTGGACGTGCTGGCGACGCCGGAGGGCACGATCGAGCTGGCCGCGCCCCGCGTGAACACGAAGAACACGCACGGCACGGGCTGCACGCTGTCGTCGGCCATCGCGGCGCTGCGCCCCCGGCACGACGACTGGGCGGGCGCGGTGCGGGCGGCCAAGACCTACCTGACCGAGGCGCTGCGCGCGGCCGACAGCCTGCACGTCGGCTCGGGCCACGGCCCCGTCCACCACTTCCACGCGATCTGGTAGGGGCGGCATGTTCTGCGACGACGTCTGGCAGCGCACGGCCGAGCTGATGCGCGCCATCCACGAGCACCCCTTCATCACCGCACTCGGCGACGGCACCCTCGACCGCGACCGGTTCGGGTTCTACATGGTGCAGGACGCCCGCTACCTGGAGGCGTTCGCCAAGGTGCTGGCCACCGCCTCGGTGCGGGCCGCCGCCCCGGACGACGCGGCGTTCTGGGCGCGGAGCGCGCACACGGCGCTGGCGGCCGAGCGCCTGCTGCACGCCGGGTACATCGAGGAGCTCGACGCCTCGGGGCCGACCTCGCCGACCTGCCTGGCGTACGCGTCGTATCTGCAGGCCACCGCGCTGAGCGCGCCCTACCCGGAGATCGTGGCGGCGGTGCTGCCGTGCTTCTGGATCTACCAGGACGTCGGCGCCGCCCTGCTGAAGCGGGCCGGCGACACCGGCGGCCACCCGTACGGCAAGTGGATCTCCACCTACGCCGACCCCGGCTTCGCGGCCTCCGTCGAGCAGGCCAAGGCCATCGCCGACCGGCTCGCCGCCGCCGCGGGGCCGGACACCCGCGAGGCGATGGCGCGGGCGTACTGCCGGGCGGCGGCGTACGAGTGGATGTTCTGGGACAGCGCGTGGCGGCGCGAGACCTGGCCGACGGAGCGGTGGCTAACCGCTCGATGAGGACGCCTTCGCCATCGCCTCCTTCTCCTCCTTGGTGGCGATGAGCCCGGCCGGGGCGTAGATCTTGGACTCCTCGAACGGCGCCTCCGTGCTCGGCAGCGGCTCCCGCACCCTGATCGCCTTGAACCAGACGCGGGCGGCGTCGAGGATCACCACGATGATCAGGACCGCGAACAGCGCCGCCAGGATGCCGTCCACGGTGGAGTTGACCACGATCTGCTGCATCGCGCCGGTCGACTTGGCGGGAGGGAGGATCCGCCCCTGGTCGAGCGCGGCCTGGTAGCGGTCGCGCTGGGCGAAGAAGCCGAGCGTCGGGTCGGGCGAGAACACCTTCTGGTAGCTGGCGGTCAGCGTGACAGCCGCGTCCCAGGCCAGCGGCACGCCCGTCACCCAGGCCCATTTGAGCCGCCCGCTCTTGATCAGCAGGGTCGTGGCCACGGTGAGCGCCACGGCGGCCAGGAGCTGATTGGCGATGCCGAACAGCGGGAAGAGCTGGTTGATGCCGCCGAGCGGGTCGTTGACGCCCTGGTAGAGGAAGTATCCCCAGGCGGCCACGACCACGGCGCTGGTCACCACCAGCCCTGGCCACCAGCTCACCCGCGAGATCGGCTTCCACAGGTTGCCCAGCGTGTCCTGGAGCATGAACCGGCCCACCCGCGTGCCGGCGTCCACGGTGGTGAGGATGAACAGCGCCTCGAACATGATCGCGAAGTGGTACCAGAACGCCTGCAGCCCCGCGCCGCCGAGGAAGCCGGAGAAGATCTGCGAGATGCCCACGGCCAGCGTGGGCGCGCCGCCCGTCCTGGCGATCAGCGTCTCCTCCTGCACGGCCGCCGCGGCGGCCTGCAGATCCTGCGGCGTGATGACGAAGCCCATGTTGGTGACCGCCTCGGCGGCGGTCTGGACGGTCGGGCCGAGCACCCCCGCCGGGGAGTTCATCGCGAAGTAGAGCCCGGGGGTCAGCACGCAGGCCGCGGTGATCGCCATGACCGCCACGAACGACTCCATCAGCATGGAGCCGTAGCCGATCATGCGGACCTGGGTCTCCTTCTGGATCATCTTGGGCGTCGTGCCGGACGAGATCAGCGAGTGGAACCCGGACAGCGCCCCGCAGGCGATGATGATGAACACGAACGGGAACAGCGACCCGGCGAAGACCGGCCCCTTGCCGGTGAAGGCGAACTCGGTGAAGGCCGTGGTCTGCAGCGGCGGCGCGGTGATCGCGATGCCGATGGCGATCAGCACGATGGTGCCGATCTTCATGAACGTCGACAGGTAGTCGCGCGGCGCGAGCAGCATCCACACGGGCAGCACGGCCGCGACGAACCCGTACGCGATCAGCCACAGCGCCAGCGCCGACGGGCTCAGCGTGAAGAACGGCGCCCAGCTCGACTCCTGCACCCAGCCGCCCGCCACGATCGACAGGATCAGCAGCGCGACCCCGATGACCGTGACCTCGACGACCCGGCCGGGCCGCAGCACCCGCAGGTAGAAGCCCATGAACAGGGCGATCGGGATCGTCATCGCGATGGAGAAGACGCCCCACGGCGACTGCGCCAGCGCGTTCACCACGACCAGCGCCAGCACGGCCAGCAGGATGATCATAATGGCGAAGACCGCGATGAGCGCCGCCGCCCCGCCGACCGGGCCGATCTCCTCGCGGGCCATCTGCCCGAGGCTCCTGCCGTTGCGGCGCATGGAGAAGAACAGGATCACCATGTCCTGCACCGCGCCGGCGAAGATCACGCCGGCGATGATCCAGATGGTGCCCGGCAGGTAGCCCATCTGGGCCGCCAGCACAGGCCCGACCAGCGGCCCCGCCCCGGCGATCGCGGCGAAGTGGTGGCCGAACAGAATTCGGCGGTCGGTCGGCTGGTAGTCGATGCCGTTGTCGAGCCGCTCCGCCGGGGTGGCTCTGCGGTCGTCGGCACGCAGCACCTTGCGCACGATGAAGCGGGCATAGAACCGGTAGGCGATGGCGTACGAGCCGAGCGCGGCGCACAGCAGCCACACCGCGTTGACGTTCTCGCCCCTGGACAGGGCGAGCACCGCCCACCCCACGGCGCCGACGAGCGCCACCGCCGTCCAGATGATGATGGAACGCAGCTTCACCGGTTACCTCCTGTGAAGAGGGCCATATAGAGGGCGCCCCAGGCAGCAGCGCAGACCGGCGTCCGGCGGCAGATCGGAGGTGAAGCGCCGCCAGCGCCACAGCGGGCGGCAGTCGATCGTCACGGGGAGGCCGGTGAGGTGCAGCCAGGCGATGGGATGGGCGTACACCGGCTCGGACTGGCTCAGCGGGCGGGCCCGCCTGGGCAGCCTGGCTCGGCTCAACGCCCTGACCGAGAACTCCCCCGCGTCCGCGCAGCAGAGGCCGGTGACGTGCCAGTCGAAGAAGACCACTTCTCCGTCGCGGAGGGCTTCACGGGCCGCGGGAGTGAGCGTGATACGGGACATCCGGGGCTCCTGAAGATCAGGCAGCTCAGAATTAACGTGACCCTTACCCAGGGTGATCGCCGCTGAAACGGCGGAAGCGTCCCCCGATATCCCCGGAAGGCGCTTCCTCTCGTCTAGGGCAGTAGGCGGCTCTCCCAGGCCCAGGCGACGATCTCGACCCGGTTGCGGATCCCCAGCTTGGTCATCACGGCCGACACGTGGCCCTTCACCGTGCTCAGCGAGATGCGCAGCTCCGCGGCGATCTCCTGATTGGTGCGCCCCCTGGCGACGGCCCGGACGACCTCGGTCTCGCGCTCCGACAGCGCCGGGGAGGGGGCGCGGGCGGTTCGCCGCGTGGTGGCCGTGAGGTGGCGCAGGAGGCGGAGTGTGATCGACGGTGAGATCAGCGCGTCGCCGGCGTGCGCGGCCCTGACCGCCTCGACGAGCAGCTCGGGGCCCGCGTCCTTCAGTACGAAGCCGGCCGCGCCGCCCCTGAGGGCGCCGTAGACGTACTCGTCGAGGTCGAACGTGGTGACCACGATCACCCGGAGCGGGTCGCGGACGTCCGGTCCGGCCAGGGCGGCGGTGACCTCGATGCCGTCGAGGCGGGGCATCTGCACGTCCACCAGGCAGACGTCGGGGCGCAGCCTGCGGGCCACGGCGACCGCCTCCGCGCCGTCGGCGGCCTCGGCGATCACCCGGATGTCGGGCTGGTCCTCCAGGATGAGGCGCAGGCAGCTCCGGATCATGGGCTGGTCGTCGGCCAGCAGCACGCTGATGCTCACCGCCGCCCGCCCAGGGTGCCGTCATGCGGCGTCTCCCTCGCGCCGCCCGCCTCCGGCCGCGTCCTCGGCGCGACGCCCGTCTCCGGCCGCGTCCTCGGCGCGACGCCCGTCTCCGGCCGCGTCCTCCGCGCGGCGGCTCGCTCGGGCAAGGGCAGCGTGGCGCGCACCGTCCATCCGCCCCCGGCGCGCGGGCCCGCCGACAGGGCGCCGCCGAGCGCCTCGGCCCGCTCCCACATCCCGACCAGCCCGAAGCCGCCCCCCGACCGCGCCCAGAGCTTCCGCTCGCCGTGCGGAGGCGGCGGCGCGTCGTCCGTCACCTCCACGACCACCTGCCCTTCCCCCTGCGTGACGCTGACGACGATCTCCCCAGCGCCGGGCGCGTGACGGGACACGTTGGTCAGCGACTCCTGGACCACCCGGTAGACGGTCCCGGCCACCTCGGACGGCCACGCCGGCTCCCCATCGGGCAGCCGCAACGACACGGGAGGCCCGCTAAACTGCCCGACCAGCTCCCCCAGCCGCTCGGCGGGCCCGAACGCCGCCGGCCTGCCGCGCTCACGCAACAGCCCGACCACCCGCCGGGTGGCGGCCAGCGCGTCGGACCCGGCGGCCTCGATGTCGGCGAGCGACCCGGCGACCCGTTCGGGGTCCTTGCGGGCGACGAGCCGCGCGGCCTGCGCCTGGAGCACGACGCAGGTGACGTGGTGGGCGACGACGTCGTGCAGCTCCCTGGCCAGCTCCAGCCGTTCGGCGTGGCGTACGCGATCGGCGACGGCGGCCCGGCGGGCGGCGAGCAGCCGGGGCCCCAGCCCGCCCGCGACGGCGGCCAGCCAGGCGGCGAGGTTCAGTATCAGGACGCCGAGGTGCGGCGAGCCGGAGAGCTGGCTGCCGAGGGCGACCGCGAGCCCGCCTGCCCCGGCACCGGCGGCCTGCGGCACCGGGAGCCTCCTGAGTGCGGAGCCCACCAGCACGGACAGCCCGAGTGCCAGCCCAGGCCCCGGCTCGGCGGGCAGGTCGGCCAGCCGGACGACCGCGATGGCCACCGCCGCGACCGCCATCCCGGCGACGGCCGTCCACAGCGGGGCGCGGCGGCGTACCAAGGCGAGCAGGCACACCACCGCGCCCGCCGCGCAGCCGAACACCCAGTAGCCGCCGCCCCAGCTGTCCACGATCCGGTGGCTCCAGACGGCGAGCACCACCGCGCACGCGACGCCGAGTCCGGCGGCCTCCCACCGCTCCCGCATGCCTCCACGCTAGGAGCCGGGGCGCGGGCGCAGTACCGGCCGAAAGTATGAACTCCAGGGGCGTTTTACACCATGGACAACATTCCGTCACGTTGTTACGTTCGACCCGGAAGATGACAACGCTGTCATTCCTGGTCTTCCCCCCGACGAGGAGCAGTGAACATCGATGGTGTCCCGACGTACCTTCCTGCGGGCGAACGGCGCGGTCCTCGCCGCCGCCGGCTTCGGCATCACCCTCCCCGCCCAGGCCGCCACCGCCGCGACCCCCCTCCTGCCCGGCTTCGGCCGGCCGGCCCGCCTCGACTACGCCGACCTCAGCACCCTGCACGGCGACGACCAGTTACTCCTGACCACCCTCCAGGGCGTCGTCAACCGCCGCGGCCCCCGCCTCTACTTCAACTACAACGCCGAGAACTACGACGCCGCCTGGCTCGACAGCACGGGCGCGAAGATCACCCGCCACGACCGCCCGCACGACCTCATCACCCGCTACCGGGGCGAGGCCCGCGGCGCGATCCTGCACGACCCGGCCGTCCCCGACTCGGTGAACGTCGCCACCACCCTGGCCGGCCTGGAGAACGCCGTCGCCGCCACCGCCGAGCAGGCCGCCGCGTACGGCTTCAAGGTCATCACCGACCTGCGCGGGCGCTTCGACCCCGGCGACGTGCTCGCCACCTACCGCTGGCAGCTCGACAACCTGTTCCCCCGCTGCACCAAGGCCCTGCTCAGCGGCCTGCCACCGACCAGGACCGTCAAGGTGGACGACGTGCGCTGGCGCGAGGTCGCCAGGGAGAGCGAGCGGATCAGGGACTCCTCCAACAGGCAGGTCCGCACGTTCGACCTCAGCCCGGAGCTGTCCGGCCAGGACGGCGTCTACCTGCGCTTCCAGGACTCGCTGGGCGACGACGGCTGGGGCGCCTCCGTCGGCTCGGTCGTGGTCAGGGCCGACGGCACGCAGATCGCCTCCTTCACGCCCGGCACGGACGCCGAGGCCCCGTACCTCTTCGACGGCCTCAACTCCGCCCTCGGAGGGGACGCCAACCGCTTCGCCGACGGCGGCAACTACTTCGTCTACCGCTTCACCGCCCCCGCCGGCACCCGGCAGTTGCTCGTCGAGGTGGACCTGTGGAACCAGTTCCTGGTCACCGCCACCACCACGGCGCCCACCCGGGTGGAGCCCTTCCCGTACTTCCGCGACTACACGGTGGCGACGCGGGCCATGGTGTTCTGGCTGCCGCCCAGCGGCGAGACGGGCGCGCTGCTGGACGAGATCCTGAGCGAGGTGAAGCCGACGACGCCGTACGCGGGCTGGTTCTCCAACGACGTGGCAGGCGAGTGGGGCGGCGTGGACCGGGCCTCGCAGCACGCGGTCGAGGTGGTGCCCGCCGACTACTACATGAACGCCACCGTGCACGCGGGCGTCCAGGCCAAAATCTCCGACCGCGTACGCCCGGTGCCGCGCACTTCTCCGCGCAACCGGGTCTACCTCACGCTCACCGTCGGCGAGGGCGACAACATCCAGTACTGCCAGCGCAGGATGCGGCAGATCTGGGACGACCCCGCCCGCGGCCGGGTGCCCACCAACTGGACGGTCAGCCCGCTGCTGGCCGACATCGGGCCCGCCCTGCTGGCCTACTACCAGCGCACCGCCACCGACAACGACCTGCTGATCGCGGGGCCGTCCGGCGCGGGCTACACCTACCCGGGGTCGTGGCCGCAGGGCGACCTCGACGCGTACACCGCGCTGACCGGGCGGTTCCTGCGCCGCACGGGCCTGGACCTGGTCTACGCCTACAACCATCGCAACGCGGCGGGCGACGGCTGGGTGGCCTTCGACGAGCGGATCGCGGCCTCGTACCGGAAGAACACGCCGCTGCGCGGCGTCATCCAGTCGTGGGAGACCGGCGACCTCCAGGCCGCCCCCGCCGGGCTGCCGGTGATCGGCAACTTCTCGCCGCAGGGCAGGACGCAGGAGTACCGGGACACGCTGGTCAGGCACATCGAGGGGTGGGACGGCGGGCGTCCGCTGTTCATCGCCGGAGCGGTCAACGCCTGGAACTGGGCGCCCAGCGACATCGCCTCGCTGGGCGAGCTGCTCGGTGACCCGTTCGAGATCGTCCGGGGCGACGCCTTCTTCAAGCTGCTCCGAGAAGTCATGATCGACGTATGAGGTGATCGGACGCGGGAGGTCATGCGTGGCGGACGAGACGGGGACGACGGCGGCGATGTACCGGCGCTTCGCGACCCTGGAGGCGCCCGGCGCCTCGCCGCTCTACGAACGGCTCGCCTCCGGCGTGGCCTCCGACCGCGAACTGCTCGCCCTGCTGGACGGGCTGCCCCCGGCCAAGCGGCAGCCGAACCTGCTCTTCGCCGCCGTCCGGTACGTCACCGGAACCCCGTCCGGGTACGACGGCTTCCGCGACGCCCTCTTCGAGCACCGCGACACCGTCGTCGCGACCATGCTCGCGCGCCGCACCCAGACCAACGAGCCGGCCAGGTGCGCCGCCCTCTACCCGCTGCTCGCCTCGCTGCCTCAGCCGCTGGCGTTGCTGGAGGTGGGCGCGTCGGCCGGGCTGTGCCTGATGCCCGACCGGTACGCCTACACCTACACCCCCACCCACGACAGCCCCGCCCCCAACTCCTCCACCCACAACGGCCCCGCCCGTGACGGCCACTTGTTCGGTGCGGTGGACAGCCCGTTGCGGCTGCGTTGCGTCGTCGAGGGCGCCCCGCCCCCGCACCTCACCCACCCCGGCCCGATCACCGTCGCCTGGCGGGCGGGCATCGACCTCAACCCCCTCGACGTCACCGACCCCGACGACGTGCGCTGGCTGCGCACCCTGGTCTGGCCGGAGCAGCAGGAGCGGCTGCACCGCCTGGAGACCGCGATCGGCCTGGCCCGCGAGAACCCGCCGCCCGTCGTGCGCGGCGACCTCAACGACCGGCTCACCGAGGTCGCGGCCCAGGCGCCACCGCACGCCACGCTCGTCGTCTACCACACGGCGGTGCTCTACTACGTCAACGACGAGGGCAGGGCCGCCTTCGCCGACCAGCTCGCCCGGCTCGGCTGCCACTGGATCGGGCAGGAGACCGAGGGCATCCTGCCGCAGATCACCGCGCGCCTCCCCCGGCCGCACCCGGACGGGCCTCTCATGTACGTGCTGTCCCTGGACGGCCGGCCGGTGGCGTTCTCCGCGCTGCACGGCGGCCGGCTGCACTGGGTGTGAGCCCTACGGGCCGGGCCTGCGGGTCACGAACACGTACTCGCGGCTGTCCTCGGTGAAGGGCTCCCCGTCGAACCCCCCGTACAGGGCCTCCAGCTCCAGCCCCGCGACGTCGATCAGCCCGAGCCACTCGTTCTTCGTCGCCCACCAGGACGAGCTGGTCGCCCCGTCGTCCAGCACGATGTCGATCCGGTTGTCGCCGACGGCGAAGCGCGTCGTGTGCGGCACCGGCTCCTGCTGCCGCGTCCCGTCGAAGCGGGCGGCGACGTGGTGGTCGAAGGCGAGGGCGTTCCAGGCGAAACGCCCTCCGGGGCGCAGCGACGCCGCCACCCGCTCGAAGACGCGGCGGCGGTCGGCCCACGTCGGCACGTGCTGCAGCGACCGGAACGGGCAGTAGACCAGCGCCGGCCTGTGGCCCGCGCGACCGGGACGGCGACCCGCCCGTTGCCGATTGCCAGCTCCACCAGCGGCCCGTCCGCCTCCCTGGCGAGGCCGGCGTAGAAGGCGACGTCGGCCGCCATGTGCGCCGACCACTCCCCGTACCGGTGCGCGAACGCCTCATCCCAAGTGGACGTCATCCCCGCCCCCTGGATGGACAGCATGGGATAATTCGGCCATGCCTATCGACCCCCATCTTCTCGCCCTCTTCACCGTCACCACGATCATCGCAATGATCACGCCGGGGCCGGACATGCTTTTCGTGCTGGGGTGCGGGATGCGCGGCGGCCCGAAGGCCGGCCTGCTCGCCACCGCCGGCGTGGCCACCAGCGAGGCCGTCCACGTCGCCGTGGCGGCGGCGGGCCTGGCGGCGCTGTTCGAGGCGGTGCCGGTCGCGTTCACCGTGGTGCGGGTCGTCGGCGCCGCGTACCTGATCTACCTCGGCGTCCAGGCCATCCGCAAGCGTGACGACAGCCCCATGGACGTGGCCATGGGCGGCGGCGGCATGCCGGGACGCAAGGCGTACCTGAGCGGGCTGATGACCAACCTGCTCAACCCGAAGATGGTCACCTTCACCATCGCCTTCCTGCCGCAGTTCATCAATCCGAGCCTGGGTCAGGTGTGGCTCCAGTTCGCGATCCTCGGGGTGATCCTCATCGCGCTGGAGTTCGTCGTGGACGGGGCGGTCGGCGTGCTCGCGGGCCGCATCGGCGCCTGGCTGCGGCACCGGCGGGCCGCGCGGCGCCGCATCGACGTCGCCACGGGCGGCATCTTCGTCGGCCTCGGCGTGAAGCTCGCCCTGGAGAAGTCGTGAAGGCCGGCTCGCTGAAAATGAGTGGCGCGGGAGCGGTCGCCGGGGGTCCACTGGAGCGACCGTTTCCCGAAGGAGCCCGCTCACAGTGATCGCCGTCTCGGCCGCCTCCGGCGCGCTCGGCCGCCTCGTCATCGACCGGTTGCGCACGCGGACGGAGGTGGTGGCGGTGGTCCGCGATCCGGTACGCGCTCCGGCGGGCGTCCAGGAGACCGTCGTCGCCCGCCTCCTCGCGGAAGGACCTGCCCGATGACACCCGGCCTGCGCCTCGCGCCCGTCACCCCGGCCAACTTCGAGACGGCCGTCGCCGTACGGGTCCGGCCCGACCAGGAGCACCTCGTCTCGTCGGTGGTGAAGTCGCTGGCCGAGGCCTACGTCCATCCGCGCACGGCCTGGCCGCGCCTCATCCTCGACGGGAACGTCGCCGTGGGCTTCCTCATGGCGTTCCTCGACATCGACTGGGACGGCAAGGGCGTGGACTTCCGCTCCGGGCTGTGGCGGCTCAACGTGGTGCCCGACGCGCAGGGGCGCGGGGTCGGGCGGTTCGCCGTCGCGTCCGTGGCCGCCGAGCTCAGGCGGCGCGGCGCCACGCGGATGTACGTCACCTGGCATCCGGGGGACGGCGGGCCCGAGGGGTTCTACCGCAGGCTCGGGTTCGAGCTGACGGGCGAGGTCAGCGGCGATCAGACGGTCGGCGTACTGACCCTGTGACAGGCGCGCCCGCCGCCCCGCCACGCCCGCGCGCCCTCCCCCTCACGACACCCCAGCGCTCGCCCCGTGACCGCCCCCCGCATTGGCCCCCGCGCTGACCCCGCACTGGCTCCGCACTGACCCCCCGCGCTGGCCCCCGCGCTGACCCCGCACTGGCCCCCGCACTCGCCCCGCACCAGCCCCCTGATCGTCCGGCGTCCCGGCCTGGTGACGGCGCGCGCCGTATCCTTGGTCGGGTCGCCGACCGCGCGACCGCGAAGGGATGCGGGCATGCGTCGTTACTCACGAGTCGTGGTCAAGCTCAGCGGCGAGGCCCTGTCGGGAGAGTCCGGCTGGGGCACCGACCCGGCGAGCCTGGCCCAGCTCGCGGACGAGATCCTGTCGGTCCACGACCTCGGCGTGCAGATCGCCGTGGTGATCGGCGGCGGCAACTACTTCCGCGGGCGCATGGCGGACGGCTGGGGCATCGGCAGGGCCGAGGCCGACAACATCGGCATGCTGGGCACCGTCATGAACGCGCTGATGCTGCGCGGCGTGCTGACCGCCCGCTCCGACACCGACGTCCGGGTCATGACGGCGATGCCCATGCAGAGCGTGGCGGAGCCGTTCATCAGGCTGCGCGCCGACCGGCACCTGCGCCGCGACCTCATCGTGCTGCTCGCCGGCGGCATCGGCCAGCCGTACGTCACCACCGACTACCCCGCCGTGCAGCGCGCCCTGGAGCTGGACGCCGACGCGCTGCTGGTGGCCAAGCGCGGCGTGGACGGCGTGTACGACAGCGACCCGAACCTCAACCCGGACGCCAAGCGCTTCACGAACCTCACCTACCGTGAGGCGCTGGAGGCCAAGGTGCGGGTCATGGACGAGAGCGCGTTCGTGCTGGCCAACGAGCAGGGCCTGCGCATGCACGTCTTCGACGTGGCCGCCAGGGGCGTCATGCGGGCCATCTGCGAGGGCGAGGACATCGGCACCCGCATCACCACCGACGACGCCGCGCCGCCCGCCTAGTACCCTGCCGGGATGGCGATCGATCATGCCAGGGCCTGGTACCGGGGCGACTGCCACGTGCACTCGTACCTGTCGAAGGGCGCGGACCTGACGCCTGCGCAGCTCGCGGCCGAGGCCCGCGCCGCCGGGCTCGACTTCATCGCCGTCACCGAGCACAACACCCCCTCTGCCTGGGACGACTGGGCCGCGCTCGCGGGCGACGACCTGCTGGTCATCCCTGGCCAGGAGGTGACGACCTACACCGGCCACTGGCTGGCCCTCGGCGTCTCCCCTGGCGAGGTGGTCGAGTGGCGCTACGGCGTGCGGGACGACGCCGTGGACCGGCACCTGGCCCAGGTCCGCCGCTCCGGCGGCCTGTGCGTGGCGGCCCACCCGCACGCCCCGTACCCGTCGGGCGTGTTCACGTACCCGTTCCACGGCTTCGACACGGTCGAGGTGTGGAACGGCCTGTGGGCCTCCGACCTGCCGTGGAACGCGGACAACGAGGCCGCGCTGGCCGAGTGGGGCCGCGGCCTGGCCCATGACCTGCACCGGGGCTCGTGGCGGCCCGCGATGGGCAACAGCGACGCCCACCTGACGGGCCAGCTCGGCACCCCGCACACCGTCGTCCTGTCCGAGGGGCGCGACGCCGCCGCCCTCCTCGCCGCCGTCCGCGCCGGGCGGAGCTGGATCGCCGAGTCGGCCGCGATCGAGGTCGCCTTCGAGGCGACCGCCGCCGACGGCCGCGCGGGCGTCGGCGAGCGCCTGCGCACCGGCGGCGAGCCCGCCGCCGTCCGGCTGGAGGTGCGCGGCGTCCCCTCCGGCTCCATCACCCTGCACACCGAACGCGGCACGATACTGCGCGAACCTCTGCCCGTGGACGGGCCCGGCCTGGTGGAGTGGCGGACGAGCGCGGCGGAGTCGGCGTTCGTCCGCGCCGAGATCCGCCACCCGGACGGACGCATGGCCGCCCTCACCAACCCCGTCGTCCTGTTCTGAGCCATGCCCCGAACCTCGATGACCGTGCCCGTCGTGAGCGGCGGCGTGCCCATCGCCGCTCACGACCACGGCGGCTCCGGCCAGGACGTCCTGCTCCTGCACGGCGGCGGTCGCACCCGCCACGACTGGGACGTCTTCGCCGGGCTCCTCGTGGCCGCCGGGTTCCGGCCGGTGTCCATGGATCTGCGCGGCCACGGCGAGTCCGGGGCCGCGCCGTGGTCGTGGCAGGCGGCACTCGGCGACGTCGCCGCCGTCGCCGAGACGTACGGGCTGCACCGGCCGGTGGTCGTCGGCCACTCACTCGGCGGCATGGTCGCCGCGCTGTGGGCGTCCGAGCACCCGGACTGCCCGCTCGCCGTGAACCTCGACGGCCACGGCAACCCGACCCGCCCCGGCCAGTTCGCCGGCCTGGACGAGGCCGCGGCGTCGGCCGCCTGCGACGAGATGACCGCGTTCCTGACGGAGCTGGGCCAGGGGCTGCCGGAGGAGTTCTTGCAGGTCATGCGGGAGATCGACGCCCTGGACCTGTTCAAGGTGTACCGCGCCGCGCGCTGCCCGCTGCTGGTGGTCAGCGGCGACGCGACGGCCTTCGCCGCCGTCTTCCCCGATCGGCTCGCGCCGGCGTGGGAGGCGTACTGCCTGTGGACGCGGCGGCAGCTCGGCGCGGTGGTGGAGGAGTGCCCGCTGGTACGGGAGGCGTCCCTGCCCACGGGGCACGACCCGCACGTCGAGGCGCCAGAGACGGTGCTGCGGCTGCTCTTCGACCACCTCGAACGGTGACGAGCATGGCTTGCGGGCGGCGCGCCCGCCGGTGAAGGATCATGCTCATGACCCGAGAGCCACAGATTCTCGCCTGCTCAGGAGTGCTCTATCCGCCTGAGGGGTTCACCCACGTGGGTGTGCAGATCTGGCAGGCGATGCGACTGGCCGAGGTGCCCAGGCCGCGCGTCTGCCTGATCGCCACAGCGACCGGAGACGCGCGGGAGCAGATCGACGGCTGGTACGGACTCGTCCCGAAACTCGGCGACGCCGAACTCTCCCACCTGCAGCTCTTCACCCAGCCGAACGTCAAGGACGTGCGCGCGCACCTGCTCTCCCAGGACGTCGTCTTCGTGTCAGGGGGCAGCGTGGTGAACCTGCTGGCGGTCTGGCGGGCGCACCGGCTGGAGGAGATCCTGCGGGAGTGCTGGGAGGCGGGCGTGGTGCTGGCCGGGCAGAGCGCCGGCAGCCTGTGCTGGCACCTGGGCGGGGTGACCGACTCCTTCGGCGACCAGCTCGACCCGGTGCACGACTGTCTCGGCTTCCTGCCGTTCAGCAACGGCGTCCACGACGACCTCGGCGACCAGCCGCGGCGGGACACGTACCGGCGGCTGGTCGGCGACGGGACGCTTCCGCCTGGGTACGCCACGGAGGACGGTGTCGCGCTGCACTACGTGGGCACCCGGCTGCACGAGGCGTTGAGCGTGCTTCCCGACAGGAACGCGTGGTTCGTCGAGCGTGACGGCGACGGCACGGGCCGGGAGACGGCCGTCCCGGCCCGCCGCTGGGTCCCTTGAGCCTGGACGGGCCGAGCGCGGACGGGCCAAGCGTTGACGGACCGAGCGCGGACGGGCCAAGCGTTGACGGACCGGGCGCGGGTGCGCGGCGTCGGAAGCCGTGGGTGCTGGGGTCGCTCGCCGTGCTGGTCGCCGCGCTCCTGGCGCTCCACTCGGCCGTCCCCAACGCCGTGGGCAACCTCGGCAGCCTGCTGGAGACGTTCCTGCCCTGGCTCGGCCTGCCTGCCGTGGCCCTGCTTGCCCTGGCCTCGTTACGACGCTCACCCGCCGCGATCGTGGCAGCGATCGTGCCGGCGCTGGTCTGGGCGGTCATGTTCGGCGCTTGGGTGTTCCCCCGCACCTCGCCTCCGGGCACGTCCACCCTCACAGTGCTCCAGCACAACGTCGCCGACGACAACGCGACTCCCGCCACCACGGCGAACACCCTCGCCCGCGCCGGAGCCGACCTCATCGCCCTCCAGGAACTGACCCCCCAGACCCTGCCCGTCTACGAAGCGGCCCTCACCCCGGAACACCCCCACCGGCTCTTCGTGGGCACGATCGGCCTCTGGTCCCGATACCCCATCACCCACAGCCGCCCCCTCGACATCAAGCCCAAGGACATCACCGCCGACTGGAACCGCGGCCTGCGCGCCACCGTACAAACCCCGACAGGCGACATAGCGGCATATGTCGCCCACCTCCCCTCGGTCCGCATCCGCCCCCAGGACGGCTTCGGCACGGCCTGGCGCGACGAGAGCGCCACCGCCCTGGGCGCCGAGATCGCCGGGGAGAAGCTGGCCCGAATCGTCCTGATGGGCGACCTCAACGGCACCGTCCACGACCGCGGCCTCTCCCCCCTCACCTCCCGCCTGACCCCAGCCCTGGACGGCTTCGCCTTCACCTGGCCCGCCGCGTTCCCACTCGCCCGCATCGACCACATCATGACCCGCGACGCGCCCGCCACCAGCACCTGGACCCTCCCCTCCACCGGCAGCGACCACCTCCCCACCGCCGCCCGGCTCGACCTCAAAAAATAAATGGCCGCAGGGATGTCGAGAACGTCGCGCCGGCTCCGTCCCAGGGGCACAAGCGGCCACGAGGGCCCGCGACGACGAGGAAGAGGAACAGTCATGCGGCAGCACGAGATCACCGAGATCCTGAACCGCCCGTACAGCCAGGAACTGCTGGCCCGCGACCTGACCCGCCTCGCCTACGTCGCCAAGGACGGCACCCCGCGCAACGTCCCGATCGGTTTCACCTGGAACGGCTCGCAGATCGTCATGTGCACCACGAAGAACGCCCCCAAGCTCGCCCACCTGCGCGAGAACCCCGCGGTCGCCCTGACGATCGACACCGAGGTGCACCCGCCCAAGATCCTGCTCATCCGCGGCCAGGCCGAGCTGGACGTCGTCGACGGCATCCCCGACGAGTACCTCCAGATGAACGGCAGCTACCAGATGACCCCCGAGCAGCGGGTCGGGTGGGAGGCGGAGGTGCGCTCGCTCTACGACGGCATGGTGCGGGTCGTCGTCACCCCGACGTGGGTCAAACTGATCGACTTCGAGACGACGCTGCCGAGCGCCGTCGAGGAGCTCATGCACGAGCGAGCCGCACGCCAGCAGTCCTGAACGTTTCCACGAACACCGCAGACAGGAGAATACGATGGCCAAGTACCTGCTTCTCAAGCACTACCGAGGCGCACCCGCTCCGGTCAACGACGTGCCGATGGACCAGTGGACGCCGGAGGAGGTCTCCGCCCACATGCAGTACATGCGGGACTTCGCCGCCCGGCTGGAGGCCACCGGCGAGTTCGTCGACAGTCAGGCGCTCTCCCCTGAGGGCACGTTCGTCCGCTACGACGGCGAGGGCCGGCCGCCGGCCACCGACGGGCCGTTCGCCGAGACCAAGGACCTGATCGCCGGCTGGATGGTGATCGACGTCGAGACGTACGAGCGGGCGCTGGAGCTGGCGGCCGAGCTGTCCGCGGCTCCCGGCGCGGGCGGCAAGCCGATCCACGAGTGGCTGGAGGTGCGCCCGTTCCTGTCCGCGCACTCCACCGTCACGGAGTGACGAACGGTGGACGAGACCCTGCTGCGGGCCCTCACCCCCACGGTGATCGGCGTGCTCGTCCGCCGCGGAGCCGGCTTCGCGGCGGCCGAGGACGCCGTACAGGAGGCCCTGATCGAGGCCGTGCGCGTGTGGCCGGACGACCCGCCCCGCGACCCGAAGGGCTGGCTGGTCACCGTGTCGTGGCGCAAGTTCCTGGACGCCACCCGCGCCGACGCCTCCCGCCGCGACCGCGAGGTGCGCGTCGAGGCCGAGCCCGCGCCGGAGCCGGGCGACCCGGTGGACGACACGCTGCAGCTCTACTTCCTGTGCGCGCACCCGTCCCTGACGCCGGCCTCGGCCGTCGCGCTGACGCTGCGCGCGGTCGGCGGCCTGACCACGCGCCAGATCGCGCAGGCCTACCTGGTGCCGGAGGCGACCATGGCCCAGCGCATCAGCCGGGCCAAGCGGACCGTCTCGTCCGTCCGCTTCAACCAGCCCGGCGACGTCGCCACGGTGCTGCGCGTCCTCTACCTCGTCTTCAACGAGGGCTACTCGGGGGACGTCGACCTCGCCGCCGAGGCGATCCGGCTCACCCGCCAGCTCGCGGCCAGGACCAAGCACGAGGAGGTGGCGGGCCTGCTCGCGCTCATGCTGCTGCACCACGCCCGCCGCCCCGCCAGGACGGGCCGGGACGGTCGGCTCATCCCCCTCGCCGAGCAGGACCGCTGCCTCTGGGACACCCGCCTGATCGCCGAGGGCGTGGACGTGCTCCAGGCCGCCCTCGCCCGCGACCGGCTGGGCGAGTTCCAGGCGCAGGCCGCCATCGCCGCGCTGCACGCGGACGCGCGCACGGCCGGGGAGACCGACTGGGTGCAGATCGTCGAGTGGTACGACGAGCTGCTGCTTCTCACCGACAACCCGGTGGCCCGCCTCAACAGGGCGGTGGCCGTCGGCGAGGCGGACGGCCCGCGCGCCGGGCTGGCGGCCCTGGCGGAGCTCGACCCGTCCCTGCCCCGCTACACCGCGGCCGAGGCGTACCTGCGTGAGCGTGACGGGGACCTGGCTACGGCGGCGCGCCTGTACGCCGAGGCCGCCCGCTCCGCCCCCAACCTGCCCGAACGCGACCATCTCACGCGCCAGGCCGCCCGCCTCAACGCCTTGCTCCGCGGGTAGTTACACAAGAGCTGTTGTACAAGACCTCTTGTGTATCTAGGCTCGTCTCCATGTCCTCCGACCGTCCGACGCGCGAGATCCGTGACTCCAAGGTGCTCGCCGCCATGTCCCACCCGCTGCGGCGCCGCCTGCTCGACCTGCTTCGGGTGGACGGGCCCGCCACCGCCTCAGCCCTGTCCGCCGCGACCGGTCAGGCCGTCGGCAACATCAGCCACCACCTGAAGGTTCTCGCTGGTTGTGAGCTGGTCGAGGAGGCTCCCGAGCTGGCCCGTGATCGTCGCGAGCGGTGGTGGCGCCGGTCTCCTGACGTGCTGAGCTGGTCGCCGTCCGACTTTCCCGACGATCCGGTCGCGGCGGCGGCCGAGTCGCTGCTGCTCGATCGGCAGGCCGGGCTTGTCCGGCAGTGGATCGCCGAGCGTGACGGGTACCCGGAGCCGTGGCGGCGGGCGGCGTTCACCGCCGATCACTGGGCTCGCTTGTCGGTGGGGGAGCTTGCCGAGTTGGAGGAGCGGGTGCTGGATCTGCTGGCTTCGGTGGCTGATCGGGAGGTTCCGGATGACGGTCAGGAGCGTGAGCTCGTCTTCCTCACCGTCCGCGCCGTCCCCGGCCGCCCGTGACCCCGACCCCACCCCTCCGCTCGCGGGACGCGCCGCATCTGGCGGGCTGCTGACGATGCGGGACTTCCGGCTGCTGTGGATCGGCGAGACGACCAGCATGCTCGGCAGCTCCATCGCCGGCGTGGCCCTCCCACTGATCGCCGTCGCAACACTCCACGCCGACACCTTCACCGTCGGACTGCTCACCGCAGCCGCCTGGCTGCCATGGCTGCTCATCGGCCTGCCCGCCGGCGCGTGGGTCGACCGCCTGCCGAAACGACCGATCATGCTGACCTGCGATCTCACCTCGATGGCGGCGTTCGCCAGCGTGCCGGCCGCGGCGTGGCTCGGCACACTCACGACGACGCACCTGCTCGTGGTCGCCGTGGCGGGCGGCGTGGCCAAGGTCTTCTTCACCCTCGCCTACCGCGCGTACCTGCCCGTCTTGGTCGCGGGCGAGCGACTGCTGGAGGCCAACACCAAACTCCAGGGCAGCGAATCAGCAGCCCAGATCGCACGCCCCGGCCTGGCCGGCCTCCTCGCGCACACGTTCGGCGCGGTCAGCGGCGTGCTGGCCGACGCGATCAGCTTCGGCATCTCGGCCCTGTGCCTACGCTCCATCCGCACCCGCGAGCCCGTCCCCCACGCTTCGTCCGGGCGGCGACTGCTCACGGAAATTCTCGACGGCATCCGCTTCGTCCTCCGCGACCCCTACCTCCGCCCCCTGACCCTCTTCAGCGCACTGTCCAACATCGCACTGATGGGCTACCACTCGATCCAGATCGTCTTCCTCACTCACCACCTCGGCGCGACCTCCGCCCAGACCGGCCTCCTACTGGCACTGTCCGGCGCAGGCGGCCTGTTGGGCGCGACCCTCGCCACCCGCATCGCCACCCACTTCGGCACAGCCCGCGCCTTCCTCCTCTGCGAGACCTTCGCAGCCCCGATGATGCTGCTCGGCCCGACCAGCGGCGACCCGGGCATGGCCCTGTTCACCACGTCGGGCTTCTGCACAGCCGCAGGCGTCGTCGCCTCGAACATCCTGACCAGCACCTTCCGCCAGCAGTACTGCCCACCCGCCCTCCTCGGCCGCATCACCGCCAGCACCTCGGCGCTGAACTACGGAGCGATCCCCCTCGGCGGGCTGCTCGGCGGCCTGCTGGGCGAGTCGGTCGGCGTCAGGGAGACGATGTGGCTGATGGCCGCGATCCAGCTCAGCTCACTCACCGTCCTCCTCCTCAGCCCGCTCCGCCGCAGCCGCGACTTCCCGACCGCCCCGAAATCAACTCGTTCCGCCCGTTGAGCGAAGCTAGGGTGTTCGCTGTGCAGGACGAGATCTACCGCTACAACGCGGAACGCTGGGAAGCCCTGGTGGAGGCGGACGCGCTGTTCACCCGTCCCATGCTCGACCTGGACGAGGAGAAGGCCCGCGCCTACCTGGGCCTGGAACGGCTGGGCGTCCCCGGCGACGTCGCGGGCCGCAAGGTGCTCTGCCTGGCGAGCGGAGGCGGCCAGCAGTCCGCGGCCTTCGCCCTGCTCGGAGCCGACGTGACGGTCTTCGACATCTCCTCCGGCCAACTGGAACGGGACCGCTCGGCCGCCGACCACTACGGCGTCGCCCTCCGCACCGTCCAGGGCGACATGCGCGACCTCTCACCCCTCGGCGACACCGCCTTCGACCTGGTCTGGCACCCGTACTCGCTGACCTTCGTCCCCGACTCCCGCGTCGTCTTCCACGAGGTCGCCCAGGTCATCGCGAACGGCGGCCACTACTACCTGATGTGCGCGAACCCGTTCTTCTCCGGCCTGACCCACCACTCCTGGAACGGCGAGGGCTACACCCTCACCCAGCCCTACACGGACGAGGCCGCCACCTCCTACCCCGACCAGGACTGGGTCTATACCCGCGCCCCCTCCGGCCCTCCCGGCATCCGCGAGCCCAGGGAATACCGCCAGACGCTGAGCCGAATCGTCAACACCCTGATCGGCGAGGGCTTCACGCTGACCCACCTCTCCGAGGTACGCGGCGACTACCCCGGCGCGGAGCCAGGCAGCTGGGCCCACTTCACGGGGGTGGCCCCGCCGTGGCTGGAGTTCGTCTGGCAGTACCGCAGCGGGCAAGCCGTTTGAACGCCGCAACCCCACCAGATCCATCACTGACACACGAGCGAAAGCACGAGGGCGATCGTTGCTCAAGGGTGTGATGTTCGACTTCTCCGGAACGCTCCTACGAATCGAACCCACGGAACAATGGCTACGAGCCGTCCTCCACGACACCGGCGGCCGGCACCCCCTCACCGACCCCGAAATCACCGCCTGCGCCAACCGCCTGGAATTCATGGGCGCCCAACCAGGCGGCCCCACCCCCCGCGAACTCCCCCACCACCTGGCCGACCTCTGGCGCGACCGCGACCTTACCGACGACCACCACCGCGCCTGCTACACCGCCCTGGCCCGCGAAGCCCGCCTCCCGCACCCGTCCCTCGCGGACGCCCTCTACGAACGCGCCCTCCAGCCGATCGCCTGGCAGCTCTACCCGGACACCCGTCCCGTCCTCCAGGAGCTGCACCGTCGCGGAGTGCCCACAGCGGTCGTCAGCAACATCGGCTGGGACCTGCGCACCGTCTTCGCCTTCCACGACCTCACCCAGTACATCGACGCCTTCGTCCTCTCCTACGAACTCGGCGTGACGAAACCCGACCCCCGCATCTTCCGCGCCGCCTGCGACAAGCTCACGCTGCCGCCCGACAGCGTCCTCATGGTCGGCGACGACCGCCACGCCGACACCGGCGCCACCGCACTCGGCTGCCCGCTACACCTCGTCGACCCACTACCTGTCAGCGCCCGCCCGGACGCCCTGCAGCGGATCATCGAACTCTTCGACGAGAATTAGCGCCAGGCCGGCATGCGCGGTTCCGGTGTCAGCGTGGCGGTCCCACGTTGCAGCTCCTCGCGCCTCTGACCTCTGCGGGCATGCCGTCGCGGTTACCACCGTCGATACCCTACGACCAGGAGCAGAACACAGCATGGATGCACAGGACTTAGGCAAGGCGTTCCACGGCACGGACATCATCGCCGAACCCGGCGAGGCAGTCGTCCGCAAAGGCAACGCCAATCTGTGGCGCGGCAAAGAGGCCGTGGGCGGCCGGCTCTGGCTCACCAGCAATTGGCTGGTCTTCCACGCTCACTCCGTGAATTACCAGGCAGGCGTCTGGGCTTGGCCGCTCAAGGACATCATCTCGACGGCCCCGGTCAACACACTCGCCATCGTGCCGAACGGCATGGAACTGACCCTGCGAAACGACGAACGCCTCCGATTCGTCGTGCACCGCCGCCGGGAATGGATGAACGCGATCGATACAGCGAAGGCCTGACACCTCCCGGCTGCACATCGACCGCGCATCCGCCCACCCCTTACCCTGCCGGCGTGGGCACCGACATCTACGGCTACCTCGAAACTCGTCACCCATGTGCCGACGAGGACTGGTGTCAACGCCTCTCTACCCCCAGGACGGCACGCAGGCCGCCGACATCGGCCAGGCGATCGCCGCCAAGAAGCGGTGTGAGGCAGAGCACGACCCGACCACCACACACGTGTTCGAGAGGAGCGCCTGATGAGTCACAGTCGGTGGGACACCTACAAGGCCAAGCGCCTGCGCGAGATGGAGGCGGATGCGCAGCCCCACGCCGAATACGAGCAGGCAGGCCGTGACCTTGAGCTCGGAGACCAGCTGCGAGCGATCCGTATGCGCCGAGGCTTGTCGCAGAAGATTGTGGCGGAGCGGTCGGGGATGTCCCAGCCCGCCCTGTCTCGCATCGAGGGCGGCGGCGGCATTCCGGATATCGCGACACTGCTACGCCTTGGTGCGGCAATGGCGGTTCGGTTCCGCGTCGAACTCGTCGTCGACGACGACATCACTGAAATCGAGCCCCTGACGGTGCATCACCGACGACTCGAGAACGCCTGAGTTTCCGGCGGCCAACTGCAAGTGCGAGAGCACGCTCTCCAGAACGTGCCGTCAGGCGGGCGGGTCTTGCTTACATCCATCGGACTGCGCTTCTCGACGGTGTACGGGACGAATCCCCTGGCGGTCCGAGCCAAGCGTGAGACCTCCGGCGCAAGGATGCCGATTATCGCGTCTCAGCCAATGCGCCTTCCGGCTCAACTCACTACTCAACCAGCGCCCACACGGCCGACCAGATCGGGGATGGCAGCCCCTTGGACACCCTGCCCGATCATCCCGTCTGCCATCGTCCCGCGGTCGAACTCAGTCGTGAGTAAACGCGCTTAACCCTTCGTTACCGAGAGCCATGGCACGATACCGGCTGGCGATTCAAGTCTCGGAGCTGACCGTCCAAGGGGCTGGAGGCGTGAGGTCCAGAGCGCGGCGGGCGAGGATTCTCAACCGCGCCCAAGCGGGGTGCCCCTGTAACCCCTCGGCGCTCCAGGGCCCTGGGCCTTCCTCTGTGAGGTCGGTGAGGAGCCGGTCGATCTCGTCGAGATATCCAGACAGTTCGTCAGTGATCCATCCAGCTTCCCGCGACAGCCAGGACGACCTATAGACGTTGTCGAAATCAAGGGCCAGCTCATCGGGGAGCATCATTGCCCCAAGCCACTTGATCTGATCGGAGGCTGACCACGCAAGATGCTCCACAGCCTCTCGCAGGAGGCCCCAATGCCCCCTGGCCATCGCCCCGCCATCGTCGCCTGACTGCCGCACAGGTCCAGTCTGCCGTGCACCGCACAGATCCCGTCGTTCTGCTCGTCCCGTCCGCCGGCGACCCACGAGACCACGTTCTGCCGTCGTCGCCCGCCAGCTCGAACGCGACAACCTCAGCGAACTCATCCAGGTCGCCGAGTGAGGGGCCACGATGATTCCGGACAGCCGTGTTATGGGTGCAGCCTATGCGGCCGTCTGGATTGCAAGGGCCTCGTTGAGAACCTCCAGGGGCGGCCGGTAGCCGAGCGCCGAGTGCAGGCGCCGA
>NZ_BAAAQX010000049.1:0-101308 GCF_039531895.1 Nonomuraea monospora
CATGCCGCGACCGTATTGGCCGACTCCCTGGCCTCGAACCACGCCCCTGGAGCAGGAGCGACGCGAGCGGGTACAGCTTCAGGCAGCCGAGCGGCTGCACCCGCCCTCGTTGCCCGCACCGCATACCCGGTCGTACCGCACCGGACGCCATCCGTCACGCCCAGAAGACGCTACGCCTTCACCCTGTGAATGTGATCGGCCTGACATCGGCGATCAATCTTCTATCGGAACCACCGTCCTCTGGGTGCCGCAGAGGCACGCAGCACCAGAAGCTAGGGAAACAGGCCGAGCATGGACCCATTGTGGACCAGCGGCGTCGCACCGAGCTGGTACGGTCGCATTTCCGCATGCCAAGGGGGTGCCGCCTAGGAAAGCTGCAGCCCTCTCCGGAGCCGGGTGCGTAGGTTCGAATGCTACAGGGCGCACACAGGACAACGGACTATCTTCCGGTCGCCGGTTCTCCCTCGGGAGGGCCGGCGATTGCGTTTGTCAGGGCCGTGATCTCCGGCAGGATAGAAGCCCCCACCATGGACTCCCGCATGGTCGTCATGCCCCTCCGCCAGCCGACCATGTGGTGACGATTTCACTACGGTGTGTGATTGCTGGTGGTGAAGGGGCTGCTTCGGGCGCCCGGTCGCGGCAGGATGGCGGGATGGGCGATGAAGGGGCTGTGGTGCGCCACAGGGGTTCTAAGGAGCATGGGTGAGGACCTCGACGCCTGATCCGTACGCAGACAAGCAGGTGGAGATGACCACAGCGGGAAAGGCGTACACCGGACGGGGCAGCAGGCGGCGCTGTGCCTGGCGGCCGTGCCCGAACCTGCTGCCGCCCTCAGCGCCGAGGAGGCGGCGGTTTTGCGGCCCCGCGTGTGTGGCCAAGGCCTACCGGGCCCGTAAGAAGCTCGCCGCCGACTATGAAGCGGTCGCGGCCCTGGGCCGGGCCTGGCGCGGCCTCGCCGGGACCGAGCGACCCGCCGTTGTGGTCGCGCAGGCGCGCTGCGTCCAGTGCGGGCATGTCATCCCGCACGGCAAGCGCGCCAATGCCCGCTATTGCGGCAGGGCTTGCAAGGTCGAGGCAGCCCGGACCCGGCGCGCCGCCCGCGAGAGGATGAATGACGTGCAAGCGGCGCACTGATATTTCTGGCGTCATTCGGGGTGACCAGGCGAACTTGCCTCGTCCCGACGTCAGGGCAGGGCGCGTGGAGCGCAGGGGATGGCCAGGGAGTCACGGCCGGCTTCGTTGACGAGGCGGGCGAGCTCGACGCGCGAGTTGACACTCACCTTCCGGAACATCTTGCGCAGGTGGTAGTTCACGGTGTGGGCCGACAGGGAGATCCGGCCGGCGATCTGGTGGTTGGTCAGCCCTTGGCTCACCAGCAGCGCGATGAGGCACTCGGTCTCGCTGAAGCCGCGCCACAAGGACTGCCCTTGCCGGATCGGCACCGGCTCCTGTCCCAGCCTCCGCAGTCGGACGCGCACGCGCTCACTGTCGCGTACGGTGCCGATCCGTTCGAACAGGCACAGGGCCGACTGGTAGCGCCGGGCAGCCTCGATGAGGTCGGCGGCGGGCGGGGCGGCGAGCCGGGCACCGAGGTCTTCGAGAGCGCCGGCCTGGTCCCAGGGGTCGGGATGTTCGGCGGCTGCCCAGCGCAGCACCGTCACGTCCTTCTCGTGCAGCCCCCTGGCGTGGCGCGCGGCAACGGAGAGGCGGTGGGACTGCGGGTTGCGCCGGGCCAGCCCTTCCACCGCCGTGAGGATCCGGCCGGTGAGCCCGCCGTCACCGGCCGCGATGCCGAGCCGGGTGAGCCAGACGACCGCGCTCGGCTCGTCGAGCAGCAGCGGCCCGTACGCGGCGAAGTCGGTGTGCTCGGCGGCGAAGAGGCGGGTCGCGTGTTGCGGGCCGTGTAACTCGGCGGCGATGCGCACCCGGATCCATTCCGGGTGCACCGGCCACAGGTGGGGCCGGCCTGCCACGCGCAGCTTGTCGGGGACGTCCGCGTGCCAGCGGCTTCTGTCGAGGTCGCCGATCCTCAGGCTCGCCTCGGCCAGGACCGCGTGGGCGAGTGGGAGGAGCAGACCGGCGTCCATCTCGCGGGCGGTGCGCAGGGCCACTTCGGCCAGTTCCAGCGCCTGCTCCAGGTCGCCTGTGCGCATGAGCAGCTCAGCGCGGGCGATGGCGGGGGCCGGGGCGTAGACGCTGGGCGCGCCGGGGCGGGACAGCTCGCCGGCGGCCCGCTCGATGTGGCTGCCGGCCTCGGAGTACCGGCCGCCGCTCATGAGCTTGCGGGCGTAGGCGAGCCGGACGAGCATCCGCCACACCGGCGGGGCGCTGTCGTCGGCGATCGCGACGGCCTGCCGGGCGAGCCGCATGGCCCGTGCCGCGTCACCGCGCCGCCACGCGCTTGAGGCCAGCATGGACGTGGTCATCGCCGCCGCGGCTCCCGAGGTCTGCGGTGCCGCCGTTCCCGAGGTGTGCGGTGCCGCCGTTCCTGAGGTGTGCGGTGCCGCCGTTCCTGGGATTTGTGGTGTCGCCGTTCGTCGTGCGGTTCGTTCGGGATTGCGCAGGGAGAGAGCGAACGTCAGTGCGGCCTGGGCGTCGTCGCGGCCGCCGCCGTGCCGGGCCTGCTCGGGCGGCGCGGCAGGTACGAGCTGCTCAAGCGACCCAGGCGGCACAGGCGCAGGCGGCTCAGGGGGCTCAGGCGGCACGGCCTGTGCGACGGTGATCGCTTCGGCGATCCGGCCGCTCGCGACCAGCACGTGGACCAGCCGGGTACGCAGCTCCGTGGCGACTTCGTCGGGCAGCGGCCGAAGAAGGCTCTCGCGCAACAACGCCCCGGCTCCGGTCAGCCGGCCGTCGGCGAGGTGGGCGTCCACCACGGCCACCAGGTGAGGCGCGAGGGCGGGGTTGCGGGAGTCCAGCTTGTCCAGAAGCCGATCCGCCAGCTTGACGGCGGCCTGGGCGGACACCGGCAGGATCTCGCGTACGGCGTAGGCGAGGGTGTCGGCGGACGCCTCAAGGTTGGCCTCAAGGTTGGCCTCAAGGTTCGCATCGAGGTTCGCATCGAGGTTCGCCTTGAGGTTCGCCTCGAAGTTCGTCTCGAGGTTCGCCTCGTTCTGCATCGGGCCGGGCGGCGCGACCACCAGCCCCCAGACCCTCCGCTGGGCCACGGCGGCGGCGGCCACCGGACCCGGCTCCGCGTCGGAGGGCTGCGAGCGGTGCAGGACGTGCATGCCCCGCCCGCGGGCCGCGGCCACCACCGAGTGCAGCGTCTCGGCGGGCTCGCCCTCCTGCGTCAGGAGCATCAGCGTCCAGCCAGGCCCGGCCTGCCGCAGGACCTCGTACAACGAGCGCCATCTTTGTTTTTCGCTATTGTCAAAACCGACCGACATCGTGTGCCGCCCCCCATCGGTTTTCTGCCCGTCCTGACACCAATTCGTGCGAGCGCCCGTCACGGATGACGTGGATTTGCCGGGCACCACGAAAAGGCGTCTCTTTCTCAGTGACTCTTGCGCCGCTCATTGTGCGGGCCGGGAAGGCAGCGGCGCCGCCTGCTCCGCCAGCCACGCCTGCCAGGACGGCGCCTTCTCGGCCGGGCCGGGGTGGAGGATCTCGGGCGCCACCCAGCGCCGCACGGGACGGATGCCGTGCAGTGCGTTGACCAGCCAGGTCTCGCGGCCCGCGAGGTCTTGGGGGCGCCGGCGCCGGTGGATCACGGGGATGCCGAGCTCGGCGGCCCGGCGCTGGAGCCGCGCGGTCGTCACTCCGGGTAACGCCGGCAGCTCGCTCGGAGGGACGCACAGGGTGTCGCCCTCCCACCACAGCAGACTGGTGGTGGCGCCTTCGACCACCCGCCCGTCCGCAGCGGTGATCAGTGCCTCATGGGCGCCGTGCCGACGGGCGTCCTCCCGGAGGCGGGCGAGAGTGGGCAGGTCCGGCCCCTTGACGTGGGGCACCCGCCGAGGGTCTCCGGGCGGCCGGACCCAGACGGCCAGCGGCTCGCCCCTGGCCGGTGCCGTACGCAGGCGGAACCGCAGCTCGCCGCAGGCGGACAGCTCGACGCGGGGGAACCAGACCCCGTCACGCGGCAACGCGGCGACGGCCGCCCGCCACATCGCGGCGACCAGGTCTCCTGACAGGGCCGCCGCTTCGCAGGCCGCGCGGAAGCGGCGGCCGTGGTCGTCGAGAAAACGCACCGCACCGTCCGCCACCAGCCAGGAGTCGGCCACCAGCAGGTCGTCATCGATCGGCTCGCCCGCGACGAACTCGCCTCCGGCGAAGACACTGATCATGTCAGAACGGCACCTTCCTTCTGATCGGCCGGCGACCGGTGAGCCTCAGTAGACCCCTTCGACGATCTCCTCGGTCGTGATGGGCAGGACGGAGGCGATCCCGTCGACCACGTCGCCCGCCCCGGGCGCGATCCGCAGCGCGGTGTCGCGTTCGAGGATGTTGGGCAGGAACATGTCGCGGAAGAGCAGGTGCATGAGCACCTGGCCGCGTTCGCCGTAGGCCACGAGGTCACGGGTGTCCGGGTCGACGATCTCCACGACCGAGGCCGGGTGGTAGGGCCTGAAGACGCAGGGCTGCTCGTCGCCGGGCTCGCGGGGGCGCTGTGGCGCGATGCCCATCAGGGTGTTGCCGTAGATGCCGCACACCCTGGCCTTCGGGAACAGCGTCTCCTCGATGAGCCGCAGCGTCTCAGGCCCCGCCGAGGTGCCCGCCCAGAGCAGCCCTTCGAGGCGCTCGGACAGTGGCTCGTAGATGGCGGGGCGCGCGCAGGCCGCCTCCAGCATCGGCGGGGTGATGAACAGCACCCGGATGTCCTGGGTGGCGACGATGGCCTCCATCTGGTCCAGCACGTGCTCGACGTACTCGTCGGCGAGGTCGCCGCGGCCGTCGGCGAGGATCTTCCTCACCCAGCGCGGGTCCATGTCGACGGTGAAGAACAGCCCGTTCCGCCGGGCCGCGATCCGCCGGACCGTACGGCCGACCACGTGCGGCCCGCACGGCGCGATGTGCAGCCAGTTCCCCCTGGCGGGGAAGCCGTGCAGGTCGAGCACGTCGGCGCACCAGTCGGCGTTGGCGACCCGGGAGGTGGCGTCCACGACGCGCTTGGGCGCGCCTGTCGTGCCGCCGGAGTCGAACACCTCGTACGTGCCCGTGCCGCCCCTCGGGATCAGGTCCTCGGCCGGCACGGTCCGCAGCAGCTCCCCGACGTCGGGGAAACGCCGCAGGTCCGCGATGGACCGGATGTCGGAGCGCGGATCGAAGCCGAGCCCGCCGGCGAGTTCCAGCCAGAATCTCGACCCGGTCGCCGGGTCGAAGTGCCAGTCGAGGGTCTCCTGGAGGTGCCGGCCCAGCTCCGTCGCCGGCGCGTGCGCGTCTACCGCGGACATGCTCTACTCCCTGCGTTCGGGTTGCGGGCGTGTGATTTGCGGGCGTGGAACTCGGGGGCATTCGGGTTGCAGGCGGGTGTGTGGCTGAGGAGGTGCGGGTTCCCGCTCACGAACGGCCCTTGTAGCCACCGGGCGCCAGCCGCGCCGAGATGGCCAGCCGGTTCCAGGCGTTCATGACGGTCGCCACGAAGATGAGGTGGGCGGTCTGTTCCTCGCTGAAGTGCTTGCGAGCCCGCTGGTAGACGTCGTCGTCCACCGCGTCGGTCCCGAGCAGCGTGAGCGCCTCCGCCAGGCCGAGTGCGGCCTGCTCCGGCTCGGAGAAGAACCGTGGTGAGTGCCGCCAGGCGTCCAGCAGGTAGACCCGCTGGGCGGTGACCCCCGCGGCGTGCGCGTCGATGATGTGCATGTCGATGCAGTACGCGCAGCCGTTCACCTGGGAGACCCGGATCTTCACGAGGTGGACCACCTCCGCCTCGACCCCTGACCGGAGCGCACTCTGCGTCACGGTCTGCGCGAACCGGCCCATGGCCGCATAGCTCTCGCGGGCGATTTGAAACAGCGGCAGCCGCGCGAATTGACTCGTCATGGAATTCCTTCGGAAGGTCGCCGGAATGTACACGGGCACCGCACCGGGGAAAGTCATTTGACTTGACACGGCTGCTCTCGTGAACTCTCGGCCTCACCATAAAAGGCGGTCCCCTGCGCGTCCACTACTCAATTAGGTAGTGGACTTGTCGGCCTCGCGCCTGTTGAACTGCGTGAGCGACGGCTCCACGCCCCGCTGCCGCACCCCGAGCACGGGGGTGAGCGGCTCTTCGCCCCCTTGGCCGATCAGCGGTCCGGGCTGTCCGTGCGAGCGGCGGGGATCACCGACTAGGAGGGCCCGATCGATGAGCCATGAGCAGGAGTTGCTGGTCGTGGGCGCAGGACCGGCCGGCCTGAGCGCCGCTCTGGCCGCCCGGTCGCTCGGCGTCGAGGTGACCTTGATCGAGGCGGATGCCCGGGACCAGGAGCGGCCGGGCAGCCGGGCGCTGTTCGTGCACCAGGAGACGCTGGAGCGGTTGGGGCGGCTGGCCCCTGGACTGGGTGAGAAGATCGCGGGCTTCGGGATCCTGTGGCAGGTCGCGCGCACCTTCTACCGCGGCAAGGAGGTTTACGCCCGTCGCTATGACACCGAGCAGGTCAGTGGCTTGCCGCCGTACGCCAGTCTGCGGCAGCTCGACACCGAGCGGTTCCTGCTCGGCGCGTGCCGCGCCGCCGGGGTGGAGCCCGTCTGGGGAGCCCGGGTGGTCTCGGTCCGGTCCGATCCGAACGGGGTGACCGTCCGGGCGGAGAACGGCGGCGAGTGGCGGGCTCGTTACGTCATCGCCGCGGACGGGGCGCGGTCGGCCGTCCGCACGTCGATCCCGATCGAGATGGACGGTGGCCGCTCCAGCGACTACCGGGTGGCGGTGGACCTGTCCGGCGAGGACCCGGGCGGCGCGCCGGCGGAGCGGCACCTGCACTACCGGCACCCGGCGCTCGACGGCCGGAACCTGCTGATCGTGCCGTTCACCGGCGGCGTCCAGGTGGACGTGCAGTGCCGGGACCCGGCGGACGGCGAGGCGCTGAGCGACCCCGATGCCGTCCGCCGGTGGCTGCCGCGGGTGGTCTCGCGGGAGCAGGCGGAGCGGGTGCTCTGGGTGTCGCGTTATCCCTGCCTGCAGCGCGTCGCCACCTGCTTCACCGACGAGCATCGGCGCGTCCTGCTGGCAGGGGAGGCCGCGCATCTGTTCGCCCCGCTGGGCGCGCGGGGCATGAACAGCTCGATCGCGGACGCCGAGGCGGCGGCGACGGCGGTGTGCCTCGCACTCCGCTCGACCGGCGTGGAGCGGGCCAGAGGCGTGGTCGAGGACTACGACACGGTGCGGCGGCAGGCGGCGCGGCACAACCGGGCCCGGGTCGAAGGCGCGCTGCGGCATCTGCGCGCCGAGTCCGCCTGGTCCCGGCTGGCCCAGGCCGGCGCCGCCCGGCTGGCTTCGCGGCTGCCGCGCCTGGGCGCGTGGCTGGACAAGGCACCCTACGGTCCGCGCGGGCCCATCACGCTGCGCGGCGGCTTGTACTGACGTTCCCCGGACGAAGCGCTGGTTCGAGAGAGAAGACGCACAGATGACGAGCACATCCGCGGCCGGCCAGGGCTTGACCTGGTCGGAGAAGATCAATCTGCTGGCCGGCACCATGCCGGGGGCCGAGGCGGGGACGCTGTCCAGCCTGCTGCCCGGCCCCGAGGTCAACGGCGCGAGCATGTTCCGCTCCCGCGTCCCCGACCGGGAACGCGCCGCGCTCTCCCACGAGGCGCCCCGCCCCGACCCCGACGATCCGCATGCCGTGCGCCGTATCGGCGTGATCGGCGGCGGAACCGCCGGCTACCTGGTGGCGCTGGCGCTGCGGGCCAAGCGGCCCTGGCTGGACGTCACGCTGGTCGAGTCGAGCGCCATCCCGGTCATCGGCGTCGGCGAGGCCACCACGCCGCCGCTGCTGGCGTTCCTGCACCACTATCTCGGCATCGACGCCCTGGACTTCCTCAAGCGGGTCAAGCCGACCTGGAAGCTGGGCATCAAGTTCGACTGGGGCCCCTACCCCGACGGGATCATGGCCCCCTTCGACTGGGGCGCCAACTCGATCGGGGTGCTGGGCTCGATGGCGACCAGGAACGACCCGAACGCGTACACCCTGCAGTCGCTGTTCATGCTGCACAACCGGGTGCCGGTGTTCCGCACGGACGACGGTGAGTACGTCTCGCTGATGGACGACCTCCCGTTCGCCTACCACCTGGAGAACCGCGCCCTGGTCACCTTCCTCTCGGAGATCGCCGTGGAGCGCGGCATCCACCACGTGGACGCCCAGATCAGCGACGTCCGCCTGTCCGGCGAGGACTGGATCGAGTCCCTGCGGACGACCGACGGCCGAAGCCTCGACTTCGATCTGTACGTCGACTGCACCGGATTCCGCTCCCTGCTGCTGGGCGACGCGCTGAAGACCGGCTTCACCAGCTACGCCGACAGCTTGTTCACCGACACGGCGGTCACCGGTTACACCACCCAGAGCGAGGCGATCGAGCCGTACACCACGGCCGCGACCATGGACGCCGGCTGGTGCTGGAGCATCCCGGTCCCTGGAGAGGACCACGTGGGCTACGTGTACTCCTCGGCCTTCATCTCCGGTGACCAGGCCGCCGACGAGGTGATCCGCCAGCACGGCACGGTCGGCGACATCAGGACGGTGCGCTTCCGGGTCGGACGGCACGAGAAGACCTGGCGCGGGAACGTGATCGCGCTGGGCAACTCCTACGCGTTCGTGGAGCCGCTCGAGTCCAGCAGCCTGCTCATGCTGGTGTTCACGATCATGTCCATGATGCCGCTGCTGCCGGCGTCCTGGAAGCAGCCGGTGCCCAGCGAGACGCTCAACCGGGTGACCGCGAACCGCTGGGACGGGCTGCGCTGGTTCCTGGCCCTTCACTACCGCTACAACCGGCGCCGCGACACGCCGTTCTGGCGGGAGGTCTGGACCTCCACCGACGTCTCCGGCATCCAGCCGCTGCTGGACGTCTACGCCGCCGGCGCGCCGCTGCACCTGCGCGACCCGATCACCCGCAGGCTCGCCCGCGCCGCCGCTCCCACCTTCTACGAGCTGGACGGCGTCGACTGCCTGCTGCTCGGCCAGAACTATCCGGCCGAGCTCGTCGCCGGCACCGAGCCGCTGGAGGCGTGGCAGGCCCGCAAGTCGGCCGCCGACGCCCTCGTGGCCAGGGCCCTCACCCAGCGCCAGGCCCTCGCGGCCTTCCAGGCCCGGCCGGAGCTCACCCAGAGCCTGGTCCACGGGCCGCACAGCTGGGTGACCGGATACGGCGAAGAGCGCTGGCTCTGGCAGAGCGGTGCGTGACGGGCGGCCCATGGAGATCGCAGTGGACGGAGCGAGGACCATGGCCGTTTCTTCGGAGCTCGGCGAGCAGACGTGCGCGGAGGATGACTACCGCGCGCTGATGGGCAGCTTCCCCACCGGCGTCGCGGTGGTGACCAGCACCGGCGCGGACGGCTTCCCGCGCGGGCTGACGTGCTCGTCGCTGACGAGCGTGGCCGTGAGCCCGCCGACGCTGCTGATCTGCCTGCACACCCGCAGCTCCACGCTGGAGGCGCTGTACGAGAGCGGCAGGTTCGCGGTGAACCTGCTGCGGGCCGAGGGACGCCGCGTCGCCGAGCTGTTCTCCCGGCCGGTGGACGACCGGTTCGCCCACGTCGCCTGGGCGTTCTCGGCGGCCAGCGGCCAGCCGGTGCTCGTGGAGGACGCCATCGCCTTCGCCGGCTGCCGGGTGACCAGGAGCCTGCTCGTCGGCGATCACGCGGTGGTGCTCGGCGAGGTCACCGACGTGACGCGGGCGGCGGGCGCTCCGCTGCTCTACGGCCTGCGGCGCTTCGCCGCGTGGCGCCCCGATCAGGACGGATGACGACCATGAGCGATCAAGGGGGACAACCATGATGGGAGCTGGCGCGCTGGCGCCGATCCTGCGTACGGCGCTGCGGCGGACGTTCCGCATCGGGCGGATGTTCGAGGAGGCGGCGAGGCGCAACCCGGCCGCCACCGTCAAGCTGGACCGGCCGCTGAGCGTGCTCGACTCCGACCGGACCACCTACGACTACGACGAGCTGGCCGACATCGTCGACGACTTCGCCGCCCGCCTGCGGGCCGCCGGCGTGGGAGCAGGGGAGTACGTCCCCGTCTACAAGGGCCTGAACTTCGACCTGCCCCTGCTGGCCTGCGCCGCGGCGAGGGCGGGCGCGGTGCCCGTGATGCTCTCCCCTGCGCTGGAGCCCTCCGTGGTCCGGACCCTGCTGACGAGGCTGTCGTCGCCGTGGATCGTCACGGACGCGGCCCACCTCGCCGGGCTCGCCGGCGAGGGCGCGTTCTCCGGGACGAGGGTCCTGCTCACCGACGGGCCGGCGGGGCCGGACCTGCCGTCAGGGCTGGACGGCACCCGGCTCACCGACCTCGCCGCGCTGGCGGGCGAGCCCCGGCGCGCGCCCATCGACCTGCCGCCCGATCACGCGACGCTCATCACCCACTCCTCGGGGACGACCGGCGTGCCCAAGCTGATGGTGCACACGGCGCGTACGCTCTCCCACCGCCTGCTGCCCCAGCAGTTGCTGGCCTGGCCGGTCCGGCACCGTTCGCGGGTGCTCCTGGCGATGTCGTTCGTGCACTCGCGGTTCTTCAACTCCCTCGGCGTGTTCCTGTCCTACGGCAACCCGCTCGCGGTGATCAGCGAGACGGGCCTGCCCACGGTGCGCAGGATGCTCTCGACGACCAGGCCGGCCCTCGTGGAGACGCACCCGAACAACTTCGTGCTGTGGGAGGACTTCGCGGACGAGGCCCGCGGCCCCCTGGCCGGCGTGCGCTACTACAGCAGCACGTTCGACGCCATCCATCCGGGCACGGTCAAGAAGCTGCTGTCGGCCTCCCGGCACCGCCGTCCGGCCCTGCTGCAACTGTTCGGCCAGAGCGAGACCGGCCCGCTCACCGGCTGGCTCAACACCAGGCGCAACGTGGAGCGGATGGACGGCCGCTGCATCGGCTACCCGCTGCCCGGCTTCGTGCGGCTGCGCGTCGTCGACTCCGCGGGCCGACCGGCGCCGCGCGGCACGATCGGCCGCCTGGAGGTGCGCACCCGCGGCCGGATCCGCACCTATCTGGGTGAGGACGAGCGCTTCCAGTCGCAGCTCACCGACGGCTGGTGGTACGTCGGCGACATGGGCTGGCGAGACCGTGCGGGCCGGGTCCACCTGGCGGACCGCGAGGTGGACAAGATCAACGACATCGACAGCAACCTCGGGCTCGAGGACGTTCTCATGGAGCGCCTGCCCGAGATCTCCGAGCTGGTGGTCGTGCCGGACCCGGCGGGGCGGCCCACGCCCATCCTGGCCACCCGGCACGACCGGCCGCTGGATCGCGGGCGCTGGGCGGCGGCCGTGGCCGGGCTGCCCGGCCTGGAGAGCCCGATCCAGTGGCGCTTCGCGGACTTCCCGCGCACCTCCACCTGGAAGATCAAGCGGCTGGAGATCCGCGGGCTGCTGGGCACCGAGGAGGAGCCTGCGCAGGTGCTCCCCGAACCCCGCCCGATGACGTCTCAGATTCCGACCACACCATCTGGAGCACTAAATGTCGACAAATCGCTATAAGTGGGGCATCTCGCACCCGGGGCTGGACGGGCTCCAGCAGGCCATCGAGCCGGTCAGGGACAAGATCCTCACCCACCCCATGTACGCCTCACTCAACGACCTCGGCGACGTGGTCACCTTCATGGAGCATCACGTCTTCGCCGTCTGGGACTTCATGTCCCTGCTCAAGAGCCTCCAGCGGCAGCTCACCTGCGTACGCGTGCCCTGGGTGCCGCAGGGCCCGGAGACCAGCCGCCGGCTGGTCAACGAGATCGTGCTGGTGGAGGAGAGCGACACTCTCGGCGGCGGCTACATCAGCCACTTCGAGCTGTACGTCGACGGCATGCGGCAAGCCGGCGCCGACACCACGGCCATCGAGGCGTTCATCGCCCACCTGAGCTCCGGCGGGACCGTCCCCGACGGGCTGGCCCACGCGGACGTCCCCCGGCCGGCCGCCGCCTTCGTGAGCACCACCTGGCGGATCATCGCCGAGGCGCCGCTGCACTGCCAGGCCGCCGCGTTCGCGTTCGGCCGGGAGGACCTCATCCCCGAGATGTTCGACCGGGTCATGCGGATGGACCGGCACGCCGGCGCCCTGGGAACGTTCCGCGACTACCTGGAGCGGCACATCGAGGTCGACGGCGAGCAGCACACGCCGATGGCGATGCAGATGCTCGTCGACCTCTGCGGCGACGACCAGGTCAAGTGGGACGAGTGCGCGCTCACGCTGAACACCGCGCTGGGGGCCAGGCACGACCTGTGGGACGCCATCGCCGAGCGCATCGCGGCCCGGCCGTAACTCCGGTTCCATCCCATGAGAAGGGTGAACCCGATACTGCCTTCCCGGCCGGTCGCGGCCTCGGCCGTGCCGATGCCCGACTGGTCCGCCGGCGGCGACCTCGCCGCGGTGGTGGCGGAGCTCGCGCGGCGGCCCGCCCTCGTGTCCTTCGAGTCCACCCGCGCCCTGCGCGAGCGGCTCGCCGGGATCGCGACGGCCGGCGGGTTCGTCCTGCACGCCGGTGACTGCGCGGAGCTGTTCGCCGAGGTGCTGCCCGGCCTCGTCACCCGCAAGGCCGCGCAGCTCTGCGAGCTGGCGGCGATCCTGGCCGGCGTACGCGACCCCGCCCGTACCGTGGTGGTGGGCCGGATCGCCGGCCAGTTCGCCAAGCCGAGGTCGTACCCCTCCGAGGCCGTCGCCGACGGCTCGCACGTGCCGATCTACATGGGCGACGCGGTGAACGGCCTGGCCGCGACCCCGCTCGCCCGCACACCCCAGGCGGGACGGTTGCTGCTCGCCTACGACAAGTCCGCCGAGGTGCTCCGTCACCTGGCCGCCATCGCCACCCCCTACCCCGTCTTCACCAGCCACGAGGCCCTTCTGCACCCCTATGAGGAGCCGCTGGTCCGGCCCGCCGGGATCACCGGCACGGCCTATGCCTCATCCGCGCAGGTCCGGCCCGCCGCAGTCGCCGGCACGGCCTACGCCTCGTCCGCGCACCTCCTGTGGGTGGGCGACCGCACCCGCCAGGCCGACGGGCCGCACGTGGCGCTGGCCGCGCGGATCGCCAACCCGGTGGCGGTGAAACTCGGCCCGGCCGCCCGCCCGGAGGACGTCGCCGCGCTCGTCGAGGCGCTGGACCCCGCGTCGTCGATCACGTCGTCGCCGAGGCGCGAGCGTTCGTCCACGTCGCCCGCCACCACGGCGTACGCCCAGCGGGCCTGCACCTGGAGGTCACCCCGGACGACGTGGCCGAGTGCCTGGACCACGCCGACCGGCCGCTGCCGGCGCGGCCTCTGTGCCCACCGCCCACCTGACCGACCGAACGCGCAGGAGACCTGCCGATGCCAACCGCAATCCCCACGATCCAGCCGCTGGTCGCCGGTGAGCCCATGGACACCCACGACCGCTCCGACCTCGTCGGCGTGCATGGCGCCCGCGTGGCGGAGGTAGGCCTGGCCGCGCCGCTGACCGCGGTGCCGGCGGTGAAACGGGTCCGTGACGCCGCCGACGGCGTACCGCCCGGCCAGGAGACGCTCTCGCGTGCCGCCGAGATCCTCCTCACCGAGGAGGTGAACGGCGAGTCCCCCGAGGACTACCTGATCCGCTGCGCGCTCGCCACCGGCGTGCCGAAGCCTGTCGTCCGCGACGGCCTGCACTACCTGGCGCGGGTGCTCACCGACGTCCAGCGGCACAACGCGCTCGATCTGCCGCCCATCCCCGACGTCGACGGCGTCGCCGCCCGCTGGATCCCCCGGGGCCGGCTCTTCTCGATGCTCACCAACCTCGGCACCCACTCCGGGGGCAACTCGTTGTGGGTGCGGGCCCTGTCGATCGGCTACAGCGTCATGATCCGCCCGGGACGCGCCGATCCGTTCACGCCGCACCGGCTCATGGGCGCGCTGCTCGCGGCCGGGGTCGCGCCGGAGAAGCTCACCCTGCTGCCGGGCCCGGACCGGCTCGGTCACCTGCTGGTCGAGCACGCCGACGCCGGAGCCGTGCAGGGGCCGCCCAAGCTCACCCGGCAGTGGGAGCGGCGGCGCGACGTCCGGGTGAACGGCCCCGGCCGCAGCAAGCTCGTCATCGACCACGAGCCCTCCGCCGCCGAGCTCGACTACCTGCTGGACACCGTCCTCGGCGACGGCGGTGTCCGCTGCGACAACGTCTCGGCCATCCTCACCACCGAGGATCCAGGCGCGCTCGCCGACGCCCTGGCCGAGCGGCTCGCGGCGACCCCGGCCCACCTCATCACCGACGACCGGGCGCGGCTGCCCGCCGTGTCGGCCGAGCGCGCCGTCGTCCTGCGCAAGCACCTGGGCGAGCTGGCCGCCGGCCTGGCCGACCACACCGCCCCGCACTACGGCGGAGACCCGCTGGCCGCGCTGGACGACGGCTCGTACGCGGTGCGCCCGGTGGTGCTGTCGGCGCCGAGCTCCGGCCATCCGGCCGTGCACACCGAGCTGACCTCGCCGTTCGTCGTCGTCGCGCCCTGGCTCCCGGCCGAGGGCGTGGCTCCCTTACGCGACTCCCTGGTCGTGACCGTGCTGGGTGACGATCACCTGGCCCGCCTGGCGGAGAACGAGCCTCGCATCGGCCGCGTGGTCACCGCCCCCGTGCTGCCCTGGGCCACGATGCCGCCGTCCCTGTACGGCGACGGCCTCATGCACATGCTCGCCGTCCGCAAGACGACCGTGATCGGTGGTGGCCGGAGTTGATCCGCTGCCTGCTCATCGACAACTACGACTCCTACACCTACAACCTGTTCCAGTTGCTGGCGCAGATCAACGGAGTCGATCCCGTGGTCGTCGCCAACGACGACCCGCGCTGCGTGGCGCTGGCCGCCGAGCTGGACTGCGTGGTCATCTCCCCAGGCCCTGGCGACCCCGGCAACCCGGAGGACTTCGGCCGGTGCGCCGACGTCCTGCGGGAGGCGACCGTACCCGTGCTGGGGGTGTGCCTCGGGCACCAGGGTATCGCGGCGGCCGGCGGCGGCGCGGTGGAGCGGGCCCCGGCCGCCCGGCACGGACACGTCAGCCTCGTCCGTCACACAGGCGACGAGCTGTTCCACGGCATCCCGCAGAACTTCAGAGGAGTGCGCTACCACTCGTTGCGGGTGCCCGAGCCGCTGCCCGGCCACCTTGAGGCGACCGCGTGGGCGGAGGACGGCGTCCTCATGGGGCTGCGCCACCGGCGCCGCCCGATCTGGGGAGTGCAGTTCCACCCCGAGTCGGTCCTGACCGAGTACGGGGCCCGGCTGCTGGCGAACTTCCGGCGCATCGTCGAACGGCACCACGGCCGGCCCGCGGGGCGGGTCACCGGCCTGCTGGAGTACACCGCGCACACCCGCTCGGTCCCGCTGCGCGCCGGGAGCGAGCCGGTCTACCACGCGCTCTTCGGCGGCTCCCGGCACACCATGTGGCTGGACAGCGCCCGGCACGGCCCCGGCCTGGCCAGGTTCTCCTATCTGGCCGAGGCGTCCCCCGCCCACGGCGAGGTGCTGACCTACCAGGTCGGCGAGGGGGAGGTCGCCATCGAGACGGTCGGCGCCGGCACGCGGCGGGTCGCCGGGTCCATCCTGGAGATCCTGGACCGGGAGCTCCGGCGGCGGTCGGTGCACACGCCGGAGCTGCCGTTCGACTTCACCGGCGGGTTCATCGGCTACCTCGGGTACGAGGTCAAGGCCGACTGCGGGTCCTCGGCCAAGCACTCCTCCGAAGTGCCGGACGCCGTGTGGATGTTCCCCGACCGGTTCGCGGTCATCGACCACGCCGACGACACCCTGCACCTGGTGGCCCTGAGCGTCGCCACGCCGGAGTCGGAGCGCGCGGCGGCCGCCTGGCTGGAGTGGGCGGCCACGACCGCGGGCGGAATCACGCCTGCGCCGCAGCCGCCCCGGGGCGGCCCGGCGAGCGGCCCCGCCCTGCGCGCGGTGGCGGAGGCCGGCCTGGTGCGGGGCCGCGCGCGCTACCTGGCCGACGTGCGGCGCTGCCAGGACGAGCTGCTCGCGGGCGAGTCGTACGAGATCTGCCTGACCAACGCGGTGCGCCTGCCGGCCGTCGTGAGCCCGCTGCGCTTCTACGGCCGGATGCGCGCCCGCAACCCCGCGCCGTACGCGGCGTACCTGTCGGCCGGCGGCGTCCAGGTCGCCTGCTCCTCCCCCGAACGCTTCCTGAAGATAGACAGGGGCCGCGTCGTGGAGAGCAAACCGATCAAGGGCACCGCTCCCCGTGGCGGCACCGAGGCGGAGGACGAGCGCCTGCGCACCACGCTGGCCACCGACCCGAAGAGCCGCGCGGAGAACCTCATGATCGTCGACCTGCTCCGCAACGACCTCGGCCGGGTGTGCGAGCCCGGCAGCGTGCACGTGCCCGCCCTGATGCAGGTCGAGTCGTACCAGACCGTGCACCAGCTCGTCTCGACGATCCGCGGGCTGCTGCGCCCTGAGGCGTCGGCCGTGGACTGCCTGCGCGCGTGCTTCCCCGGCGGCTCCATGACCGGCGCGCCCAAGCTGCGCACCATGGAGATCATCGACGAGCTGGAGACGGAGGCGCGCGGCCCGTACTCGGGCACGATCGGGTTCCTGGGCTGCGACGGGACCGCTGACCTGAACATCACGATCAGGACGGCGGTCTTCACCCCCGACGGCATCAGGATCGGCGCGGGCGGCGCCATCGTGCTGGACTCCGACCCCGCCGACGAGTACGAGGAGATGCTGCTCAAGGCGTGCGCTCCGCTCCTCGGCCTGGACGAGGAGCCCGCGCCGGGCGAGCTGGTGGCCGGCGGCGGGCTGTCGGAGGCGGCCCGGTGAACGTCCACCAGCAGATCGAGCGGCTGGCCGAGGACGGCGGATGGCTGGGGCGCACGGCGTTCTGGGACGACGGCGTCCCGTACACGCACGCGGCCCTGCACCGGACGGCCGCCGTCGCCGCGGCCGGGCTGGCCGCCCGGGGCGTCCGCCGGGGCGATCGCGTGCTGCTCGCGCTCCCCGACGGCGTGGGCCTGGTCGCCGCCTTCCTCGGCGCGGCGCGGATCGGCGCGCCGGCCGTCATCGTCAACCCCGACCTCACCGCCTCCGACCACGCCAGGATCGTCGCCGACTGCGCGCCGCACACGATCGTCGCCGGCGCCGCGCTGAGCGGCCGCCACGACGCGGCCCGCCAGGTCACCGCCGGCGAACTGCTCGCCCTGGGGCGCGCCCGCCCGGCCCCTGCGCCCATCGACGTCGGCCCCGGCGAGCCCCTGTACGTCCAGTACACCTCGGGCACCACCGGCGCGCCCAAGGGCGCGGTGCACACCCACGGGCAGCTCGCGGCCTACCAGCGATGCGTCGGTGAGGGCGTGCTCGGCGTCCGCGCCGAGGACGTGCTGCTGTCGGTGTCGAAGCTGTACTTCGCCTACGGCTTCGGCAACGCGCTGGTCTTCCCGCTGTTCACCGGGGCGGGGGCGGTGCTGTTCGGGCACCGGCCGAAGGCCGCGGAGGTCGCGGCGGCGATCGAGCGGTACGGGGTCACGCTGCTGTTCTCCGTGCCCGGGTTCTACGCCAAGCTGCTCGACCACTGCCCGCCGGAGGGGTTCGGCTCGCTGCGCGCCGCGGTCTCGGCGGGCGAACGGCTGCTTCCTGCGCTCGGGGCGAAGCTGACCCGGTCGCTGGGGGCGCCGGTGCTGGAGCAGATCGGCGCCACCGAGGCCGGTCACGCCTACTGCGCCAACACCGTCCGGGACAACGCCCTCGGCACCATGGGGCGGCCGGTGCCGGAATGCGAGCTGCAGATCCGCGGCGAAGGCGGCGGGCCGGTCGCCGACGGCGAGATCGGGGAGCTGTGGGTGCGCGGCCCCATGATCATGCCGGGCTATCTCGGCGCGCCGGAGCTGACCGCGAGGGTGCTGGCCGACGGCTGGCTCAACACCCGCGACCGGGTGAGCCGCGACCCCGACGGCAGGTACGTGCACCATGGCCGCACCGACGACATCGAGGTCGTCGGCGGCATCAACGTGGCGCCGGCGGAGATCGAGGCGGTGCTCGCCCGGCATCCCGGCGTCCGCGAGGTCGCCGTGGTGTCCGTACGCGACGACGCCGGCGTCACCTCGCTGCGCGCGTTCGTGGTGCCGGGCACACCGGGGATGGACGCGGCGCGGCTGGAGCCGGAGCTGATCGCGCTCGCCCGCGAGCAGCTGGCCGCGTTCAAGGTGCCCAAGTCCGTCCGCGTGGCCGCGGAGCTTCCGCGCACGCACACCGGCAAACTCCGCCGCTTCGTTCTGCGCGCAGGCGCCGAGGCGGCGGGCGGACCGCTCAGAAAGGACGTCTCCTCATGAGACCTGCCGTCGTTCTCGCGGCGACCATGATCGTGTGTGCGGCCCTGCCGCTCCCCGTGGAGGCCGCCGCCACCGCGTCGTCGCCGGTTCTGTCCGCGCCCCGGGTCGTCGCGGAGGGCCTGGCCCATCCGCGCGGCATCCGCGCCCTGGCCGACGGCGTGGTGCTGGTCGCCGAGTCCGGGCGGGAGGGCACCGAGCCGTGCCTGCCCAGAAGCCCCGGCAGCGCGGGAGCCGAGCAGTGCCTCAGCCGGACGGGTGCCGTCTCCCTGTTCACGCACGGCCGCAAGACCACGCTCGTCGGCGGCACCGCCTCGCTCGGCACCAAGGACGGCGCCTTCGCGCACGGGCCGAGCGACATGCTGCTCACGCCGAAGGGCCTGGTCGTCGTGATGGGCCTGGCCAACAATCCCACCGGACGCGAGGCGCTCGGCGAGGCCGGCCGTGAGCTGGGCACACTCGCGTACGCCGGCCGCAAGGGGCTGCGGCCGTTCGCCGACCTGGCCGCCCACGAGATCGCCCAGAACCCGGACGGCGGCGCGGGCTTCGCCGGGCTGTGGTGTCACCCGTACGCCGTGCTGGCGGACGGCAACGGGTTCCTGGTCGCCGACGCCGGGGCCAACGCGCTGCTGCGGGTGGCCGCGGACGGCGCCGTCTCGGTCGTCGCGGTGTTCCCGGCGCAGACGGTGACCACCCCCAACGGACCCGCGCAGGTGCAGGCGGTGCCCACCTCGGTGGTACGCGGCCCGCGCGGTTCGTACTACGTCGGCGAGTACACCGGATACCCGTACACCGGCAAGGTCGCGCGCATCTGGCACGTGGTCCCCGGGCAGCAGCCGCGCGTCTTCGCGCAGGGCTTCTCCCCCATCCTCGACATGGACGTCGACGCCAGGGGACGGCTGCACGTCCTCGAGGTCGAGTACACCGGCAGCCCCCACACCGTCCCCCCGCCGGCCGGCCGGGTCACCCGCGTCGAACCCGACGGGACGGCCGTGCCCGTCGTCGCCGAGGGCCTGACCATGCCCAGCTCGCTGTCCTTCACCCGCGACACCCTGTACGTCGCGGACAACTCGGTGTCGGCCAACGGCCGGCTGCTGGCCTACCGGCTGTCGTGACCGACCTCGGGAACGACGCCGACGTGGCCAGGGCCGCCGCCGGCGCGCAGGTGGCCCGCGTGCAGAGGCGGACCGTGCGCGTGCTGGCCGTCACACAGGTCGTCGGCGGCGTGGGCGCGCTGGCGGGCACGACGGCCGGCGGGCTGCTCGCCGCGTCCGTGGCAGGCGATCCGGCCGCCGCCGGATACGCGCAGGGCTCCCAGGTGGCCGGGGCGGCACTGCTCGCCCTGCCCATCGTGCTCGTCATGCAGCGGTTCGGGCGGCGCCGGGGCATGGTCGCGGGCTTCACCACCGGGCTCGCCGGCGCGTGCGTCGCCGTCCTGGGCGGCTGGACGGACTCGCTGCCCGTCCTGATCGCCGGGCTCATCCTGTACGGCGCCGCGACCGCCACCAGCCTGCAGTCGCGCTACGCCGCCACCGACCTGGCCACGCCCGCGCAGCGCGCCCGCGCCCTGTCCACCGTCGTCTGGTCGGCGACGGCCGGCGTGGCGATCGGCCCGAACCTCGTCGGGCCCACCGCCGCGATGGCCGAGCGGGCCGGCCTGCCCCCGCTGACCGGCGCGTACGTCTTCGCAGCGGCGGCGTTCCTGATCGCGGCCACGGTGGCCGGGACGATGCTGCGCCCCGATCCCCTGCTCCTGTCCCGGCGGATCTCCGGCGAGCCGGCCCGGCCCGCCCCCGGCGGGGCCTGGGTGCCGCGCCTGATCCTGACCACCCCGTCGGCGCGGCTGGCGCTGATGACGATGGTGGTGAGCCACTCCGTCATGCTGCCGCTGATGGTGATCACCCCCGTGCACATGGCGGAGGCGGGCACCGGCCTGACCGTCATCGGCGCCGCGGCCAGCGCCCACGTGCTGGGCATGTACGTCGTGTCGCCGCTGGTCGGCCGGCTCTGCGACCGGTTCGGACGACGGGCGGGCCTGGTGACCGGCGCGGCGTTGCTGCTGACGGCCATCGTGGTGGCCACCACAGCGGGCCACGACTCCTGGCGCCTCACCGCCGCGCTGGTGCTGCTGGGTGTGGGCTGGTCGGCCTGCCTGGTCTCCGGTTCGCTGCTGCTCAGCGAGTCGGTCCCGGCCGCACGGCGCCTCCGGGTCCAGGGCACGGCCGACATGACGGTGGGCCTGTGCGCGGCGGCGGGCGGGCTGATCGCCGGCCCGGTGGTCGGCACGTTCGGCTTCACGGGACTCACTGTGGGCGCGGGCGTCATGGTGCTCTGCCTGATCGCCGTACAGGTGCACGCCCTCCTCGCAGACCGCGCCGGATGAGCGGGGCCGAGGTGCGGTTGCGGCTCATCGGCGAGCTCGCGGCCCAGGTCGGGGCGCGCCGCCTGACCGGCGCCGAGGTGGGCAGCCGCAAGGCTCGTACGCTGCTCGCGCTGCTCGCCGTCGCCGACGGGCGGCTGGTGCACCTGGACGCCGCCGCGGAGGCGTTGTGGGGCGACGCGTGGCCGGCGCGGCCAGGGGACAACGTGGCCACGCTGGTCAGCAGGCTGCGCGCCACGCTCCACCCCGGCGTCGTGCTCGGCGGGCGCAGCGGATACCGCCTGGGCCGGCACGTCCGCGTCGATCTGTGGGAGGCGCGTGAGCTGGCCGGCGTCGCCGAAGGCGCTCTGGCGAGCGACGCGCCACGGGCCATGCGGCTGGCGGGCGACGCCGTCCGCCTCGTGGCCGGCGCCGAGGTGTTCCCCGAGGGCGGGGACGCGACGTGGGCCGAGCCCGCCAGGACGGCGCGGGCCGACATCCTGCGGCGGGCGCTGCACGTGAGCGCCGCCGCCGCGCTGCGCCGCCGGCGCCTGCCGGAGGCGCGACTGGCCGCCCAGTCCGCCGTGGCGCAGGATCCGTTCGACGAGATCGCCTGCCGCCTGCTGATGCGGGCGTACGAACTGGCCGGGGAGCCCGCCAGGGCGCTGGCCGCCTACGAGCGGCTGCGGGCCACGCTCGCCGAGGAGCTGGGCATCGATCCCACGCCGGCCACCAGCGCCCTGCACGTGGCGATCCTCCGCAGCGCCACGCTCACCCCCTGACCCTCGGCAGCCCGGCCGCCGATGGCTGGGCGGGCGCCGTCAAGTCGCCGGCTCCCGGGTCGGGGAGCAGCACGGAGGGCAGCGGGCAGCCGGGGTGCATCCGCAGCAGTTGGTACGCGACACCGCCGACCCCGGGCAGCAGCCCCGGCACCAGCGGGTTCCCGGCGAACCCGCTGGAGGGGCCGAACTCCTCGATCCCGCTGAGCACGCGGGCGTCCAGCCGTTCCCTGTCGACGTCGAGCACGCCGGCGCCGGCGGCGAGCGTGAGCACCTCCCAGGCGCCGAGATCCCCGTGGGCCAGGGTGTGGTCGCGGCCGAAGCCGTCCGCCCGGCACACCTGCGCCGCCCGTGCCAGGACGGCGCGCCACCGCGCGGCGCCCATCGGGTCGCCCGGGGCCGCCCGCCGCAGCTCGTCCGCCGCGACTACCCCGATTCCGCCGGCCCCATGAGCCCAGGTGGCGGCGACCATCGCCGGGTGGCCGGGTCGCTGCGGTTCGGCGGCGAGATGCTCCGGCGCCTCACGCACGGCGGCGGCTGCAAGAGCCGCCACCGCCGCGTTCCCGGTGACCGCCGCCAGCCGGGACAGCGCCCAACCGATCCCGGCGGCACCGTGAGCCACCCCGGCGGGATCGTGGGACGGGTCTGTGCTCCCCCACCGCGGGAGACCGTCGTGGGTCTCCGCCGCCGCCACCAGCCGGGACCCGATCTCCCCCGCCAGTGCCGCCGCGGCGGCGTGCCCGCCCTCGACGTGCTCGTCCAGCCTGAGCAGCGGCACCACCGCCCCCGCCAGCCCGTCGAAGAGCCCCGGCGATGCGTCGCCGTCCAGCGAGGCAGGCAGGCCGGCCAGCGCGGCCGACGCCCGGGACACCGCCTCGGCCCGCCCGACCGCACCGAGCCGGCCCAGCAGCAGCCAGGCCCAGATCCGCGACCCGGCACCGAGATAACCCCCGGCGACCTCCTGAGCGCCGGCCGACAGCAGGGCGTCCCCGGTGTCGCGCAGGGTGCGCAGCACGGCTCGCAGCAGCTCTGCCACCTCGGGCACCGGATCCGCCCGGCCGTGCTCCACCTCGTGCTGGTAACCCGACAGCAGCACGGCGATCCCCGCCGTGCCGCCGTACATGTCCGGCCCGAGCGGCAGCACCGCCCAGCCGGCCGGGTCGAGCACCGGCCCGATCCACGTGGCGCTGCCGTCGTCCCCCCGCACGGCGGACGCGGCCAGCCCGCGCACGATGCCGGCCGCCGCCGAACGGCGGCGCCGGTCCAGGTCAGAGGCACGCACCCGGCGCGGACCCACGGTCCGCTCACCGCGCAACCACCCGTCGTTCAGGTACGCGCCGACCACGGCGGACCGGACGACCTGCCGTTCCACCCCGAGGTCGGCCGCCCGCCAGCGGTGCAGCGTACCGGCGAACAGGTCGTCCGCGGTCTTCCACGTCGTCCCGCGCGGCCCGGTCAGCACTCCGCTGCCAGGCGTGGTGGAGTACACGGGGACGTCGGCGACCAGCAGGTCCGCCACCTCGGCCGCGATCACGGCGGGATCGTCCGGCCGGCCGGGCACGTCGTCGGCCTGGCGGGCGAGCACGGCCTCGGCTCGTGCGCGGGCGGCGGGCTCGTCGTGCAGCGACGCCGGGTGCCACAACATGCGGCCCAGCTCGGCGTACAACTCGGTGGAACGGGCGACGACCCGGACCGGCACGTCGGCGAAACCGGCGAGCATCGGCTCCAGCTCACCCGCCCCGTCCAGACCCCGAAGCCGCTCGGTGAGCTCGGTGAACCCGGCGACCACCTGGTCCCAGTACGCGCCCAGCACCGGGTCGGGGCTGGGCAGGTTCCGCTCCATGGGCACCTCCACGCGAGCCCGGCCCACCCTGGCCTGATCGGTGCCCGCGTCCAGGATGACCTGCAGCTCCGCGGCCGGCTGCTGGCCGGGCAGCGAGCCGATCCCGGACGGGTCGATCCCCCGCCAGCCGAGCGCCACCCCCCGGTCCGGCAGCAGGCCGGTGCTCAGCACCGAGCGGCCGAGCAGCGCCGCCGCCCTGTCGGTCGCGTCGCCGAAACCCAGCTCCAAGGCCGGGGGCAGGGGCGTGAACAGCGTCTCGCAGTCCACGACGACGGGCACCGGCCCGGCCGCGATGAGGTTCTCCGCATGCAGGTCGCTGCCGCCGAGCAGGAGCATCACCGCGAGCCAGTGCCCCAGGCCGCGGTGGAAAGCGCGCAGTTCCTCGTCGCCGTCGCAGTAGCGGTGCTCGACGTACTCGACCCAGCCGTAGCCGCCCCGGGCCACGGCTTCCGGCACCCGGATCCGGGTGCCGGACGGCTCGGCGTGCAACACCCGCTCCAGGAACCGCGCCAGCGCGCGGTCAACGGTCACCGGCCGGGGCTTGTACGCGACGCTGCCGCCCTCGCACCCTAGAAGAACCACGGTCTGCCCGCCCCGATGGCTGTCCCCGGCCGCGAACTCCACCTCGACCAGCCCGGTCCCACCGCCGTCCATGAGCGGGCCGAGTGCGGCGCGGTCGGAGCCGAACCGGCGCGCCAGCCTCAGCGCCGCCGCGCACCTGTTGCCGATCACCCGGCGCAGCCGGGGCAGCAGCGTGGGATAGTGGCCGCCCAGCGAGGTCCAGAAGGCGGGGGTGGCCGTCTGGGCCTGCCACTCCGCCCACCGGGCCGCCGGATCGGCTGCGGTGAGCCGGCCGGTGAGACGGGCCGCGTGCAGCTCCAGGAGCAGGACGCGGTCGATGAGCCGGCGTACGGTGTCGCGCAGTGCCGATTCGGCGGCGGCGTGCAGCACGTCCCGCTCCGCCTCCGCCAGCCCCGGAACCGTGCCGAGCCGGGCCGCCAGCCGGAGTAGGGCAGGTTCCAGCAGGTGGCCCGGCACGGTGTCGTTCACGGTGTCGTTGCCCGCGGGTGCGGAGCTGTCCGATCGAAAATGCTCATGGCTAGGAGACCACGGTCATTTCGAATCGGACGGTGCGGGTGTTGGCGAGGCTGCGCGTGTTCGCGAAGGCGCGCGTGTTCACGGTGCGCGTGTTGACGGTGCGGGTATTGACGGCGCGCGTGTTGATCTGACGCGTGTTGACGGTCCGCGTGTTGACGGTCCGCGTGTTGATCTGACGCGTGTTGACGGTGCGCGTGTTGATCTGACGAGTGTTGGCCACCCGCGTGTTGATGTCGCGGGTGTTCGTCGCCCGCGTGTTGACCGTGCGCGTGTTGACCGCGCGGGTGTTGGCCAGGCTCCGGGTGTTGGCCAGGCTCCGGGTGTTGACCGCAGCGACCGGCTCGTAGGTGAGGTCGTCCTCGCCGGCGCCGAACAGCGGCCCCGCCGGGTTGACCAGCTCGTCGAACCCCTGAGCCGTCTGCTGCCCGGCGCGCCAGGCGGCGACGACCTCCTCGGCTTGCCACTGGGTGAGTACTGACATGTGACCGGTCCCTCCTGGGCTCGTCTTCTTGGTCACTCCAGATGCTCCCAGCGGCCATTGCAGTCCCATTGCAGTCCCGGCCTGGCGCCGACGTGCGGAAAGTCCCGTGATCCGCAGCGCCGTCCCGGGCGTATCACTTCGCAGACCCTGGAGCTCTGCCCTGGGGCATCGGGAGCACGTAGAGGACGTTTCGGGGACGTGAGAGAGGCAGCACTGTGACCAACCCATCCATCGTGGCGACCCCGCCGGTCCCACCGCTCGGCACGCACCTGCTGCTGGTGTTCCTGCTGCAGGTCGGAGTACTGCTCCTGGTCGCCGTGGCGCTCGGCAGGCTCGCCGTACGGTGGAAGATGCCTGCCGTGGTCGGCGAGCTGTGCGCCGGCGTCATCCTGGGCCCGTCGCTCCTCCAGCAGGCCGCCCCCGCCCTGGGCGCGTGGCTGCTGCCACGCGACGCCGAGCAGTTCCACCTGCTGGACGTGGTCGGCCAGCTCGGCGTGCTGCTGCTGGTGGGCATCACCGGCAGCCACCTGGATCTCGGGCTGGTGCGCAGGCAGGGCGCCACGGCCGCCAAGGTCAGTCTGTTCGGCCTGGTCATCCCCTTCGCGCTGGGCGTCGGCGCCGGGCTGCTGCCCTCGCCGCTGGCCGCCGGCAGCCCGGACCGTACGGTGTTCGCGCTCTTCCTGGGGGTGGCCATGTGCGTGAGCGCCATCCCGGTCATCGCCAAGACCCTGTTCGACATGAACCTGCTGCACCGCAACATCGGCCAGCTCACCCTGGTCGCCGGGATGGTCGACGACGTGTTCGGCTGGGTGATGCTGTCGATCGTCTCGGTCATGGCCACGACCGGGCTGGCCGCGCGGAACGTGGTGCTCTCGATCGCGTACGTGCTCGCGGTGCTCCTCTTCGCGGCACTGGTCGGCAAGCCGCTGATCGCCCGGCTCTACCGGCGGGTACGCACCCCCTCCACCGTCACCGCCGTCACGGTGGCGCTGGTCCTGCTGTCCGCCGCGGGCACCCACGCGCTGGGCCTGGAGGCCGTCTTCGGCGCCTTCGTGATGGGCATCCTCATCGGCGCCTGGGGCAAACCCGACCCCGCCGGGCTCGCCCCGCTGCGCGCCGTCGTCCTGGCCGTGCTCGCTCCCGTGTTCTTCGCCACCGCGGGGCTGCGCATGGACCTGACCGCCCTGGCCAGGCCCGAGATCCTCGGCGCGGGCCTCCTGGTGCTGGCCGTCGCCGTCGCCGGGAAGTTCGCCGGGGCCTTCCTCGGAGCCCGGCTCAGCCGGCTCACCTCCTGGGAAGCGCTCGCGCTGGGCGCGGGGATGAACGCCCGAGGCGTCATAGAGGTCATCGTCGCCATGGTCGGCCTGCGGCTCGGCGTCCTGAACCTGGAGACGTACACGATCATCATCCTCGTCGCGGTCGTCACCTCGCTCATGGCGCCGCCGATCCTGCGGGTGGCGATGGCCAGGGTCGCCGTCACCGAGGAGGAGAACCTCAGGAACGACGACGATCCCCGGCCCGCCACCGCCCCGCGCAGCCCGGCCTGACCGCGCCGTGTTGACGATGATCAGCCGGGCAGGGTGACGGCCTTGGCGACCGACAGCGTCCTCAGCCGCATAGCCGCTGGTAGAGGCAAGCTGGAGCTGCGAGCCGAGCACCAGGCCGAGGAAGTCGCGCCCAGAACGGCCTGTCCAAGGCGAAGATCATCCGCTGCTCGAAGCGCTACGTCGCCCGCGAACGTGCACCGGCTTACGGATGGTGACGTTCCCCTTCATGCCTTGGCGGCCCGCGATCACGCGCTTATGTTGGTGATCGTTTGCTGGCTCTCCGACCCACGGGGTGATCATGAGATCCACGCGCACGAACGTGACCATTCTGGCGAGCATCCTCCTCATGGCCGGGCAGGCGGCGGGCGCGCCGCCGGCCGTGGCGGACGGTTGCCCGGCGACCACCGACCAGTGGGAGGTCACCGACCTGGGCGTCACCGGGTACGCGCTCGACATCAACGATCTGGGACAGATCGCCGGCTCCAGCGTGAGCGCGACCGGCGAACAACGGGCGACCGTCTGGGACGGCGCGCAGGTGATCGATCTGGGCAGTCTGGGCGGCGGCCACGCCTCCGGCAACGCCCTGGACGAGGACGGCAACGTCGTCGGCAACAGCTACACGGCGACGGAGAAGGGGCACGCCTTCCACTGGCGCGCCGGGACCATGACCGACCTCGGCATCTTCGGCAGCATCCCCACCCGCGTCCGTGACGTCGGCGCGGGCGTCATCGTGGGCGAATACCGGCACCTGCTGCCCAACGGCACGGCCCGCTACCAGGCGTTCCGCATCGAGAACGGCGTCAGGACCGACCTCGCCGCCGTCTCCGGCAGCAACGCGGCGGCCGTCAACCCGGCCAGGCAGATCGCCGGCACCCAGCGCCTCCTCGAGCCGCCCGGCCCGGCGAGCCAGCGGGCGCACCGGGCGTTCCTCTGGGAGGACGGCGTCATCACCGAGCTCGGCACGCTCGGCGGCCAGTGGAGCCAGGCCGAGGCGATCAACGGCGACGGCCACATCGTCGGCCAGTCGGCGCTCGGCGCGGACGGCGTGCTCGCGGGCGGCTACATCTGGAGCGCCGGGGAGGGCATGCGGCGCCTGCCCGACGCCGGCGGTACGGCCGCGCCCAAGGCCGTCAACGACGACGACGTGATCGTCGGCACGCACACCTGCACGGAGGCCGGCACCACCGCCCACGCGGCCGTCTGGACCGGGCCCGGCGCGGCGCCGACTCTGCTGCCCGACCCGGCGACCGGCACCGCCACGATGGCCAACGCCGTCAACGCGCAGGGCGAGATCACCGGGTGGGCCGAGGCTCCCGACGGCTCGCGGCGCGCTCTCGTGTGGCGGCCCGCGCCCGGGAGTTCCTGAGCCTCAGCCGGGACCGGGGAATGGGCCTCCTGGACCTCGGCGAGGTGGCCGGGCCCATCGATGAAACCCGGCGTGCATCTTGCAGGCGTCCCGAACCGGGGGACGTTCAGCACCTTATGGGCCGCTCGCCCACTCTGGTGCGGTTCCGGGACGGGCGGAAGACTGGGAAGGCCGTTCCCTGGCCGGGGTGCCGCCCGCGTACAGGCGGACCGACGTCAGAGGTCAGGGCAGGACGCGGCCGAGGAAGTCGCGCACGAGGGGAACGATCTCCGCGAGGCTGGTCTCCAGTGCCCAGTGGCCGGCGTCGAGCAGGTGCAGCTCGGCGTCCGGCAGGTCGCGCAGGTACGCGCGCGCCGCCCCCTCAGGCATGTAGCCGTCGTGCGGCCCCCAGACGATCAGCGTGGGAGGCTGGTGTTCGCGCAGGTAGGCCTGCTCTTCGGGGAACCAGCCGAGGGTGGTGGCCTGGTCTTCGAAGAGGCCGACGACGTTGCGGCGGCGCTGCGGGGTGTTCATCAGCGCCCAATGGAGTTTCCACAGGTCCGGGGGTACGCGCTCGGCAAGGTGCGGGGGTAGTTCGCCGGCGAATTCGTCGCGGAAACCGTCCTCGGAGACGTTCTGCGCCATCTTGGCGCGGCCTTCGTCCGTGGGGTTGGCCCAGAACTCCTTGAGCCAGGCGTATTTGGGGCCCAGTTCGTCCTCGTAGATGTCGCCGTTCTGGATGACGAGTGCGGTGATTCTTTCCGGGGCGCGCAGAGCCAGGCGGAGGCCGAATTGGGAGCCGTAGTCGTGCAGGTAGAGGGCATAGCGCTGCAGGCCCATGACGTGGGTGAAGCGTTCGAGGAAGGTGGCGTAGCCGTCGAAGGTGTAGGAGAAGTGGTCGGGAGTGGCGCTGTAGCCGAAGCCCGGCAGGTCGGGGGCGAGCAGGCGCCAGCGGTCGGCGAGGGCGGGCATGAGGTCGCGGAATTCGTAGGAGGAGCAGGGGTAGCCGTGGGGAAGCAGGAACACCGGCGCGTCCGGTGGCCCGGCCTCCCGGTAGAAGGTCGCGATTCCGTCGACGTCGATCGTGTGGTGACTCAGCGGTGCCGGCATGGTTTCGGTCTCCTCCGGGGGTCAGATGGCAGCCCTACCCAGGAATGGCACGGAGGTGTCAGTGGCGCATGGCACTGTGGACGTCCATGAGTCTGAGTGTGCGTGAAGCCGTCCTCGACGCCGGGCGATCTCTCGGGGTGCCCGAGCCGGTGGCCGAGGCGTTCGTCCGTCTGCTGCGCCCCTGCGTCTACCTTTCCCCCTACGACGAGCTGCCGGAAGAGCTGAAGAAGGACGCCCGTCCGGCCGCTCGGGCCGTGGGGCTCGCCCATCTGCCCGCCGACATGGAAGCGCCCCTGCAGCTGCAGCATGTGGTGACCATCGACTGCGCCGCCATCCCCACCGGCGTCCTCGACATCGACTTTCCCGCCGACGGCCACCTGGTCATCCTCGCCGAGCTGGGCTACTACCCGGGGGAAGGCGTCGTCATCCACCTGCCGGCGGGAGCCGAGACCGTCGAACGCCGCTGCCGGAGGGATACGGAGCCGAGCGAGCCGTTCCCGCTGTACGCGGTCCCGGGCATGACCCAGCCCGCCTTTCTCGACTGGCCCGACGTCCAGGAAGCAGCCGACTACGCCGAGGGCGACGACGAGCGGGCCGGCCGGGTGACCAAGCTGATGGAGGCGATGGGGGACCTTCCCGAGGTCCGGTGGAAGTTCGACATCCAGCTCGGCGGTTACTGCCGCGCCTGGCACAACCCGGTGGAGGACCGCGGGGACGTGCTGTTCGTCGGCATCCCGGAGAGCGAGGTCTTCGGGGGCGACGCCATCACCTTCATCGCCGGGACGCGGGAGCAGATCGCGGAGCGGCGTTACGACGAGCTCGAGTTCGAGGTCGAGTGCTGACGTTCCTTACAGGCACGAAGGGGTGATGTGTCATGGGATGGATCGTGATCGCGACAGGCCACGAGCTCACCGTCGAGGGCACGCGGCGGCCGGTGCTCGCCTGCCGGACGGCCGCGGGCCGGGCGCTGGCCAAGGTGCCCGCCAACGTCAGGAAGGACCCTGCCGCGGTACGGCTCGCCGCCCTCCGCGACCGGCTCGGTGAGCGTGCGCGGGCGGTGCACGACCAGGTCGAGTGCTGGATGGTGCGGTCGCTGCCCGTCCCGGCCGCGGTGCTCGCCGCCGTGTGGGACGACCCGGTGTGGCGCGAGACGCTGACCGACCTGGTCATCGCGCCGATCGTCGGCGGCGTGCCCGACCTCGGCCGCTGCGCGCTCCTCCGCGAGGGGGCGTGGACGGGTGCGGACGCCTTCGCGATCCCGCACCCGCTGTTGCTCGGCAAGGAGCTGGCCGTCTGGCGGGGGCGGCATCTCACGCAGGTCGTGGAGCAGGTGGGGCGCGGGGTTTGGACGCGTCCCGCGAGCATGGACCGTACGGTCGGCGTGGTCGACGCCTACGCCCGGTATGAGAGCGGCGCCGCGTTCGAGCGCCGGGTGCACGAGCTGGGCGGACGCATCAAGGGGGAGAAGGCGCGGTTCACCGTGTACGCGCCCGCGCCGCTGGCCGTCGAGATCGACCTCGACTGGAGCGGGCCGATGAGCCCGGCCTACCTGGCTTCGCTGCGCTTCACGGCGAATGGCGAGGAGATCGGTGATATCGCCTGGTCCGAGGGCGTCCGCATCCTCATGGCTCTGTACGCGGACCGCACCGTGGATGAGACGGAGCCGGCGGTGGAGGCGGCCGAGGCGTGCTCCCACCAAGGCCAGTCCGATACCGGGGCGCCTTCCAGCAGCGGCACCACACCGGCACGCGCCGTGCTGTTGCGCGCCGGTGCGGTACTGCCGGGCACTCCCTCCGGCGCCGACGAGGACACGTGCGTCGCCGTCCGCTACGAGCACCCCGTCCTGGACGAACCGGTCATCGAACTCGTCCGGCACGCGGCCGTCGAAGGCGACAAGGCGGAAAAATCCCTGTACGACCTGACGCCGGTCGCGGAGACCGAGGTCGGCACCGTGCACGCGGGCCCCCTCGGCTTCCTCCCGGACGCCCTGCACCGCCACCCATCGCACCGCCCCCGCATCCTGGCCGCGCACGCCGACCTGCGATCCGCCCGCGACCTGGCCGCCCGCAAGCCCGGCCTCGCGCGCACGGCGCTCACCCGTACCGGCGACGACCTGGAGGCGCACGCGCCCGAGCTGCTGCCGCCGTTCTACGAGGAGTGCGCGCGGATCCTGGCCGCCGCCGACAGCGCCCGCTTCGCCGCCGCGTTCTTCGACCAGGCCCGCGCCGCCGAGGACACGCACGCGCTGCCGGTGGACGAGGCCGCGCTCGTCGCCGCGCACCTGGTCGCGGGGCCGGACGCCGCCGGAACGGCCACGCTGAAGAAGCACGCCAAGCGGCTCGCCGCCCGCCATCCCGCCCCGGATGCGTACCGATGGCAGCGCAGCCTGCTCACCGGGTGGTGCGAGCAGGTCCAGGACGGCGCGGACGGTGCGCTGGCCCTGGCCGACGGGTGGATGGCGCTGGCGAAGTCCGCGAAGCACGCGCTCGGCGGCCCCGAGGACGAGCGCGCCGTCCGGGCGCTGCTGGGGAGCGGCTGCATGGAGTCGGCGCCGCGGGGCCTGTGGACGTTCGTCCTTCCGCTGCTCGGCGCAATGGCACGGGCCGACTTGGGCATCGGTCGCGAGCCCCTCGGCCCGATGGCGCGGGCCGACTCGGGCATCGGCCGCGAGCCCCTCGGCCCGATGGCGCGCGCGGACGCGGGCGTCGGCCGCGCGCTGCTCGGCGTCCTGCCGCTGCCCGCCGGCGACAGCCCCAAGGCGAAGAGCGCGGCGGTGTCGCTGCTCCTCGCCAACCTCGCGGGCGCGGGCCTTACCGCCCCGTTCGCCACGCTCCCAGGGGCGGCGGTGCGGAGCTGGCTCGGGCGTTTCCTGCAGTTGTACGCGGGGCTCGCGCTCCCCGTCGCCGGTCTCGGCGATCTCCTGCGCGACGCCGGTGCGCGGCTGCGCGCGGAGGGCCTCACCTGCGACGGCCACGAGGCGGTGCTGGGCGCGGACGAGGACGAGATCAACCGGTGGGAGGAGACCTCAGCCGACCTCCCGCTCCTCGATCTGCTCCTGGAGTGCGGCGTTCCGCTGGCGCGGCCCCGGCTGCTGCACACGTTCAAGCTGTACGACCGGCTCGCGTCCGGAGTGGGCACCGATCTGGCCGCCGTCGCCGCCGACCCGGACTGGGCGCCGCTGCTGCACGACGCGATCGTGGGCAACGTGACGAACCAGCTCAACGTCACCGAGCCCGCCGTCCCCAAGCAGACCGCCCCCGAGACGGTACGGGCGCTGACCGCGACACCCGGCACGGCGCGGATCGTCGCCGCGATCCTGGCCGAGCATGCCGGGCGCGTCCCTGACCAGGGGCTTCCCGACGCGCACGCCGCGCTGTGCGACGCCGGGTGGTTCACCGTCGCCGGGGTTCCCGGCCCGCTGCTGGGCAGCGTCCGGGCGATCGCGACCGGCACGGACCCGGCCCGCGCCCTCGCCGCCACGCTGAGCGGCGGCGTCCTCGACGAGCTGGAGCTGCCCGCGTTCGTCCCCGGCCACGTCGACACCATCATCGACTACCTGGAGGAGAGCGGCGCCGACCTGCTGCTGATCGAGTCCGGGCGGCTCTGGGAGCACCAGTTCCGCGCCTCCGTCGTCACGCCGGACGGGGTCGGCCCGTCGCACGGCTTCGGCACGTACGAGCACGTCTCCAGCAGGTCCCACGAACGGACCGAGGCGCGCGACCTCTACGACCGCTGCCTGATCGCCGTGAACGGCCGGGTGACCGTGCTGGACCACGGCGGCCCGCACTGCCCGCACGGCAGCGCCCACCCCGCCGCCCGCCACTTCGTCCCTTTTGACGGCGAACGGGTCGTCTTCCCCGGCGGCGCAGAGGCCACCGTGTGGCGCGGCCAGGGCCGCATCATCGAGCTGCGGGACCCTGCCGGGCGGACCATCGGCCGCTACGTGCGCGGCTGGGGCAGGGTGCCCGAGCACGACGGCGCCGACAACATCGGCGTGGTCGAGCACCACCGCTACGCGTCCGGGACCCGGCTGGTCGCGCCGCCCGGCTGGTGGTCGGCGATGCGTCCGCGCGACCCCGCGGGGTCCAGGGCGCTGCGCGCCGTCGACGTGCGCAAGGCGCAGGCCCTGATCGACGTCGTGGACGCCAAGCTCGCCGCCGACCTCATGCGGGTGCTGGACCCGGAGAGCGGGTACGCGGAGAAGGACGCCGTCCGCGACGAGTTGGCCGGACGGCTCCGCCCGCTCCTGCCGGAGATCACCGACGAGTCGCTGAGGAAGGGCGTCGCGAGTCTGGTGTGGACGGCCGTCGAATGCCGCGAGCGCGCGTTCGCCCTGCTGAGACGGCTGGCGCTGACCCCGCCTGCCGGCCTGCGCCCCGCGCCCGCCTTCGCGGTGCCCGCCGTCCAGGTCGAGACGTCTTTCGAGCCGGACGATGCGGGGCCCGAGTCCGCGTACGAGAGGATCGTGCACTTCGCCCGTGCGGCGGTCGAGGTGCCGTACGACCAGAAGATCGCGACCTTCGACGCCGCCGCCGTCGCGGGCGTCGAGAACACGCTGGGCCGGCTCGGCGCCGCCGTCCTGGAGGCCGCGTGGGGCGGCGGCGGGCGCGAGCGGCTGCTGAGCATGGCCGCCGCTCCCGGGCTGCTGCGTACCGACGGCACCTGGCACGTCGCGCGGCTGCGGCCGGAGCACGAGCTCGGGCAGATCCGCTCGGGCCGCGGCCCCATCATGATCGCCGCCGTCGCCGATCACGAGGAGGTGGGGCACGGGTATGCGGTCACGGCGCTCCTCCACACCCCGGACGGGGCTGATCCGCTGCTGTTCACCCGCAATCGGGTCGTCGAGCTGCGGACGTGTCGTGGCTGGGGCGATCCTGGACGGCTCCGGCGGGCGCTCGACCTGATCGCCGGGAACGGGCCGCCGCCTGTGGACCGGGAGGCGATCTTACGGGCATTCGCCGAGGGCACCGGGCTGTCACCGGCGCAGTGCCTGATCCTGCTGTCCACCTCGGCTCGTACGCTCTGCTGGCCGGACGGGTGGGCGCGGGGGCGCGTCGCCGCTCTCGTCCGGGAACCGGGGTTGAGTGAGCGCGAGCTGCGTGTCGCCGCGCTCTCGCTGGAGGCGGTCACCACCGCCGACGAGGCCGTTGAGGTCGTCGAGTTGCTCATGCCGGACGAACCGGAGGATCTTTGGCGGACGGGGCCCGAGGTGGGGCGGGCGGTCGCGTACTGGACGGAACGCCATCCGAGGCTCACGCCGCTCAGCGCCGAACAGTGGGTCACCCTCGCGTCCGGTGCGGAGGATGTTCTGGGGGCGCTGGTCGCTCTGCTCGGTGAACGGCCGTCCGTGCCGCCGCTGGGTCAGGTTTCGCGTGCCGTGAGGCTTCTGGGCGATCGCCTGCCCAAGGATCACCCTGCTCGTACGACCGTCGCCGCCCGGCTGCGTGACCTGCACGAACACTTGACAGGCCCGGACACGACCGTGGCCATCGCCACCGGGGTCACCTCGGTCTCCGCCCTGGAGCGAGCCGCCGGGGCGACCGCGACCCATCTGCCGGAGAGCAGGCTCGCCATCGGCGCTGCTCTGGTTCTGGAGCCTGCCGGAGACGGCTACCGCGTCCTTCTTCGGCCGTCCCGCTGGGCTGACCTGGACGTTCTGGCGTCGGCCCTTGGTCGTGGTGTCGCTCCGGTCCTGGAGGATCTGCGCTTTCTCCGTTCGGCCGAGTGTTGTTAGCGGCATACTCGGCGTCCGCGACGTGGAGGAGGAGGGGACGGCGTGGAAGAGGCCAAGCGGTCCTACGAACGGGCTGTGTACGCCGGCGAGATCGATGGACTGGTGGAAGCGGAGAGGGGCCTGGACGAGGTCGAAGCCGACCTTGTTCTGGCCCGGGGCCGCATCCTGCACGCGCGGTTCCTCGATGACCGGTTGGAGGATCCGCGTGAGCTGGCGCTGTTCGAGCAGGCGGCGGAGTTGTACGGGATGCTCGGTGATGCGGCGGGCGAGGCCGAGTCGGTGTTCTGGGTGGGCTGTTTCCACCAGGTGGTCCGGAGTGATCACGACAGGGCCGTCCCGCTGCTGGAGCAGTCCTACGAGCTGGCGTTGAGGGCCGGAGATCGGCACACCCAGGCGGAGGCGCTTCGGCACCTGGGGATCGCGGACCACGCCGCAGGCCGGTTGGATGCCGCCAGGCAGCGACTGGAGGAGTCGGTACGGCTGCGGCGGGAGATCGGGCTGCCGGCCGGTGTGGCCGCCAACCAGGTGGGGCTGATCTACATCGCCGCGGCGCAAGGCCGGCGGGATGATGCGCTGTCGCTGGCGGACGAGGCGCATGCCCTCGCTGAGTCGTGCGGAGCCCGGCGCATCATGGCACAGGTCGAGGAGGCGCGAGCGCAGATCACGGCGTCGGGCCACGACCATGGGGCCTGACGAAGCCACAGGTGTCAGCCGGACGCGGCCCGATCGGGGTCGTCGTCCTCGAAGCCAGGCGTGACGTCCACGGCTCCGCCGCCAGGAGCGGGCAGGTGCGGCACGACCGTGTCGGCGACGGCGGCCAGGGCGGTGCCGGTGCTGGGGTGGAGGCGGAAGCGCTGGTCGAGCCCGGTGATCGAGAGGAGGCGGGCGGGGGCGCCGTGCAGGGCGGTCAGGTGGACGGCGCCGCCGTGCCGCTCGGCGAGGGTGTAGGCGTCGAGCAGGACGCGCAGGCCCATGCTGTCCATGAAGGTGACGCCCGCCATGTCGAAGATCAGGTGGTCGGTGGGGTGGCGGCGGACCTGGGCGATGAAGTGGTGCAGGCCGGGGGCGCCGGCGAGGTCGATCTCCCCGGCCAGCGTGATCACGGTCGCGCCGGCGTGGTGCTGGTGGTGTGCGGACAGCGATGGCATGAGACTCCCTTGTCGGAGCGACGGGGGGCAGCTGCTGTGGCTGGAACGGGAAATCCTCCTTACCACATACCCGCTGACGGGGCGCGACATTTCCCCATCGCATGAGGAGCCGGAGACTTCACCCGATCGTCATGGGGCTCGACCAGTCGCCCTGCACATCGCCGTACCAATGAAGAATCCGTGACACAAGGCCCTTCCTACCTCGCCGGGCTCAACGTTCTGTTCTAACTTCAGTGATTGCGAACTCTCACCGTGCACGTCCGGAACCACCTCCGCACAGATCGGGAGAACCATCGTGATGAAGCTGACTTCCCCCGCCCGCAACGTCACCCCCGCGACCCTCGCGCCCGAGGCGCTCACCGCCTGCCGCGACTGGGCGCGCCGGTTCGGCGCCGACACCCCCCGCCATCTCCGCTACGCCACCCTCGTCCCCTGGGTGCACCCCGACATCGTCCCCGAGAGGCAGGCCATCCTGGCGAACATCTACGTGTTCTACCGCGTGTACGACGACTTCAACGACGCCTACGGCACCGACTTCGCCACCAGCCGGGCGCTCGCCAACGCCATGATCGACGTCCTCGACGGCCGCGAGCCCGGCTCGGAGGCGACCGCCGTCCGCATGTTCGAGGACCTGTGGCGGCAGCACGGGGAGAGCGCCCCCGCGACGTTCCTGACCCGCACCGCCGCGCACTGGCGGGGCTACTTCGCGACGCAGACCCACTACCTCGCCATGCGCAAGCCGGACTATCCCTGGAACCTCGACGACTACCTGTCCCTGCGCCTCGACAACGGCGGCCTGCATCTGTCCATCAGCCAGGGCGAGCTCGCCAACGGCCGCTACATCCCCACGCACGTCTACCGGCTGTCCTCGCTGACCGCGATGCGGCGGCTGGCCTCCTACTGCGTCATCCTCACCAACGACCTGCACTCCGCCGTCCGCGACGAGAGGAACGGCGACCACAGGAACCCCGTCGCCCAGCACATGAGGCACGCGGGGACGACCAGACGGGAGGCGGAAGAGCTCGTCCAAGGGCTGCTGTTCGACTACACCGACCTGCTCCACGGGCACGTCGCGCACCTGGAGCGCGAGTGCGACCTACTCGAACTCGGGCCCGAAGATCGTGCTCTGGCCAGGGTCGGCGCCACGAACTGCGTCAACCACGCCGCCGGGTACGAGGCGTGGGCCGCGCGCAACGAACCGGTCATGGACACACTCGACGTCCGCGCCGACGTCGCCCCGCGCGCCGTCCAGCCCCGGCCAGGCGGCGCGAAGGCGCAGGTAAGAACGGGTAGGCCAAACCGACACCCTGCCCTGTAGTCGCAGAATGTAGTGTATTGACTACTTAAAGTGATGGAATGGGGATTGTCCGCAGCAAAGCACTCCCGAGGAAGGCTGGACATGTCCACCCCCATCCATCACCGCACCCGCCGGTGCCTGCGCGCCGGCGTCCTGGCGCTGGCCGGAACGGTCCTGCTCGCGCTGACCCCGGCGGCTCCCGCGCTCGCCGCGAACACCATCACCGTCAACTCCGCGAAGAAGAAGGACGACACCACGATCCTCATCAACGTCACCTTCACCTGCGACGCGGACGGCCCGAACGCCATCCAGGGCATCGCGCTGAAGGACCGGCCGAACTACGCGACCGCGGTCGCCGGCGCCATCACGTGCGACGGCAAGGGCAAGAACGCCAACGTCCCCGCCAAGCTCGTGAAGGGCGCGGTGCTCAACGTCGGCGACCAGGTCGCGGTCCAGGCCGAGCTGGTCAGGGTCGAGAACAAGAAGATCGTGCAGCGCTACGGCAAGTCGCGTGAGCAGCTCACGGTGGAGGAGGCCCCGCAGCCCTCCCCGAGCCCGAGCCCGACCGCCACCGCCGCCTCATGACCCGCATCGCCATCAACGGCCATTCGTTCGACCCGCTCCAGGAGCCCCCCGAGTCGCGTGCCGCCGACGCCTCACGTTCGGACTACGTGCTGGTGCAGGTCGACGGCCTGCTGACCGGCGAGTGCAGGACGGAGCTGGCCGGGATGGGCGTCGAGATCCTCGAGTACGTCCCGGACGACACGTACCTGTGCCGCTACCGTCCCGCCGACCTGGAGGCCGTGCGCGCCCTGCCGTACGTGACCTGGGCGGACGTCTACCGTCCCGAGCTGAAGATCGCGCCCGCGCCGCGCACGGAGCAGGCGACCGGGCTCGTGGACGTGGTCTTCCAGCACGGCACCGACCCCAGCGCGTCCGGGCTGGCCGAGCGGCTCGCCGCCGTCGCCGGCACCGCGGCCGGCCGGCCGCGGCCGGGCTCCCGCAAGGCCCGCCTCGCCGTGACCGATGACCGGCTCGCCGAGCTGGCCTCCTGGGACGAGGTGCGCGCCGTGCTGCGGGTGCCGCGTTACGGCCCGGCCAACAACGTCGCCCGGGTCATCCTGAACGCCGACGTCCGCATCGGCGACACCACCTACCAGGGCGAGGGGCAGGTGATCGGCGTCGCCGACACCGGCTTCGACAAGGGCTCCACCACCGACGTTCATCCGGCCTTCACCGGGCGGGTCGCCAGGCTGTACGCCCTCGGCCGCCCGGACAAAACCGACGACCCGCACGGTCACGGCACCCACGTGTCCGGCTCCCTGCTGGGCAGCATCGACTCCCCGCAGATGGGCGGCAGGATCGAGGGCACCGCGCCGAAGGCCCGCCTGGTGCTGCAGTCCCTGCTCGACGAGCAAGGCGGATGGTTCCTGCCCGAAGATCTGCGCCAGTTGTTCGGCCCCGTCTACGACGCCGACGGCGTCCGGGTGCACAACAACTCCTGGGGCACGACCGAGGTCGGGCTGCCGTACGAGTACGGCGGCTGGGAGATCGACGACTTCGTCTGGAACCACCCCGACATGGTCATCTGCTTCGCCGCGAGCAACGACGCCACGGACGGCGACGGCGACGGCGTCGTCGACCGCGGGACGATCGGCGGCGTCGCCTCGGCCAAGAACAGCATCACGGTCGGGGCCAGCGAGAACGCCCGCCCCGAGCTCACCAGGACCTACGGCGAGCTGAAACAGAACCCCTTCCCCGCCGAGCCGATCCGCTCCGACAGGATGGCCGACGCGGCGCACGGCATGGCCGCCTTCAGCAACCGCGGCCCGACCAAGGAGGGCCGCTACAAGCCCGACCTGGTCGCCCCCGGCACCAGCGTGCTGTCCGCCCAGTCCCGTGTCGCCGAGCCGGGCACCAACGCCGGCACCTCAAGCGACCCGCTGCTGTCGTTCAAGCACGGCACCAGCATGGCCTGCCCGCTGGCGGCCGGCTGCGCCGCCGTCGTCCGTGAGAGCCTCATCGCCAACGGCACCCCGAACCCTCCCGCCGCGCTGGTCAAGGCCCTGCTCGTCAACGGCGCGGTCGAGCTGACCGGCCAGTACTCCCCCACCGAGGCGGGCAGCTCCCCCAACCACGACTCCGGCTTCGGCCGGCTCGACCTGGCCCGCGCCATCATCGTTCCCGGCCGTACCCGCGACGCCGGCTTCCACCAGGGCGAACCCCTGAGCCAGGGGCAGGAGCACACCACCACGATCGCCGTGCCCGCGCCGCCCCGCAGCCCGGGCGCCACCTTGAAGGTCACCCTCGTGTGGACCGACCCGCCGGGCGCAGGCCTGCAGAACGACCTCGACCTCGTCGTCCGCGCCGCCGACGGGCGGGAACGCCACGGCAACATGGGCGGCGACCCCGGATACGACCGCCACAACAACGTCGAGCAGGTCTGGTGGAGCGGCGTGCCCGCGGGGGAGGTGACCGTCACCGTCCGCGCCCACCGAATCACCACCCACCCGCAGCCGTACGCCCTGGTGTGGCGGATCACCTAAGTCCAGCGCGAGAAGTCGTTTGCCTCAACCGGCGCCGGGAAGCCGCAGAAGGCATGAAGGCCACATCCAGCGCCGTGCACAGCACCGAGCAGCCACCGGAAGGGCCGACCGAGCTGCACACCCGCTCATGGTGGGGCGTGCTGAAGCGGACCGGCAAGGAGTTCGGCGACGACAAGCTGACCGACTGGGCTGCGGCGCTGACGTACTACGCGACATTGTCCCTGTTCCCCGCGCTCCTGGCGGTGGTGTCGCTGCTCGGCGTCTTCGGGCAGTCGGCGACCCGGCCGCTGCTGGAGAGCCTCGGGCCGATGACCCCCGGCCCGGCCAAGCAGATCCTCCAGCAGGTGCTGCTGGCGCTGGAGCAGAGCCAGCGGGCGGCGGGCGTCGCCCTGGTGATCAGCCTGGCCGTCGCGCTCTGGTCCGCCTCCGGGTACGTGGCGGCGTTCATCCGGGTCACGAACGTCGTCTACGAGATGCCCGAAGGCCGTCCGATCTGGAAGACGCTGCCGTTGCGGCTGGGCATCACCGCCGTCCTGGTGGTGCTGATGGCGGTCGGCATCGTCTCGGTCGTCTTCACCGGGAACATCGCGAGGCAGGCAGGCGAGTTCCTGGGGATCGGGCAGACGGCGCTGACCGTGTGGGGCATCGCCAAGTGGCCGCTCCTGGTGGCGGTCGTCATCATCGTGCTGGCCCTGCTGTACTGGGCGGCGCCGAACGTGCGCCAGCCCGGGTTCCGGTGGGTCACGCCGGGCAGCGCGCTGGCCGTGATCCTGTGGATCGTGGTGTCGGCGGCGTTCGGCTTCTACGTGGCGAACTTCGCCTCCTACGGCGCCACGTACGCCGCCATGGGCGGGGTCATCGTGTTCCTCATCTGGCTGTGGCTGTCGAACATCGCCGTCCTGCTGGGCGTGGAGTTCGACGCCGAGCTGGCCAGGGAACGTGCCATCGACGCCGGTCAGCCGCCGGAGAAGGAGCCGTACCTGGAGCCGCGTGACACCAGGAAGATGGACGAGGACGAGAAGCCCTGAGCGGGGAACAATGGCCACGTGGCCTGATCGTGGTCACGCGACCCGCGCAATCACCAGGAGCCCGCTCATGAACCTCGATCATGTACTGGTCGACCGCGACGCCGACTTCGTGACGATCACGATGAACCGGCCCCAGCGGCGCAACGCCCTGTCCATGGCCCATCTGCGTGACCTGATCGGCGCGTTCCAGGCGGCCGGCGACAGCGACGCGTCCGGGATCGTCCTGGCCGGGGCGGGCCCGGTCTTCAGCGCCGGTCACGACTTCGCCGACGTGGCCGAAGCCGACGAGGACGCGGTGCGCGCCCTCCTGGACACCTGCCTCCAGCTCATGGAGCTGATCGAGTCGGTGCCGCAGCCGGTCGTCGCCCGGGTGCACGGCCTGGCCACCGCCGCGGGCTGCCAGCTCGTCGCCACCTGCGACCTGGCCGTCGCCGCCGACTCGGCAGGGTTCGCCGCGCCCGGCGGGAAGGGCGGCTGGTTCTGCCACACGCCCATGGTCGCCATCGCCCGCAACATCGGCCGCAAGCGCGCCGCCGAGCTGGCCTACACCGGCGACACCATCACCGCCGCGCAGGCGCTCGACTGGGGGCTGGTCAACCGGGTGGTGCCCGCCGATGAACTCGACGCCGCCGTCCTCGACCTGCTCGGGCGGGCCACGCGCGGCAGCCGCGCCTCCAAGGCGCTCGGCAAGCGCACCCTGTACGAGCAGCTTTCGCTGCCGCAGACGGACGCCTACCGGCTCGCCACCAAGGTCATGGCCGAGTCGTCGCAGTCGGCCTCGGCCCGTGAGGGCATGTCGGCGTTCCTGAGCAAGCGCCAGCCGAAATGGAGCGACTGACGCGCGCGCTTCGGAATGGGCGTAGTCTGCGCCAATGCCGCACGGTGACATTGACGGGATCGCCGCGGACACCAGGTTCGGCATCGCCAGCGGCGGCAAGGGCTTCACGGCCCTGGCGGTGCTCTCGCTGGTCCGTGACGGCGTGCTGGAGCTGGGCACCACCGCCCGCTCCCTGCTCGGCGAGGACCTGCCGCTGATCGCGGAGGACGTGACCGTCGAGCACCTGCTCACCCACACGTCCGGCATCGGCGACTACCTGGACGAAGAGGTCCACACCGACATCACCGAGTACCTGATCGGCGCGGCGCACGAGCTGACCACCACCGAGGCCTTCCTGCCCCTGCTCGACGGGCATCCCGCCAAGTTCAGGGCCGGTGAGCGGTTCTGCTACTGCAACGGCGGGTTCGTGGTGCTCGCCCTGCTGGCGGAGCGGGCCAGTGGCGTCGGCTACCACGACCTGGTCAGGCAACGGGTGCTCCGCCCGGCCGGCATGACGATGACCGACTTCCTGCGCTCCGACGAGCTGCCCGCCGACGCGGCCGTGGGCTACCTGCCGCTGGACGGGGTCGATCGCGCCAACGTCTTCCACCTGCCGGTGCTGGCCACCGGCGACGGGGGCATCCACACCACGGCCGCCGACGTGTCCGCCTTCTGGCGCGCGTTCTTCGCCGGGGACATCGTGGCCGACGTGGCCGAGGTGGTCCGTCCGCGCTGCGACGTACCGGAGGAGTCGCTGCGCTACGGCCTCGGCTTCTGGCTGCACGAGAGCACCGACGCGGTGATCCTCGCCGGGTACGACGCCGGCGCGTCGTTCAAGTCCACCCACGACCCGCGCACCGGCACCACCAGCACCGTCCTGTCCAACACCTCCCCCGGCGCCTGGCCCATCGTCCGCGCGCTCACTCCTTGAGCGGCGCGCACAGCTCCGCGAAGCGTCCTGCGTCGATGTTGCCGCCCGAGACGATCACGCCGACCCTGCGCGGCAGCTCAGGCACCCGCCCGGACAGCAGCGCGGCCAGCGGCGTCGCGCCGCTCGGCTCGATGACGATCTTCAGGCGTTCGAACGCGAACTGCATCGCCGCGCGGATGTCGTCGTCGCTCACCAGCGCGATGTCGTCCACCAGGTGCTTGTTGACGGAGAACGTCAGCTCGCCCGGGATCTCGGCGGCCTGGCCGTCGGCGATCGTACGCGGCACCGGGATCGACACCCGCTCCCCCGCCGCCAGCGAGCGCTTGGTGTCGTCACCCGCCTCCGGCTCCACGCCGGTCACCCGGATCCCCGGCAGCAGCCCCTTCGCGGCGGTGGCGCTGCCGGCGATGAGCCCGCCGCCGCCGACCGGGACGAGCAGCGCGCCGAGATCCCCGGCGTCCTCGATCAGCTCCAGCGCCGCGGTGCCCTGACCGGCCATGACGTGCGGATGCTCGTACGGCGGGATCAGCGTCAGGCCGCGCTCGGCCGCCAGCGCCTCGCCGATGGCCACCCGGTCGCCGGTGTAGCGGTCGTAGGTGACGACCTCCGCGCCGTACCCTGCCGTTGCCTCCCGCTTCGAACGCGGTGCGTCCTCCGGCATGACGATCACCGCGGCGGAGCCCAGCTCGCGCGCGGCCAGGGCGGCGGCCTGCGCGTGGTTGCCCGAGGAGTAGGCGGCGATGCCCCTGTCCAGTTGCTCCGGTGTGAGCCTTGAGATGGCGTTGTAGGCGCCGCGGAACTTGAACGCGCCGATGCGCTGGAAGTTCTCACACTTGAGGAAGACCTCCGCGCCCACCCGGGCGTCGAGCGTGCGTGAGCGCAGCACGGGGGTGCGGTGCGCGACGCCCTTGAGGCGCGCGGCGGCGTCCTGGACGTCGTCGAGGGTGACCGGCAGTGCGGGAATCGTCATGCCGAGAGCGTACTTTCAGGAAGATCCGGCACCGCACAGTTCAGCTCGCAAGCACCGCCCCCAGCCGAGGCGCCTCGGCCGTCCGAATGGGTGATCATCACCGCCGTCATCGCCGGAGTCGCACTCGGGCTGGCGACCGTGATCGCGCAAGCGGTCGAAGGTCGTCAGGCCGACATCGTGAGCAATCTGGGCGGCGAATGAAGAACGGCGCCGGCGCGGGAGGCCGCGCCGGCGCCGAGGTGGGATGGGCTACCTGTGGTGAGGAGCCTTCACCTGCATCGTGACGTTGATCGCGCCCGGCGCGTACGGCGCGTCGGTGTCGAGTGACAGCCTGGCCCCGTAGCGGCCCGGCGCGCTGACCCGGGCGCCGGCCTTGATGGAGAGGGTGGTGGAGCGGCCCGGCGCCAGCTCGATCTCGGTGCGTTCCGCCTTCAGCCAGGACACGTCGTCCCCGCCGCACGAGTCGTAGCCGGGAAGCACCTCGGCGGCGGTCGTGACGGTGAAGCCCGGCATTCCGCCGATCTTGTACAGGCCGCACGCGCTGCCGGAGGCGTGTGTGGCGTGGTTCACCTTGGGCAGCACGTGCCAGGCGCCGCTGACCGGGTCGTACTCCACCGCCTGGTCGATGGAGGCGGAGCTGTTCATGCCGGCGGCGATCTGGAGCTTGCCGTTGGCCCCGCTGTAGGCCATGCCGTGGTTGCCGTAGGGCAGGTCGGCGAGGCGGGTCCAGGTGTTCCGGCGCGGGCTGTAGGCGAAGGTCGCGATGAGCTCGCGGTTCTCGACGCCGGACGCGCTCGGGTCGCGTCCGCCCGCGCAGATGATCCGGTCGCTGACGCCCGCGCAGGCCAGGTGGTACGCGTGCGCCGGGTAGCCGGCGATGGCGGTCCAGGTGTCGCGTTTGACGTCGTAGCGGTACGCGGTCGCCGACGCCTCCCTGGCGCAGTCGCGCACGCAGCCGCCCACGACGTAGAGCTGCTTGCCGAGCGCGGCGACGCTCGCCCTCATGATCGTGGTCGGCAGGTCGGCGAGCCGGGTCCAGGCGTCCTGGTCCGGGTGGTAGGCGTACACCGTGGACACCGCCGTGTCGTCGGCGCCCTGGCCGGTCGTGCCGCCGACGACGTACATGGTGCCGTCGAGGAAGATCCCTGTGGCGTTCGAGAGGGGCTGCGGCAGGTCGGCGATGGGGCTCCAGGCTCCGGCGGCCGGGTCGTAGACATAGCCGGAGGAGAGCTTGGCGCCGGGGGTGATGCCGCCGACCGAGTAGATCTTGCCCTCGTAGCCGCCCGCCACGTTGTAGGCGACCGGAAGGGGATAGTCGGCGATGTCGGTCCAGGCGGTGGCCTGCGGGACGGCGCCGGACCCGGCCGGGACGGTGTGCTCGCCGACGGTGACCTTCAGTGGTGCGCCGCCGGTGTTGGTGAGCCTGACCCTGCGGGTGCCGGTCGGGCGTCCGAGGGTGGCGTCGATCGAGACGTCCGTGGTGCTGACGGAGAGCTTGCCTGCCCGCAGGGACCAGTCGCGGCCGGTCACCTTCTCGGCCGCGGCGGTCACCGTGCCGGTCGAGGACGTGTAGCGGTTGGCCGACGCGGTCAGCTTGTGCTTGCCCGCCGGACCGGCGAAGAGCCAGTACCGGCCGTCGGCCGCGCTGGGCACGGAGTCGCCGACGGTCGCGCCGGGCACCGGCTCGCCGGTGTTGGCGTCGGTGACGACGCCGCTGACCAGGCCGCCCGCCAGCGGGGCGCAACTGCCGATGGTCAGGTCGTCCAGCTCCCACACGGAGACGCCGGCGCCGGCGTAGTGGAAGCGCACGCGGACGTCGGGCTTGCCCGCCGCCTGCGGGATCGCGATCCTGGCCGCGCCGACGCCGTCCTTGACGGGATGGCCGACGATCGTCCAGGTGGCGCCGCCGTCCAGGCTCAGCTCGACGTCGCCCACCGTCTTGCCGTCCGCGCCGGCGAAGTAGACCGCGGTGAAGCGGATCTCGGGCGCGCGCTGCCCGGAGAAGTCCATCGCCGGTGAGGTGAGGTAGGTGTCCTGGGCGACGCCGTCGTGCAGGAAGGGGGCCGCGGCGCCGTAGTCGCCGCTGCCGCCGCTGAGGTTCGCCGGCTTGTCGAGGAACTCCCAGCCTGGCGTCGTCCCGGCCACGGTCCAGCCGTCCTGGGCCGCGGTGCCGGTCCAGCCCTCGAAGTCGACGCGGCCCGGGTAGGCGTAGCCGGGGGCGAGGCAGGAGCCCCGGTCGATCGTGAGGGCGGTGTCCACGGTGGTGTCCTCGCCGCCGACGCTGACCTTGTGGACCTTGGTGGTGTAGCCGGGGTAGGCGGCGGAGACGCGGAAGGTGTAGTCGGCGTCCCTGGGCAGCTCGACCGTGTAGCGGCCGGTGCGCGGGTCGGTGGTGACCTCGCCGTGCGGGTAGCCGTCGATGCTGATCGAGGCCGCCAGCGGCCAGGCGTGGTCGGCGTCGCCGGTGATCGTGCCCGACACGGTGCTGCTGGGCACCGTCTGGAGCGCGACGTCGGCGGTCACCTTCTGATCGACCGGCACGACCACGCCGGTCCTGGTCGCCTTGGCGTAGCCGAAGCGCGACACGGTCAGGTCGTAGGCGCCGGCCGGCACCAGCAGCGTGTATTCGCCCTGGTCGCCGGCGTCGGCGTAGTACGTCTTGCCGTTGCCCTGGTTGCGGGCCGTGACGGTGCCGTCAGTGACCGGGGCGCCGGTGCCCTGGTCGGTGAGACGGCCGGTCACCGTTCCCGCCGGGCCGAACGTCAGCGCCGCGACGCCGTTCGGGGTGCCGAGGCCGGTGGGCCCGTCCCAGCCCGGACGCGCCTCGCACAGCACGTTGCCGCAGACGCCGTTGCCGCCCTCGGTGATGTCGAACAGGTCGGCCGACCCCGCGGAGGCGTAGGGGTAGGTCACCGGGTCGGTGCCCGCCGCCGGGGTGCCGGCCAGCGCGTACATGGCGGCGACCAGCGGCGCGGACAGGCTCGTGCCGCCGTACTGCAGCCAGCCGTTGCGGCCGTCCACGGTGATGGAGTGGTAGACCGACAGGCCGCTGGCCGGGTCGGCGTCGGCCGAGATGTCGGCCGTCGCCCGCCCGCTCGGGCAGTTGGTGTCGATGCCCTCCTGGTAGAGCGGGCGCGGCTCGAACCGCGAGCAGCCCGACCCGCCGCCCGTCCACGGGCTCTCGGTCCAGCCGCGGGCGGTGGACGCGTCGCGGGTCAGCTTCGTCCCGCCGACCGCGACGACGCTCGGGTTGCTGGCGGGCCAGCTGATGAGGTTGCCGGTGTCGCCGGTGGACGCGGTCACCACCACCCCGGGGTGCTGGTATCGCTTGTCGAACGCCTGCTGGCCGTCGGCCTCGCCGGGGATGCCGTAGGAGTTGGAGACGTACTTGGCGCCCAGGGCGACCGCGGTCTCCACCGCCGTGCTGAGGTTCTCGGCGGACGCGGTGTCGGCCTCCACCAGCAGCAGCTTGCAGCGCGGGCAGACCGCGGAGACGGCGTCCAGGTCGAGCATGGTCTCCGCCGCCCAGCCCGGGTCGTCGGGCGGGTAGTCGGTGCCGCCCCTCTGGTCGACCTTGCGGAAGCAGCCGTTGGCCGTGGTGCATTCGGACAGGCCGTACTGCTTGCGGAAGACGGCCAGGTCGCTCTCGGCGGCGGCGTAGCCGTAGGCGTCGACGATGGCGACGGTCTGTCCCTCGCCTCCGTCGGGCAGCTTGTACGCCGAGCGGATGTCCTCAGGGGTGAGCGCGGTGGGGCGGGGAGCGGCGGCCCTGGGGGCGATCCGCGCGTCCGCGGGGGTGTAGGCCTCGAGTAAGCAGCGGGCGTGGCCTTCGGGGAGGTCCGAGCGGTTGCAACTGACCGGGGTGTAGTCGGGCGCCGGGATGCCGGGTGCCGGTTCGGCGGTCTGCGAAGGGGTGGGTCGGGGCGTGGCGTGGGCCGGTGACGCGGCGAACACGCCGATGCCTAGGCTGACGGCGGCTGCCAGGGACATGAGTCTGCGCAGACGCATGCGTTCTCCGATCAGAGGGGTTCGTAGCCGGGCCGGGACTCCGAGCCGGTGTCGCCGTCGCCTTGCGCCGGCGTGTCCACCGGCTCATCGGACGGTGGGGCCGACGGTTGCCGGGCTGGTGCGGAGCCCTCTTCGTCGGCGGGCTGGTCGTCTGGCGGCTGCGGAGTCGTGGGCACGCTGCGAGTATCGAAGCCGCGCCCGTCCGCTAGCTATTGGGCGGATGACCTAAAGATCCCCCAGCCCGGCCTGAACGGCGGCGACCGCCAGCGCCGTCCGCGACGACACCCCCAGCTTCCGCATCGCCGAGTTGAGCTGCGCGGCGACGGTCTTCGGCGACCGGGACAGCGCCTCGGCGATCGCCTTGTTGCCCATCCCGGTGATCACCAGCCGGACCACCTCGCGTTCCCTGGGCGACAGCTCGCTGCCGTACCCGCGCCGCCCGCCCCGCCACCCACGCCGTACCCCGTGGTCGTGCAGCACCTCCGCGACCCGCTCGGCGTCACCGGGGGCGCCAAGCCGGGACAGCCCGGCCCGCACCTCGGCCAGCAGCTCCAGCCCGGCGTCGCGCCGCCCGGCCGCCACGAGGCAGGACGCCTGCCGTTCGCGGGTGAGCAGCGCCGCGTAGGGTCTGGGCAGCGCGTCCCACCGCGCGGCGGCCGAGGCGTAGACGCCGGCGGCGGCAGCGGGCCCGTCGTGCGCCTCGGCGAGCCGGGCGCGGCAGTCGGCCAGCGCCGCGTGCGCACCGGCCGCCGGGCAGTCGCGCAGGCCGTGCTCGTACCGGGCGACGACGTCGCGGGCCTCCGCGTGCCGTCCGGCGGCGAGCAGGGCGGCCACCCGCATCGGCATCAGCTCGGTGGCCCACAACCACGTGCCCTTGGCGGCGACCAGCCGCAGCGGCGCGTCGGTCAGGCGCAGGGCGCCGTCGGCGTCCTGCTCGGCCAGGCACAGGCGGGCCAGGGCGGCGGCCGGTTCCGGCGGCACCTGCGCCAGGCCGCGCCTGCCTGAGTCCTCCAGCACCCACCGCAGCCGGGCCCGCGCGCTCTCGCGGTCGCCCCGCGCGGCGTCGAGCAGCCCGGCGACCATGAGCGCGTCCAGCCGGATCTCCGGCTCGCCGTCGAGCTCGGCGAGCCGGAGAACGCGTTCGGCCAGCCCGTCCCACCGGCCGGTGAACCAGTCCAGGTGGGCGCAGGTCACGGCGATCATGTCGTGCAGCCGCACGTAGCCGCGGTGCTCGGCGAGCTCGACGCCGTGGGTCAGGTGCTCGCGCGCCTCGTCGTACCGGCCCCAGCGCATGGCCGAATTGCCCACGTTCAGCGCCGCCCGGGCGATCGGGGCGGCCTCGGCCGGGGTGTCGGCGGCGACGGGGAGCCGCGCGGCGACGGCCCAGCCCTCGGGGTCACCGAGCGCCAGCAGGGCGGTCGCCCAGTTGACCTGGAGGCCGAGCACCTCCGGCCGCGGCAGGGACGCCCGCGCCACCACGCCGGCAGCCCTGTCGAGCCAGCGGCGGTGCTCCCCGGCCGGCCAGTCCGTGCTGTACGGCATGCCCAGCCCCGTCATCGCGTGGGCCTGCCGCAGCGGGTCGTGCTCCAGGTCGGGGACGGCGCGCTCCAGCTCGGCCACGGCGGCCTCGTGCTCGCCCCTGCGGATGAGCGCGGCACCGAGCTGGGTGCGCAGCTCCGCGCGCCGGCGCGTGGACAGCGTGGTCCTGTCGAGCACCGAGCGCAGCACCTCCACCAGGCCGCTGCGGTCCAGGTAGCCGGTGGAGGCGAGGGTCGGCATCTTCTCGGCGATGCGGGTCAGCGCGTCGGCGGGCAGGTCCGCTTCGAGCAGGTCGAGCAGGTGGGCGGTGGCGGCGGCGTCGTCGCCCACGTCGAGCGCGAGGTCCGCGGCCTGCTCGGCGTACCCGATCCAGCGTCCGGTGTCGCCGGTCTGCCGGAAGTGGCGGGCCAGCCGCGAGGCCGACGGCCGGGCCGCCGCTTCGAGCGCCCGCCCGGCCCGCCCGTGCAGCAGCCGGCGGATCGGGCCAGGCACCGCGTCGTAGGTGGCGCGGGCGGCCAGGACGTGCCCGAACGCGAGCCGCCCGCGCTCGTCCTCCTTCAGCAGGCCGCCGGCGATGGCCTCGACGATCCCGGCGCGGGCCTGCCGCTCGGGCAGGTCGGCGACCGTGCGCAGCACCGGCTCGTCAGCGGGCTCGGCGAGCACCGCGGCGGCGTGCAGGATCGTCCTGGCCGGTTCCGCGAGGCGGCCGACGCGTTCCAGCACCGCGTCGCGGATGGTCGGCGGCACCGCGATCTCGTCGAGGCTGCGCCGCACCCACTCCCCGTCCACGCGGACGAGGTCGGCGCGGTCGCGCAGCAGCCGCACGGACTCCTCGACGGCGAGCGGCAGCCCGTCGGTCTGGGTGTGCAGGAACCGGGCGAACGCGTCCGACACGTGCTCGGCGTCGAGCATCGACGACACGAGCGCGGCGGTGTCGGCCACGCCGAGCGGGCCCAGGGACAGGCGCAGGTGGCCGTCGCCGCCGCGGACCCGGGAGGACAGGCGGCGCAGCAGCGACCCGGCGGGCACGTCCTCGGGCCGGTAGGTCACCAGCACGCCGAGGCCCGGTGGCCGCCGGGCGGTGAGCAGCAGCAACAGTTCGAGGGTGGCCTCGTCGGCCCAGTGCGCGTCCTCGACGACGAGCAGCCCGACGCCGAGCCGGTCGAGCAGCTCGGCCAGGGCGCGCAGCAGCCGGTGCTGGGTGGCGGTGGCGTCCGGCAGCGGCTCGACCGGTGCGGGCAGCTCGCCCGCCCAGTCGGGGAACAGGGGCCGCAGCGCTCCGGCGAGCCCGCTCAGCCCCAGCCCGGCGGGCGTCACGCCGGTCTGCCGGACGGCGTCCACGACGGGGCCGAGCGTGGCGGCGTCCTGGAAGGGCGGGCACACCGCGACGAGCAGCCGCTCCCGCCCGTTGATCACTTCCTGCACCAGCCGGGTCTTGCCGATGCCCGCCTCCCCCTCGACGAGCACCAGCGCGAACGGGTCCGCCAGCGCGCGGCGCAGCCGCTCCAGCTCCGCGTCGCGCCCCACGACGCGCGGCACACGGACGAGGGGAACGGCCTCCTCTCGTGCGCCAGTCACCGACAAGCCTCACCCTCCGCGGTGCGCGGAGTGAGGGCCCCGCACCGCCTACCAGCAACGTTCCGGCAGGAAGATCTTCCCATTGCAACGTTGCAGCGCGGTAGGCCCCCCGGTTCGGACCACGTTGTCTCAGACCACCCCGGCCAGGCAGGCCAGCGCGACGGCCACCGCGATGGTGACCACCATCAGCGCTCTCACAGGCAGTACGCGTCCTCGTCGTAGGCCCGGCGTGCGCGGTTCCGGCGGGACGGCCATGTCAGACGGCCTTCGCGTTGACGGTGACCGGGATGTTGCCGCGGGTCGCCTTGGAGTAGGGGCAGAGCTGGTGGGCCGCCGCGCCGAGCTCCTCGGCCGTCCGCTGGTCGACGCCGCCGAGCTCCAGGTTGAGCACCGCGCTGAGGCCGAACTCGCCGTCGTCGCCGTGGCTCAGGGTCGCCTCGACGGTGATGGCGGTGCTGGTCAGCCTGACCTTGCGCTGCGCCGCCGCCCGCCTGACCGCGCCGAGGAAGCAGGCGCCCCAGCCGGCGGCGAAGAGCTGCTCGGGGTTGGTGGCGCCGCCGGCGCCGCCGAGCTCCTTCGGGATGGCGAGCATCGTGTCGAGCAGGCCGTCGTCGGCCTGGACCCGGCCGCCGTTGCGGCCCTCGCCCGTGACGGTGACGACCCCGGTGTAGCTGACAGCCATGGCTTTCTCCCTTTCTGAGCGGTACGCCGGGAGCGCCGTTTTGGGCGTCACCGGCTCAAGTGGTGACGATTCTGGCAGTCCAGCTCGTCACCAGTCAAGCCGGTGACGCTATGGCGTCGCTCCCGCGCCGCGCAGCAGCGTGTCCACCACCACGTCGGCGGCCTGGGCGGCGCTCAGCTCGGGCAGGCCGTCGGCGGCGTGCTCCATCAGCGGCGGCAGGACCGTGGCCACCCAGCCGGGCGGCAGGTCGGAGCGCAACAGGCCCTCGTCGGTGGCGCGCGCCAGAAAGGCGTCCACCTCATCGATCAGGCGGCGGCGGCGCTCGCGCAGCGTCTCCTCGCGCAGCATGCGACTGGTCTCCACCGGCCACTTACGGTTGACGCCGACGATCCCCTCGACGTAGCGGTGCAGCGCGACCGCGACCGGCGCCTCGCGCAGCCGCGCCGCCTCGACGGCCTCCTCGACCGCGTCGTAGCGCGCCTTGTAGACGGCGGCCAGCAACTCCTCACGGGAGGCGAAGCGGCGGTAGACCGTGCGGCGGTCCACGCCCGCCGCCGCGGCTATGGCGGCGATCGTCACCGTGGGGTCGTCCGCCAGCATGCGGGCGCCGGTGCTGAGGACACGTTCGAGGTTGCGTGCGGCGTCTGCTCTCACGCACCCAAGGTACCGCCCGCGCATGGGCATGTTACGCCATTACCCGCTACATAGGTCTGGCACGTCACAGATATAGTGTCACTCTTATGAGCACTTCACTTTTATAAGTGCTACATTGATGAGGCAGCTAAGAACTAGGAGATCGTCATGGCAAGGACCTGGCTCATCACCGGAGCGTCACGCGGCCTCGGGCGCCGCCTCGCCGAAGCCGTCCTCGAAGCGGGCGACCGCGTCGTCGCCACCGCCCGCAGCCCCAAGCAGCTCGACGACCTGGTCGCCCGCCACGGCGACCAGGTGCGGGCGGTCGCGCTCGACGTCACCGACGCCGCGGCGGCCACCCGCGCCGTCCAGGAGGCCGTGGACGCCTTCGGCCGCCTCGACGTGGTGGTCAACAACGCCGGCTACGGCAACAGCGCCCCCATCGAGGAGATGGCCGAGGACGACTTCCGCGCCCAGATCGAGACCAACCTCTTCGGCGTCGTGAACGTCACCCGGGCCGCCCTGCCCGTCCTGCGCACCCAGCGGTCGGGCGTCTTCGTGCAGTTCTCCTCCATCGGCGGGCGCGTCGGCGGCACCCCGGGCATGGGCGCCTACCAGACGGCCAAGTTCGCCGTCGAAGGCTTCTCCGAGGTGCTCGCCAACGAGGTCGCGCCCTTCGGCGTCAAGGTGATCATCGTGGAGCCTGGCGCGTTCCGTACCGACTGGCAGGGCTCGTCCATGGAGATGCACGCCGTCGGCCCCGACTACGAGCAGAGCGTGGGCGCCATCCACCGCTACCGCCGCGAGACCGACGGCGCCCAGCCCGGCGACCCCGCCCGCGCCGCCAAGGTCATCATCGACGTCGTCCGCGACGACGACCCGCCCCGGCGGCTCCTGCTCGGCAGCGACGCCGTCGCCAGCGCCCAGAAGGCGGGCGCGATCCGCGCCGCCGAGACCGAGAAGTGGGCCGAGGTCAGCCGCTCCGCCGACTTTCCCGCCGACGAGCGCTGACCCTTTTCGAGCGGAGCCTTCCCAGAGCCGAGGCGCGGGACACGCCCGTGGCGGGCCGGGCCGCCCATCATGCGGCGTCGATGGCCTCGGTGATCTTGCGGGCCATCTCGGTCAGGGTCGGGCCGGGCTCGCCCTTCTGGGCCCGCATGGCCGCCTCGACCGCGATCAGCACGGTGCTGCGGTAGTTGTCCGCCTCCTCCGGCGCCTGCCGCTTGAGCAGGCTCATCGACTCCGTGAGCGCGGGCAGCACGTGGTCGGCCAGGTCGGCGACGGACTTGCCGTCCAGCGTGATGTCCTTGGACTTCGCGGCCAGCACGTGCCCGATCGGGCCGGTGGCGGAGGCCAGGGCGATCGAGCCCTCGGTCGCGATCTTGTGCGGCGAGCCGGCGGCACCGGCGGCGGACAGCAGCGTGACGGCGCCGTAGGCGGCGGTGCGGAGGGTGGCCTTGTCCTGGTCGGTCAGGTTGAGGGACATATCGGATGCTCCTGTGGTGGTGTACGGTTCCGGTGCCGCGAGCGCCGCACCGTCATGTCCATAAAGATGTCCGACTCGCCTGATACCGGACTGTCGTGGTGCTGACACGGCCGCTGACACGACTGACGGGGCGCGCCGTGATCCGGATCGCAGGCTCCTGAGCACTCAGGGAGATGCCCGCCGCCGCCCGTCACGATCGACTGTTGGCATGACAGGCAGAATCGCGTTGGCGGCGGTGCTCGTCCTCGCCGTGCTCGGCCTCACGCCCCCGGCAGCGGCGGCGGCGCGGTCGGCGTGCACCTGGCGGATGCAGCCACTCCCTGCCCCGGCCGGCACCACCCAGCACCTGGTGGAGGCCACCGACCACAGCGGCGGCTACGCCGGCAGGGCCTACTTCCCGGCCACCGGCTGGCGGATCCTGTACTGGAAGGACGGCCGCGTCATCGACTACGGCGCCTCCGGCCAGGGCGCCGACCGCGTCGTGGGCCAGAACCGCGCGGGCACCATCGCCGGGACGTCCCTCAAGGGCCTCTACGGAGAGCACGTGGTCTCCTTCCGCATCCGGAGCGGGCAGCGGGAGATGCTGCCCGCGCTGCCCGGCGCGGAGACGACCAGCAGGGCCGCCGGGATCGCCGACAACGGCGACGTCTACGGCAACGCCCTGCTGTGGCGGGGCACCGGCTTCGTGCCCGTGGTGGTGCGCTGGCCGCACGACCGGCCCGGCGTCGTCGAGCAGGTGCAGGGCGTGCCCGACGGCATGGCGCTGATCGACGTGGACGGCGACGGCACCCTGCTGGTGGGCGCAAGGACGACCTACCCTTGGCCGTACCTGTGGCGCGACGGCCAGGTCACCCGCCTGCCCGAGGCGCCGGACACCCAGCACGGCTACGCCCTGGTGATCGCCGGCGGGCTCGTCGGCGGGTCGCTGCGGCTGGGCTCCGACCCCAACCGGCCCGCCTACTGGGACCGTGACGGCGTGCCGCACGTGCTGCCCCAGGGCGCGCAGGTGACGCAGCTCAACCGGAACGGGCTGCTCGTCACCTCGCTGACCGGCACGCCGTTCCAGGTGTGGCGGTACGGGACGTCGCTGGGTCAGCTCGACGGCGCCGAGTCCGTCACCACGGTCGGGGACGACGACTCCGTGGGTGGTTCCACGCGTGGTCAGAACAGTTTGCCGGCGGCGGCTGTCTGGCGGTGCGGATCATAGTTAGGGGGTACTTGGGGCAGACGGGACGAAAGTGTCCCACAATGGGGTGATGGCACACCCTCAGCAGCCCCGTCCCCAAGGGCCCTGGGGGCCTCAAGGGAGCCAAGGGTACGGGCCGCCGTCAGGCCAGGGCACCCCCGGCTACGGCCCCCCACAGGCCCCCGGCCCATCTGGACCTGGCCAGCCCGGCCAGCCGGGCTACGGCCCGCCACCTGGCCACGGCCAGCCACCTGGGCATGCTCAGCCACCTGGGCATGGCCAGCCCGCCGGGCATGGTCAGCCACCCGGGCATGGTCAGCCTGGCCAGCCCGGATACGGCCCGCCTCCCGCGTACGGTCAGCCCGGACAACCGGGTTACGGCCAGCCGCCTACGCACGGGCAGCCGGGGCAGCCGGGCCAGCCGGGCCAGCCGGGCCAGCCGGGCCAGCCGGGCCAGCCGGGGTATGGGCAGCCGAGCTACGGGCAGCCGCCCTACGGCCGTCCGCCGGGCAACCGCAACAACCCCGTGCTCATCGGCATGATCGTCGCCCTGACCGCGCTCCTCCTGCTGGGCGGCGGCGCGTTCGGCGCGTACGCCTACATCAACTCCTCCACCGAGGCACCCCCCACCCCCATCGCCCAGCCGACCACCGCACCACCCACGTCCACCCCGCCGTCGTCCTCCCCCGAGCCGTCCCCCACCCCCACGACCAGCTCCCCCGAGCCGTCAGAAACGTCCAGCGGCAGCGCGGATTCCCCGCTCACCCACACGGAGTTCGGCAACTGGAACTACTCGCTGAAGGGCGAGAAGTACGCGGCCCGCAAGGTCGGCGGCTGGACGTACGACTCGTGCGACCCGCTCGACGCCGAGGGCGTGATGGCCGACAACGACTGCGAGAGCGCCGTCCAGCTCGCCTACACCGCCTACGGCGGCAACCTGAAGGCGGTGCAGGTCATCCTGCGGTTCCCGCAGGCGGCGGACGCCAAGAAGACCGCGACCCAGCTCAAGAACGGCGCCGACGAGAAGGTGGCCTGGCGCAGGAGCAGCGCCCACAGCAGCTTCGCCTACGGCGCGGTCTACTCCGGCGCGTACCTGAACTACGTGGTCGTCACGGTCGTCACGACGAACGCGTCGGCGAAGTCCAAGGCCAGGAAGTTCCACACCGCGATGCAGACCGACCGGGGCATCCACTTCTTCATGAAGCGCCGCGACGAAGAGGTCGTCACGAGTTAGGTCTGCGATGTCAGTGCTGGGAGCTATCGTCCTTGGCCGTGACCGAATCGAAGTATTTCCACCGGCCCAGGGTCGCCTGCGACACCGTTCCGATGCGTCCTGGCCCCGAGCGGCTGGTCCGCACCCTGGTCGAGGAGCTTTCCCCGCACGACGACCGGGAGGCGGCGGACCGCCGGTGGGCGCTGGAGTGGGTGGACTCGGGCGCGCCGCTGTTCCGCGTGGCCAAGCCCGCGACGCCGCCTCACCACCTCGTCGTGTACGCCGTCCTGGTGGACGAGCGGCGCGACGCGGTGCTGCTCGTCGATCACAGGAAGGCGCGGGCGTGGCTGCCGCCGGGCGGGCACGTCGATCCGGGCGAGGATCCGCGCCGGACGGTGCTGCGCGAGGCCGAGGAGGAGCTGGGCCTCGCCGCCCGCTTCCATCCGGCACTCGGCCGCGAGCCGTTCTTCCTCACCGTGACGCGGACGCGCGGGGCGGACTCGCACACCGACGTGACGCTCTGGTTCGTGCTGGAGGGGGATCAGCGGGCGGCGGTCACGCCTGATCTGCGTGAGTTCGCCGAGGTGCGCTGGTTCGGGCTCGGGGACGGTTCCCGCTGGGAGGCGGAGCGGTTCGATCCGGAGATGTCGCGGTTCGTGGCGAAGCTGTCCGCCGCCCGCCTGCGTCTTCAGGAGGGGACGCCGTGACAGGGCTCCACGACCCCGCGTGCGCACAGCGGGGTCACGGGCGCAGGTCCACGGACAGGTGCGCGGACAGCGCGCGCAGGAAGTCGGTCGCGTCGAAGATCTCACCGGCGGAGACCACCCCCACCGCCTTGGTCCGCCCGGTGAGGATGCGCTCGACCGCCTCCACCACCAGCGGCGCGGTGACGGCGTAGATGTCCTGCCCCGTCGCCACGGCCCGCCGCTCGTCCCCGCCGGAGCGCACGACGACGTCCACCAGGAAGGTCTGCGCCGACCGCCCCGACTCGTCGGCCGGCGCGGGCGTCGGGCTGTCGGGGGCGACGACGTCCTTGGCGGCCTCGACCGTCATGTACGTGCACACCTCGGGGATGGGCAGGTGGCTGGGCACGGTGACGACGTCCGCCATGGTGAACTCGCCGATGACGGCGCGCGTGCCCATCGGCTCGGGGAACGCCCACTCCAGGGTGGGGGCCTTGTCGTCGCGGTACTCCAGCCGCCCGCCCGAGAAGCGGACGCGGCGGCCGTCGCGCCGTTCCCGGGAGATCACGCCGGAGGCGCGCGTCCCTGCGGTGGGGTGCCAGTTGCTCAGGCCGTAGGCGATGTGCGCCTCGTCGGCCGACGTCCAGTCGCCCATCGCGGCGGTGACCAGCAGGTCGCCGAGGCCGCCGTAGAAGGCCATGGCGGGCACGACCACCGCTCCGGCGTCGCGGGCGCGGTCGGCGAAGTGCGCGAACGTGTCGGCGTTGGCCTCGATCTCGGCCGCCACGTCCACGTACGGGATGCCGGCGCGCAGGGCCGCCTCGATCACGGGGGCGCCGGTCACGGCGAAGGGCCCGGCGGCGTTGATCACGGCCGCCGTGCCGGCGAGCGCGCGGTCGAGCGCGGCCGGGTCGTCCACTGACGCCGGGCGCGCCTCCAGCCCCGTCTCGTACGCCTGCGCCTTCAGCTTGTCGGCGTCACGTCCGGACAGCACCGGGACGAACCCGCGCTCCCGCAGCTCCGCCACCACGAACCGGCCGGTGTGCCCGTACGCGCCGAAAACCGCCACCTTCTGCCCCGCTGCCATGGGTTTCTCCCTCAATCGGCTGTTCTGATGTGAACATCCTGGCAAGATCCCTCCCACGCGCACGAGCGTCCGGAACGCCATTACCCATACAATTCCGGACATGCACACAGTCGCGCTGGCCGTCACCGATGGCATGCTGCACTTCGAGCTGTCCCTGGCGTACGAGGTCTTCGGGAGCGACCTTTCCCACCTGGCCGACCCCTGGTACGACTTCGTGGTCTGCGGGCAGGGCCCCGTGCGGGCGGGCAGGTTCCGGTTGGAGCCCGACCACGGCCTCGACCATCTCTCCCGCGCCGACACCGTGATCGTCCCCGGCTGGGCCGACGTCGATGTGGACCCGCCCGCCAAGCTGGTCGAGGCGGTGCGCGCGGCCCACGAGGCGGGCGCGCGCGTGGCGTCCCTGTGCACGGGCGCGTTCATCCTGGCCGCCGCCGGTCTGCTGGACGGCAGGCGGGCCACCACGCACTGGGCGCACACCGAGGTCCTGGCCGCGCGCCACCCCCAGGTGGAGGTGGATCCGGACGTCCTGTACGTGGACAACGGCAGCGTGCTCACCTCGGCGGGCAAGGCCGCCGCCATGGACCTGTGCCTGCACCTGGTCCGCCTGGACCACGGCTCGTCGGTCACCAACGCGGTCGCCCGCCGCCTCGTCGTGCCGCCGCACCGGGACGGCGGCCAGTCCCAGTTCGTCACCACCCCGGTGCCCGCCCCGGACAACCATCCGCTGGCCGAGCTGTTCCCGTGGGTGATGGAGCGGCTGGACCATCCGCTGAGCGTGGAGGACCTGGCCCGCCAGGCGCGGATGAGCGCGCGCAACCTGGGCCGCCACTTCAGGTCGGTGACCGGCACGACGCCGCTGCAGTGGCTGCTGATCCAGCGGATCCGCCACGCCCAGCAACTGCTGGAGACCACTGACGACAGCGTGGACACGATCGCGGCGGCCACCGGCATGGGCACCGCCACGACCCTGCGCCGCAACTTCAACCGCACGGTCGGCGTGCCTCCGGACACCTACCGCCGCACGTTCCGCTCCCGCGCCCACCCCCTGCGCGTGCACTGACGTCGTGCCTAGGGGAGCAGCAGTCCCCAGTACAGCGCCCAGGGCAGGAACACGACGCCGCCCGCGACCAGCACCCCCAGCCGCACCCGCTCACCGCGTTCCGTCACCCGACGCCACCGCGCCGCCGTGAGCACGGTGGCGACGACGGTCACGACCGCGACCGCCTGGAGGGCGAGCCAGAGCAGCGGCCTGTCCCCCACGAGGGGCCCGGGCGAGGCCAGCTTCCCTCCGGTCATGACCACGTAGAACAGGTAGGCGAACCCGCCCACCGGCGCCACCAGCCCGCCCGCGCTCACCAGCCGCGCCGCCTTGGTCGGCGCGACGGCCGGGCCGCGCCTGATCCGCCGGACCAGGGCGACCACGGGGTACCCGCCGAACGCCACCAGGAACAGCACCAGCGCCAGGAGCTGCACGCCGGCCGACTCCCACCAGGCGGTGGGCGGCACCCCGACGGTGTCACTGGCCTGCTGCGGGTCGGGGCCGGACACCTGCGCCACGGGCGCGCGGCCGGAGGTGGCGTCGCGTACCCACGTCCCGACCAGCTCGGCGTAGCCGGGCGCCAGCTCGGGCAGCCGGGTGACGCCGCCGTCGGGCGTCAGGTGGGCGGCGTGATCGGCGCCGGGGAAGAACCGGAACGTGTAGCGGCGGTTCCCGCTCCTCTCCAGCGCCTCGGCGAACAGCGGCGGCGACTCCCTGGGCGGGGTGAGCAGGTCGTGCACCCCCCAGATGCCGAGCACGGGCTGCCGCAACCGCTCGATGACCGGCTCGGGGTCGTGGTACGGCTCGGGGAACAGGCCGCCGTCCGCGATCACCCGGTACAGGTTCGGCTCGGCCCGGTCCACCAGCGACCCGCCCGCGCCCGCCTTGCGCAGCCCCGCCGCCACCGCCCAGGTCTGCTGACGCAGCGGGTTGAGCGCGTTGGCGCCGACGAGGATGACGAAGGCGAGGTCCGGGGAACGGGTGGCGGCGATCGGCGCCACCCAGCCGCCCTCACTGAGCCCCCAGATGCCGACCTTGGCCGGATCGACGCCGGGCTGGCGTCGCAGCGTCTCGACGGCGGCCAGGGCGTCCGTGGCGAGCTGCGCGTACGACCGTTCGAACGTCGAGTAGCCGACCGAGCGCTTGTCGTAGACGAGCACGGACAGGCCCTGCCGGGCGAAGGCGACGGCCTCGGCCAGCAGCTTCTCCCGGGGTGTGCCGGTGCCCGCGCCGTGCACCAGCACGACCCCTGGCCGCCCGGCGGGCGCGTCCGGCAGGCTGATCACGCTGCCGCGCAGCTCCAGACCTCCGTCGCCGCGAAAGCTCACCTCAGTGGACGTTAAGTCACCCGGCAGTCCCGGCGGCGCTGCGGCGTAAGCGGGTGTCGCGAAGGCGGCCTGGGCGGGTGTCGCGACGGCGAACAACACGGCCAGAGCCGCCATAAGGATCTTCCTCATGTTGCCGAGACTAGTCTGCAGAGAAGTCTCGGCAAAGGAATGTCTGCAGATATCGTTCTGGAGGACTAGCCTGCTCCTCATGAAGGATGACGAGCCGTACGTACTCGACGACCCCGACCGGCTCAAGGCCCTGGCGCACCCGATGCGCCGCCGCATGCTGACCCACCTCAACGTGCACGGCCCCGCCACCTCCACCACGCTCGGCGAGCTGCTCGGCGCCAAGACCGGCACCACCAGCTACCACCTGCGCCAGTTGGAGAAGTACGGCTTCATCGAGGAGATCCCCGAGCGCTCCACCGGCCGCGAACGCTGGTGGCGCCGCGCCCGGATCCCCAGGGACCTGCGCCTGCCCACCCCCGACCAGGTCGCGCCGGAGGACAGGCCGGTGCTGGAGGAGTTCCACCGGATCGGCTACGAGGAGGACCGCGCCCTGTTCGAGCGCTTCCCCGCCGCCTACCGGGCCGACCCCGGCTGGGCGCGGGGCTCGCGCGGGCTGGCCCGCATGACGAAGCAGGACCTGGACGCGTTCTACGAGGAGTACATCGCCCTGCTGCTGCGTTACAGCCGCCCGGCCGACGGGGCGCCGCCGGATGCGCGCCCCGTCCACGTCCGTTTCTTCACCCTGCCCGCCGACGAGAGCTGAAGGTCAGCTCCTGACCACGGCGCAGTTGTCCCTGTTGAGCGTGAACCTGCTCGGCGCGGACGCGTCGCCCGTGTGGCTGGCGAGGTAGCCCATGGTGACGCTCTGGCCGGGGGCGATGGAGCCGTTGTGGGCGGCGTTGACCGCGGTGACCATGTCGCCGCTCTGCGTCAGGTCGGTGTTCCAGTCGGAGATGACGCTCTGCCCCCTGCCGAGGGGGAAGCGCAGCGTCCAGGCGCTGAGCGGCGCGGTGCCGGTGTTGGTGATGGTGAGATCGACGGTCAGGCCGGTCCCCCAGGTCCGGGTGGTGTAGGCGATCCGGCAGGTCGGCTTCGCCCGTTCGAAGGAGACCTTGTGCAGGCCGCCGGGCAGGTCGTTGACGACGTACAGCTCGCCTTCCGGCGTCGCGCCGAACGCGGTGACCTGCGTCGGCATCTCGCCGAGCTCCGCCGCGGCGTAGGTGCCCGTGCCGTTGTCCCGCAGCGCCCACACGGTCATGTAGCAGTAGTCGGCGGCGATGTAAGTGCCGCCGACCAGGTCGGCGAACTGCTTGCCGCGGTAGACCTGGCCGCCGATGACGGCGCAGCCGCCGGTGTGCGGCGAGTAGGTGAAGACGGGCTTGGTGTACGTGGCGCCGGAGCGGCACTGGGCCTGGTCGAACACCTCAAGCCCTTCGTAGCAGGACCAGCCGAGGTTCGCGCCGGCCTGCCGCCCGGTCTTGACGTGGTTGACCTCCTCCCACCGGCCCTGCCCGACGTCACCGATCCACATCGAGCCGTCCGCCGGATCGACGGAAAAGCGCCAGGGGTTACGGCCGCCGTACATCCATACCTCAGCCCTCGCCCCCGCAACACCCACGAACGGGTTGTCGGCGGGCACGCAGTAGGCCAGCGCGCCACAGCTCCTGCTCACGTCCACCCGCAGGATCTTGCCCAGCAGGGTGTCCAGGCGCTGCCCGGTGTCGAAGGGGTCGCCTGCGCCGCCGCCGTCGCCGATGCTCATGTACAGGTTGCCGTCGGTGCCGAAGGCGATCTGGCCGCCGTTGTGGTTGGTGTTCTCGGCGTGCTCCTGGGAGAGCAGCGGTTCGAGCCGCGCCTCGTCCAGCCGGTACCTGGCCAGGGTGACGGCGCCGTCGGGCAGGGCGGTGTAGGCCAGGTAGAGGTCCTGGCTGGTGGCGAAGTCGGGGGCCAGGGCGATGCCGAGCAGCCCGCGCTCGTTGCCGGACTCGTCCACGGACGCGGTGACGTCGATGATCGGGGTCTGCGCGAGGCCGGTGTCGGGGTGGTAGACGCGTACGGTGCCGCGCTTCTCGGTGATGAACAGCCGGTGCGTGCCGTCGTCCGGGGCGGCGATGGCGGTGGGGCGGCGTAAGCCGAACGCGACCTGGGTGGTGGTGGCGTTGATCTCCTCCAGCGGCACGGCGGCGGCGGCCGACGCGGGCGGCGGGGTGGTGACGGGGGCTAGCAGTGGCAGGGACAAGGCGAGCAGCACGGGCGCTGCCCAGCGTTTTCCTGGCATGTCAGGGCTCCAGCGGCGAGGCTTCGTCGAGATCGGACGGTATCCGCTCGCCCGCCGTCACAACCAGGTTCACGATCAAGGCCGTCGCCGCCGGCGGTCCCGCCGGGTCGTTCCCGCCCTCTGACCGGGGACGATGCGGGAGCGGCCCGGCGGGGCCGATGAAACGTACATCGTTGTGGTCAGGGGCCGCCTCCTCCTTCCCCGACAGGAAGCGGCCCCAGGTCACCGTGAACCCGGACGGATTAGTCCAGGTTCGGCCACCACCACTTGTCGTTGTCGACCTTGTCGTCCTTGATCGGCTCGTCCTTGATCGGCTCTTCCTTGACGGGCTCTTCCTTCACCGGCTCGTGCTTGACCGGCTCGTGCTTGAGACGCTCGTGGTGGCGCTCGTTACGCGAGTAGTTGTCGTTGTGGACGATGACGTCGATCCGCGGCATGTGGTAGCGCGGGTTGTGCAGGACGGGCTTCTCCCTCGGCACGTACTTGGTGACGTGGCGCACCGGCTCGGAGGGCGGGCCCCCGGCCTGTACGGCGGGGAAGCCGGCGCTCGCGCTGGCCACCCCCACGCCCAGAGGAAGGAAGACGACACCGGCGACCGCGCCGGTCAGTACGAGCGCCGCGAGCCGCCCTCGGCGAATTTGAGTGTTCACGTGCTGTTTCCGTTCATTGCAGATCGGCCAGAAGTCCGGCGTCCCCCGTGCTGGGCGATCGCCTGACGGAAGCAGACGTACCCATGCGAATACTCTCAGTTACCTCCTTAAACCCAAACAACCCGTCAAAGCCCACACATCCCAGCAGGTAACGGTGCTCACATCGGCCCCAGCGGGGCTGAGAACATGCAGGAGTCGAAATTCGGAGAAATCCCGGAGAAAGGTGACGATCCCATGCGTACCCTCCTCTCGGCCGCGCTCGCCGTGGTGCTGTGCGCGTTACCCGCGGCACCCGCCGCCGCGGCGCCCGGCGTCCCCGGCGACCAGCCCCTGCCGGGCTACACCATCGACAACCCGCCCCTGGCCCCGGCCACCGTGCACGGCAAGCCGAGCCGGGTGGTGCAGGGGGTGCACGAGCACGCCGCGTTCGACCTCGAGGTGCCGCCGCGCTGGAACGGCGAGCTGGTGATGTGGGCGCACGGCTACCGCGGCGACACGACGGTGCTCACCGTGGACCCGCCCTCCTACGGCCTGCGGCAGCGGCTGCTGGAGCAGGGCTACGCCTGGGCCGCCTCCTCCTACTACGCCAACGGCTACGACGTGCGGGCGGGCGTGCTCAGCACCCGCGACCTCGTCACGCGCTTCGCGCAGGAGGTGGCACGGCCGCGCCGGACGTTCCTGGCCGGCGTCTCCATGGGCGGTCACGTGACGGTCCGCTCGATCGAGCAGTTCCCCGGCGTGTACGACGCCGCGCTGCCGATGTGCGGGGTGCTCGGCGACCACGAGCTGTTCGACTTCTTCCTCGACTTCCAGCTCGTCGCCCAGGACCTGGCCGACGTGCCCGCGTACCCGATCCCGGCGGACTACGCGACCTCGGTCGTCCCGAAGATCAAGGAGCGGCTCGGGCTGAACGGCGGCGGCGAGCCGGCCAACGAGCTGGGCAGGCAGTTCCGCGACATCGTGGTCGACCTCAGCGGTGGCGAACGGCCCGGCGGGGCGGCGGCGTTCGCGTACTGGCAGGACTTCCTGTTCGGCCTGGCCGGCCCGGACGGCGGCGGCACGCTCGCGCAGGAGCCCGGCAGGGTGGCGACCAACCGCGACACCGTCTACCGCCCCGTCACGCCGGTGAACGTGAACGCGAGCGTGCAGCGGGTCGAGCCCGCCGATCCGGTGGCGCGCCGCACGGCGCGGCTGACGGAGGTGCCCGCCGTCTCCGGCAGGATCGACGTGCCCGTGTTGTCGCTGCACGACCTGGGCGACGCCTTCGTGCCGTTCTCGATGGAGCAGTACTACCGCGCCGACGTGGCCCGGCACGGCCGGTCCGGGCTGCTGGTGCAGCGGGCGATCCGCGCGGTGGGGCACTGCGAGTTCAGCGACGCGGAGGCGGGCGCCGCCTGGGACGACCTGGTCCGGTGGGAACGGACCGGCAGGCGGCCCCAGGGCGACGACGTGACGAACCGGGCCGTGGTGGCCGCCCCGTCCTACGGGTGCCGCTTCACCGACCCGGCCGCCTACTCCACCGGCACGCGCCCGCTCTTCACCCCCTGCCCCACTAGTCGGCCTTGACGGCGGACAGGTCGAACTCCAGGGTGATCTTCTCCGACACCATCACCCCGCCGGTCTCCAGGACGGCGTTGAAGCTCACCCCGTAGTCCTTGCGATTGATCACGGTGCCGCCCTCGAACCCCACCCGCTTGAGCCCCATGACGTCGATGGCCGTGCCGGTGTACTCGAGGGGGATGGTGATCTCGCGGGTGACGCCGCGGATGGTCAGGTCGCCGGTCACCTCGAAGCCGTCGCCGCCCGCGTGTTTGATCGCGGTGCTGGTGAACGTGATGTGCGGGTGCGCGGCGGCGTCGAGGAAGTCGCCGGTGCGCAGGTGCTCGTCCCGCTGGTCGTTGCCGGTGGCGACGCCCGCCGCGTCCAGCACCACGCGGACGCTGGACGCGGCCGGGTCGGCGGCGTCCAGCGTCGCGGTGGCCTCCACGACGGGGAAGCTGCCGCGGACCTTGGTCACCATGGCATGCCTGGCGACGAAGCCGAAGCGGCTGTGCGCGGGATCGATGGTGTAGGCGCCGCTCAGTTCACTGGGGTACATGTCCGCTCCTGTCATTTAGTTCAGCACTGGAACATTCAGCGCGACAGTACTTCCATTTATTTCAGCGCGCAACAGTTGAGTAGGATGCCTGGCGTGACGAGGTGGCTGAACGACGACGAACAACGGAGCTGGCGGGCGTTCGCGCAGGCCACGCGCCTGGTGAACGACCGGCTCGACCGTGACCTGATGCACGCGGCCGGCATGCCGCCGACGTACTACGAGCTGCTGGTCCTGCTCTCCGAGGCGCCGCGGCGCACCCTGCGGATGAGCGAGCTGGCGCACTGGACGCGCTCCAAGCCCAGCCGCATCTCCCACGCGGTCAACAAGCTCGAACAGAGCGGCTGGGTGCGCCGGGAGCACTACGAGGGCGACCGGCGCGGCTGGCTCGCCGTGCTCACCGACGAGGGCCTGGCCGCGCTGGAGGCGGCGGCGCCGCGGCACGTGGAGAGCGTGCGGGAGCACCTGATCGACGCGCTGACCCCTGAGCAGTTCCGGCAGCTCGGCGAGATCAGCCAGGTCCTGCTCGACCACCTGACCGCGCCGGAGAACCGGAGCTAGTCGCTTTACTCGCCAGAGAACCGGAGCTAGTCGCTTCTGAATGAGCGCAGGTGCTCGTAGGCCGCGTCGAGCGCCACGCGCAGCGGCTCGACGTCCTGCCGTGTCCTGGCCAGCAGCAACCCGCCCTGGAACGCGGCGAACACCACCATGGCCAGCCGCCGCGGATCCGCCTCCGCGACGAGCAGGCCGCGCGCCCGCATGCTCGCCAGCCCGTCCGCCAGATGGCCCTCCAGGATCTCGAAGCAACGCTCCAGGTCGGCCCTGGCCGCCTCGTCGCGACCGCACAGCTCGGCGGCGAGGCTGCCGATGGGGCAGCCGGGCAGGCCGTTCGCCTCGTTCTCGCTGATCATCAGGTCGAGCCAGCGGCGGATGCCCGCCCAGTCGTCCAGCTCGGCGAGCAGCGGCCCCTGCGCTCCGAGCACGCCGTCGAGCCTGGCCTGGATCACGGCTCTGACCAGGTCGTCCTTGTCGTCGAAGAAGTGGTAGAGCTGGCTCTTGCTCGCCCCGGCCCGCGCCAGGACACGCTCGATGCCGGTGCCGCTGACACCGTGGGTCGCCATCAGCTCGGACGCCGCCGCCACGATGCGGTCGCGGCTGCGCCTGCCCCGGTCGGTGGTCGGCTGGTGCGCCATGACGATCAGCCTAATGGCTCTGGACGGATCGGTCCAGTTGTGCCTACATTCATTGGACCGATCCGTCCACTTGTGAGGAGCATGACGTGACCGCATCCGCCGCACTGATCACCGGCGGCACCACCGGGATCGGCTTGGCCACCGCCCGCACCCTGCACGCCCAGGGGTACACGGTGCTCGTCACCGGCCGCGACCCCGTCACCCTGGCCGCCGCCAGGGACGCACTCCCCCAGGACGTCGCGATCCTGCGCGCCGACCTGGCCGTGCCGGACGACGCCGAAGCCGTCGCCCAGCACGTACGCGACCACCTCGGCCACCTCGACCTGGTGTTCCTCAACGCCGGCACCGGCCGGGTCGCCCCGCTGGAGTCGATCGACGAGACGTTCTACGACCAGCACTTCGACGTCAACGTCAAAGGCCAGGTCTTCACCCTCCAGCGGGTGCTCCCCCTGCTCGCCGACGGCGCCTCCGTGATCTTCAACGGCGCCATCGGAGCGGCGCTCGGCCAGCCCCACTGGTCGGTCTACAGCGCCACCAAGGGCGCCCTGATCTCGATGGTCCGCGCCCTGGCCGTCGAGCTGGCCCCGCGCGGCATCCGCGTCAACGCCGTCAGCCCCGGCCCCATCGACACCCCCGCCTTCGACAAGCTCGGCCTGCCCGAGACCACGCGCGACGCCTTCCTCAAAGAGCTGGCCACGCGCGTGCCGCTGGGCCGGATCGGCGCCGGCGAGGACGTCGCCCACGCCGTCGCCTTCCTGGCCTCCCCCGCCGCCGGCTACATCACCGGGGTGAACCTTCCCGTGGACGGCGGTCTGTCCGTGAGGGTGTGACCGTCACCACGACCTTGCCCCTCGCGTGCCCCTGTTCGAGATACCGGACGGCCTCGGCGGCGTCGTCCAGCGAATAGGTCCGGTCGATGACCGGTGTGACCTCGCCCGACTCGATCAGCTCACTGACGAGGGCGAGGTCCTCCCGGCTGTTGCGGCTCAGGAAGAACGTCATCCGGGGCATCACCGCCAGCTTGACCATGCCGATCACCGGCCCGATCCACAGGCCCTTCGACGGGGCGCCCTCGACGAACACGCCCCGGCGGGCGAGCACGCGCCGGTTCGCCAGCACGCCGTGGTTGGCGACCAGATCGAGCACCACGTCGTACCGGCGGCCCGCGCGCGTGTAGTCCTCCTTGGTGTAGTCGAGGACGTGGTCCGCGCCGATCGACCGGACCAGCTCCACGTTGCCGGTGCCGCACACCCCGGTCACCTCGGCCGCCCCCAGCGCCTTGGCGATCTGCACCGCGAACGTCCCCACGCCGCCCGCCGCCCCGTTCACCAGCACCCGGTGCCCGCGCCGCAGCCGCGCCACGTCCCGCAGCGCCTGCAACGCGGTGAGCGCCGCCACCGGGACGGCCGCGGCCTGCTCGAACGTCAGCCCGGCCGGCTTCCTCAGCAGCATCCCGTCCTGCTTCAGGCAGGCGTACTCGGCCAGGCCCGTCGTGCCGGGCACCAGATCCAGGCCGCAGCCGCCGTACACCTCGTCGCCCGGCGCGAAGGCCGTGACGTCGCGGCCGACCGCCTCCACCACGCCCGCCAGGTCCGCGCCCAGCGCGGTGTGCTTCGGGCGGGTCAGGCCGCTCATCGGGCGCGCGATGTACGGCTCGCCGCGCATGTTGTGCCAGTCCAGGGGGTTGACGGAGGCGGCGTGCACGCGGATCAGCACGTCGTCGGGGCCGACGGCGGGCGGGTCCGCGTCCTCGATCCGGAGCACCTCGGGCGGGCCGTAGGCGTGGTAGCGGATGGCTTTCACGCGTTCCAGGGTGCGGGCGGAAGGGGGCGTACGAAATCACGTGAATTCGTGATGGGGGAGGTAGTGTCCGAGCCACCATGGCCAGACCTCCGCGCCGCCTGGGCAACCTGCCCGCCGAGGCGACCAGCTTCGTCGGCCGCCGCCGCGAACTCGCCGCCGTCAGAGCCCGGCTCGCCGAAGCCCGCCTGGTCACCCTCGTGGGGCCCGGCGGGGTCGGGAAGACGCGGCTGGCGCTGCGGGCGGCGGGCGAGCTGGGGCGCGCCTTTCCCGGGGGCGCGTGGCTGGTGGAACTGGCGGACGTACGCGACTCCGGACCGGTGGAGGCGGCGGGCGTGCGTGACTCCGGGCCGGTGCAGCCGACGGGCGTGCGTGACTCCGGGCTGGTCGCGGATGCTGTCGTGGCGGCCCTGGATCTGCGGCCGCAGGCGGCGGGCCAGCCGTCGCGGGTGCTGGCGGCGTACCTGCGGGACAAGAGACTGCTGCTGGTGGTGGACAACTGCGAGCACCTGCTGGCGGCGACCGCGCGGCTCGTCGCGGAGGTGATGCGGGCGGCGCCAGGCGTGCGGGTGCTCGCCACCAGCAGGGAGCCGCTGTCCGCGCCGGGCGAGCACGTGATCGTGGTGCCGGCGCTCGACCTGCCTGCCCCGGACGCCCGCCCGCCGCTGGCGGAGCTGCGGCGCAACGAGGCGGTCCGGCTGTTCACCGAACGCGCCGCGGCCTCGTCCGGCACGTTCGAGCTGACCGCCGCGAACCAGGCGGCGGTGGCCGGGCTGTGCCGCCGACTCGACGGGCTGCCGCTGGCGATCGAGCTGGCGGCCGTCCGCACGCGGCTGCTGTCGGCCGAGCAGATCCTGCACCGGCTCGACGACCGGTTCGGGCTGCTCACCGGAGGAACTCGGGCGCTGCCACGCCACCAGACGCTGCGCACCACCATCGACTGGAGCCACGACCTGCTGGATCCGGCGGAGCAGGCGTTGCTGCGGCGGCTGTGCGTGTTCGCGGGCCGGTTCACGCTGGAGGACGTGGAGGCGGTCTGCGCGAACGACGCTCCACCCGCACCGAGGGACGCCGACGTGGTCGGGCCGCCCACGCTGCGAGACGCCGACATGGCTCGCGTGGGCGACGGGCCGTCCGTGCTGGACCGGCTGGCGTCGCTGGTGGACAAGTCGCTGGTGATCAAGGAGGACGCCCGTGCCCTGGCCTGTTACCGCCTCCACGAGACGATGCGCGAGTACGCCGCCCTCAAGCTGCGCGAGGCGGGCGAGGAGGAGGCGCTCGCCCGACGGTTCACCGCCCACTACACCGCGCTCTGCCTGAGGGCCGCCCCGCAGGTCCGGCACCGCTTGGCCGAGTGGCTCGACTGGATGGACCTGGAGATCGACAACCTCCGTGCGGTCCTGCGGAGCTGCCTGACCCCCGCCCGCGCCGGGCACGGCATGACCCTGCTCTACGCCCTCGGCTACTACTGGATGACGCGCGCGCTCAGCGAGGGCGTCCGCTGGGCCGAGGAACTGCTGGCCTTGCCGGGCGGCGGGCCGGCCGAGCGGGCCAGGGCCGCCTTCATGCGCGGCTTCCTCGCGGTGCTGCAGTCGGACGCGGCGAGCGCGAAGCCCGCCCTGGCCGAGGCGGCAGCAGGGGCCGAGGCGGCGATCGGAGCTGGCGGGGCGGGGCTGGCGTCTGTGCTGGCGCAGTCGCTCGCGCTGGCGTCGATGGCGGCGAGCATGTCGGGCGACCACGACCGGGCGCAACAGCTCGGCGAGCGGGCCAGAACCGCCCTGGCGAAGACGGACGACGACACGGCCGTGCTCATGTACCTGCAGTCCCGCGCACTGAACGGACTCTTCGAAGGCGACCTGAACACCGCCAGGGAGGCCGCGGAGGAGGGCGTACGGCTAGGCAGGCAGGCCGGCGACCTCTACAGCCTGGACATGATGCTGCTGAACCTAGGCTGCGCCAGGCTGATCGCGGGCGCGCCGGACGAAGCCGAGCCGCTGCTGGTGGAGGCGCTGCGGGTGGCGTACCGGATCGACGACCGGGTGGGCCAGTACGTGCTGCTCGACGCGCTGGGCTGCGTCGCGGCGGGCTCGGGCCGGCTGCGGCACGCGGTGCTGCTGATGGGGGCGGCCGACACGGTGCGCACGGGGGCGGGGGCGAGCGTGCTGCCCTTCCTGGCGCCGCTGCTGGCGGGGGCCGAGGGGACGGCCAGGGCGGGGCTGGGCGCGGCGGCGTACGAGGCGGCGTACACCGAGGGAGGGCGGCTGGGCAGGGACGACGCGATCGGCCTGGCACTCGGCGAGCCCGCGCCGCCCGAGCGGGCGCGGGAGGAGGTGCCGCTCGGCAGGCGGCAGGCGGAGGTCGCGCGGCTGGTCGCCGAGGGGCTGAGCAACAGGCAGATCGGCGAGCGGCTGTTCATCTCGGAGCACACGGTGGACAGCCACGTACGGGCGATCATGAACAAGCTCGGCGTCAACTCGCGGGCGCAGATCGCCGCCTGGGCGGCCACGCTCGGCCCGTGACGGTCTTTACTCCCGCCGTATGCTCCTGTACTTAGAAAGACTAGGACACTAGGTAAATGGAGCAATCGGTGATCGAGTTCCACCTGGACAGCGGGTCGGGCGTGTCCCCGTACCTGCAGCTCGTCCGGCAGGTACGGCACGCGCTGCGGCTGGGCCTGCTGCGGGAGGGGGATCGGTTGCCGACGGTCAAGGAAGTGGTGGCCCAGCTCGCGATCAACCCGAACACGGTGCTGAAGGCGTACCGGGAGCTCGAACACGAGAAGCTCGTCGCCGCCCGGCCCGGCGTGGGGACGTTCGTGACGGCGACGCTGACCGACGCGACGCTCGCCGCGCACGGCCCGCTGCGCCAGGAGCTGCGGCGCTGGCTGATCAAGGCCCGCGCGGCCGGTCTCGACGACGAGAGCATCGAGGCCCTGTTCATGACCACCTTCCGCAACACGGCGCAGGAGGACATCGCGTGACCGCTGTCCTGCAAGCCCAGGAGCTGGGCAAGAAGTACGGCCGGCATTGGGCCTTGCGCGACTGCACGATCGACGTCCCCGCCGGGCACGTCGTCGGCCTGGTCGGGCCCAACGGGGCGGGCAAGACCACGCTGCTCAAGCTGGCCTGCGGCCAGCTCTCCCCCACGGCGGGCGGCATCACCGTGCTCGGCGGCCCGCCCGGCGGCCAGGCGCAACTGGCCAGGGTCGGCTTCGTCGCCCAGGACACCCCCACCTACGCCGGCCTGACCGTCGCCGATCACCTGCGGCTCGGCGCCCGGCTCAACCCCGGCTGGGACGCGGCGCTGGCCCAGGAGCGCGTGGACCGGCTGGGCCTCGACCCGCGCCGCCGCGCGGCCAAGCTGTCGGGCGGCGAGCGCGCCCAGCTCGCCCTCACGCTGGGCCTGGCCAAACGCCCCGAGCTGCTGGTCCTGGACGAGCCCGTCGCCGCGCTCGACCCGCTGGCCCGCCGCGACTTCCTGCGCGGCCTGATGGAGGCCACCGCCGAGCACGAGCTGAGCGTGGTGCTCTCCTCGCACCTGGTCTCCGACCTCGAACGCACCTGCGACTACCTGATCGTGCTCGTCGACTCGCGGGTGCGGCTGGCGGGCGAGGTGGACGAGCTGCTGGCCACCCACCACCGGCTCACCGGCCCGCGCCGCGACCCCGGCCGCCTGCCCGCCGGACAGCACGTCGTCTCCGCCCGGCACACCGAACGGCAGAGCACGTTCATCGTCCGCACCGACGGGCCGATCCTCGACCCCGCCTGGACGGTCAGCAGGCTCACCATGGAGGACCTCGTCCTGGCGTACATGGAGCAGGCCGCCACCGCGCCCGCCCCCGCCGCCGTCCCGCGGCGGCCCGCGCTGGCGGTGCTGCGGTGATCTGGCTGGCGTGGCGGCAGTTCCGCGCCGCCGCCCTGATGACGGCGCTCGCGCTCGCCGCGCTCGCCGCCGTCCTGGCCATGAGCCGCACCACGCTGGGCGGCGAGTACGCGCAGGGCCTGACCTCGTGCGGCGAGCTGGGCGACTGCGAGCGGTTCCTGGACCGGTTCTTCGACGAGCACCAGACCCCGTTCCTCGGCGTCACCGCCGTCGCCCTGGCCCTGCCCGCCCTCGTCGGGCTGTTCTGGGGGGCGCCGCTGATCACGCGCGAGCTGGAGGCGGGCACGCACCTGCTGGTGTGGAGCCAGAGCATCACCCGGACGCGCTGGCTGGCCGTCAAGCTGGCGCTCCTCGGCGGGGCCGCCGCCGTGACCGGCGGGCTGGGCAGCCTCGCGGTGAGCTGGTGGGCCGCCGACCTCGACCGGGCCGCCGTGGACTTCCCGCTGATGGGGCCGCTGGTCTTCGCGGGACGCGGCATCGTCCCCATCGGGTACGCGGCCTTCGCGTTCGCTCTCGGCGTCACCGTCGGGATGCTGGTGCGGCGTCCCCTGCCCGCCATGGCGCTCACCCTGGCACTCTTCACCGCCGTGCAGATCGCCATGCCGCTCCTGATCCGCCCCCACCTGCTTCCCCCGGCCCGCGCCTCCTTCGCGCTCATCCCGGAGAACGTGGACCAGTTGCTCAGAGGCCAGGAGGGCGCGCTGATGGTGGCCCTGGCCACGCGGGTGCCCGGCGACCCGGGCGCGTGGACGCTGTCCAGCCGCCTCGTCGGCCCGCCGGGCTCCGTGACGTCCGCGGCCCGTACCGGCGACCAGGCACTTCCTGACGAGACGTTCGTCCCCGTGCCCACGGCGTCCGGGCCCTGCAGCCTGGAGGCCCAGCCGGCCGCGCGGCCCGCGCAGAGCAGGGACACGTGCCTCGACGAGATCAACCGGCGGGGTTACCGGCAGGAGGTCACCTACCAGCCCTCCAGCCGGTTCTGGCCTTTGCAGTGGTTGGAGACCGGCCTCTACGCCGTGCTCACCCTGGGGCTCATGGGGTTGTGCCTGCGGCTGATCCGGCGGCTCTGAAGAGCGGCCGGTCGGCGGCGGGCAACCACTGGCTGCGCGGGTCGAACGGACGGTAACGCTCCCGAACGTGCGCGACGAGCAGCGGCAGCGACGGATGACGGTTCGCCTCGTGCCACATCAGGGACCACGGATACACCGGGGCGGGGTCGGTGACGGAGATCTCGACGACGTCCGGGTGGCCGGGGTACTGCGTCTTGTTGCCGAAGGTGATCAGGTCGTCCGAGGCCTCGATCCGCTCCATGATGTGGTCGCGGCCGAAGACCGGGCCCGAGCTGTCGATCCGGACGCCGAACTCGGCGCTCAGGAAACGGAAGTACTGCGCCCACTCGCTGTCACGCGCGTTGCCCGGCATCCACGCCGTCACCCCCGACAGCTCCCTCAGCGGGACGCGCCCGCGCCCGGCCAGCGCGTGCCGGCGGCCGGCCAGCACGGGGATCGGCTCCACGCACGCCGGAACCCGCTCGATCCCCTGCGGGAGTGCGTCCGTGGCCCGGCCGAACGCCGCGTCGATCGAGCCGTCGGCCAGGGCCGTCCCCTGCGCGGGGGTGCCCTTGGAGACGACGACGTCCACGTCCACGTCGCAGGTCTCGTAGAAGGAGCGCACCAGGTCCATCGAGGCGGCGTCGCGGCCCAGCACGTCCACGCGCAGGGCGCGGTGGCGGGCACGGAACATCGCGGCCGTCTGGTCGGCGAGGCTGATCAGCGCCCTCGCGTGCGGGATGAACGCCTCGCCGTCCTCGGTCGGGCGCACCCCCGTGCGGGTCCGCAGCAGCAGGGGGACGCCCAGGTCGGCCTCCAGCCTGGCGATCCGCTTCGACACGGCCTGCTGCGTCATCCGCAGGCCGGCCGCCGCCCCCGTGATCTGGCCGTCGTCCACGACCGCGAGGAACGTCCTGACGGCGCCCAGGTCCAGCTCCGTCCCACCACTCGTCGTCATGCTCGCCCCTCCTCGTCGTGCGATGGTCTCAGGAAGCCGGCCACGGCCTCCAGCCAGGGGCCGGGGCTGTCCACGTGCGCCATGTGACCTGCCTCTTCCAGCAGTACGGCCTGAGCGCGCGGGATCAGCTCGGCGGCCCGCGCTGCCAGGCCGGCGGGGAACGTCATGTCCTGCCTGCCGTTGAGCAGCAGGATCGGCATGTCCAGCGCGGCCAGGCGGGCGGGGGCGTCTTGGGGGCGGGCGGCGGGGAGCGTTCCTGCGCGCCAGGGCCGTAGCCATTCGGCGGAGAACCTGATGCGGGCGAGGCGGTCGCGGTAGTCGTCTCGCGATTCCGCGCGCCAGACGTTCGCCTCGACGCCCGCGAACGCCGCCGCCCGCGTCAACTCCGGCCCCGCCTCTGACCCTCCCGACCACACGGCTGCCTCCGCGGCGACCCGCCTGTCGCGTTCCCGCCAGCCGTCGAACGCGTCGGCGGGGACGGGCAGCACGCCGCTGGAGGCGATCACGAGCCGCCGCACGCGGCCGGGCGCGGCCAGCGCGAGCCGTTGCGCGATCATCCCACCGTAGGAGAACCCGAGCACGTCCGCCCTGCCCACCCCGAGCGCGTCGAGGAGGCGCAGCAGGTCGGCCGTGGCGGCGGCCGGGCTGTACTGGTCGTCGGCCAACCCCCGAGTGGACCGCCCACACCCCCGCAGGTCCGGAAATATCAGGTCATGGCGGTCGGCGAGCCGCACGAGCGGCTCACGGAGGTAGGAGTGATCCCAGTCGGGCCCGCCGTGAATCACCAGCAACGGCCGCCGCACCGGCTTCTCGGCCGTGAGCGCGACGAACAGCTCCACCACAGGATCCTCGGAAACCCCGACAAACCTCTCATAAATCACCGACATTTCCCGCTACGATTCCCTTCCATGGAGGAATGGGCGCCACCCGGCGTAGATCCCACCAAACCCAGCATCGCCCGCGTCTACGACTATTTCCTCGGCGGCAAGAACAATTACGAAGTCGACCGCAAGATCGCCGAAGAAGCCCTGAGAATCGCCCCCGACGCCCGCGAGGCAGGCCGCGCCAACCGGACCTTCCTGCGCCGCGCCGTGCAACACATGGCGGCCGAGGCCGGCATCCGGCAGTTCCTCGATCTCGGCTCCGGGCTCCCCACGCAGGGCAACGTACACGAGATCGCCCAGGCGGTGTCTCCGGACGCCCGCGTCGTCTACGTGGACCACGATCCGACCGTGCAGGCGCACGGCCGCGCGCTGCTGGCCGGGAACGACCGCGCCACGTTCGTCCCCGGCGACGTCCGCCGCCCCGCCGAGATCCTGGACGACCCCGAGGTCCGGGCACGCCTGGACTTCGGCAGGCCGCTCGGGCTGCTGCTGGTGTCCGTGCTGCACCACGTCAACGACGACGAGGACCCGTCCGGCGTGATGGCCACGTTCCGCTCGGTCCTCGCCCCCGGCAGCCATCTCGCCATCGTGCACTTCCACAACCCGGGCGACGAGCACCCGGAGGCGTCCAGGATCGCCGTGGAGGCGGAGCGGAGCTTCAACCAGAGCCTCGGGACGGGCCGCTGGCGCACCCGGGCCGAAATCATTTCGTACTTCGGCGACCTGGAGTTGATCGAGCCGGGCCTGGTGCCGCTGGCGGATTGGCGCAGCGAGCCAGGCGACCTCATTCGTCAGGATTTGACCCGCTACAACGTACTGGCGGGAGTCGGCCGCAAACGCTGAGCCATCATCGCGAATATCCCCGAAGCGTAATTCAGCAATTGACCGTCCCCGTCGAAATATGATGCCCGCAGGAGGTGGTGCCGTAATGGGCGAGGAAAAGGCGCTCGCAGTCGGTCCCGACAAGATCGAGGTGACGTACGAGCGGCTCGGCGACCCGCAGGCGCCACCCGTGCTGCTGGTGATGGGCGCGGGCGGGCAGCTCATCCACTGGCCGGAGGGCTTCTGCGCCGAGCTCGTCGCCCGCGGCTGCCAGGTGATCAGGTTCGACAACCGCGACGCGGGCCTGTCGACCCACTTCCACGACGCCCCGCCGCCCGACCTCCAGGCGGCGCTGGCCGGTGACGCGTCCTCGGCCTCCTACACGCTGTCCGACATGGCGTCCGACACGGTCGGGCTGCTCGACGCGCTGGGGCTGGACAGCGCCCACCTCGTCGGCGTCTCCCTGGGCGGGATGATCGCGCAGACGATGGCCATCGAGCATCCCGCCCGCGTCCGGTCGCTGACGTCGATCATGAGCACGACGGGCGCTCCCGGCGTCGGCGGTGCCGACCGCGAGGCCCTGTCCCGCCTGGCGGGGCCACCGCCCACCACCCGGGAGGACGTGATCGAGCAGTGGGTCAGGGCGTTCCAGCTCCTCGGGTCACCCGGCTACCCGAGCGGCGAGGACGAGCTGCGCGAGCGGGTCACGCTCGCCTACGACCGGGCCTACGATCCGATCGGGACAGCGCGGCAAACCGTCGCCGTCGTCGCCTCGGGCGACCGGACGGCGCGGCTGCGCGACGTCCGCGTGCCCACGCTGGTGATCCACGGCTCCGACGACCTGATGTGCGACGTCAGCGGCGGCAGGTCCACGGCGGCGGCGATCCCGGGGGCCGAGCTGGTCGTCATCGACGGCATGGGGCACAACCTGCCGGGGGCGCTGCTGCCCGATCTCGCCCAGCGCATCGCCGGCCTCGTCCACCGCGCCGAACAGGGAGCTGTCTCGTGACCGTAGTGCGGCTACAGCTCAAGGAGACGGCCACGTGAACGGCGTGCGGCGGCGACTCAAGGCGACGGACTCGTGTACATGCTGCGGTGGCGACTCAAGGAGACGGCCAGGTACGGCGTACGGCGGCAGCTCAAGGAGACGGCCACGTGAACGGCGTGCGGCGGCAGCTCAAGGAGACAGCCACGTAAGCGTACGGCGGCGGCGACTCAAAGAGACGACCTCGTGAACGGCGTGCGGCGGCGACTCAAGGAGACGGACTCGTGAACGTGCTGCAGCGGCGGCTTCAGGAGACGGCCGACGAGCTCGTACGCTCCGGGGCCGAGCGCGGGCTGCAGATCGCCGTCTACCGGCACGGCGAGCAGGTCGCCGACGTGGTGGCCGGGCTCGCCGACCCCGCGACCGGGCGGCCGGTGACACCCGGCACGCCGTTCCACGCCTTCTCGGCGGGCAAGGGGCTGACGGCCACCCTCGTCCACGTGCTGGCCGAACGCGGGGCTCTCGACTACGACCTGCCGATCGCCGAGGTGTGGCCGGAGTTCGGCGCGCACGGCAAGGGCGCGGCCACCTTACGGCACGCCATGACGCACGCGACCGGCGTGCCGGGGCTGCCCGCCGACCTCACCCCCGAAGACCTGTGCGACTGGCACCGGATGTGCGCGGTGATCGCCGATGCGCGGCCGTGGTGGGAGCCGGGCAGCGGCACCGGCTACCACTCCTACACCTTCGGCTACATCGTCGGAGAGGTCGTGCGGCGGGTCACCGGCGTGCCCGTGGCCAGGGCGTTCGCCGAGGAGGTCGCGGGGCCGCTGAAGGCGGCGAACGAGCTGTTCCTCGGTGTGCCAAGGGCTGAGCTGGGGAGGCTCGCCCGGCTTGAGGACGCTCCGGAGTACGCCGAGCAACTGTCGGCCCCGACACGCGAAGAGCCCGAGGCCCCGGCGCACAACGAGCCCGCAGGCCCGACGCACGGCGAGCCCACAACACCGCCGCGCGGAGAGCCCCGAGCCCCGAAGCGCGAGAACCCCGCAGGCCCGACACGCGGCGAGCCCACAACACCGTCACGCGAAGAGGCCCCGGCCCCGACACGCGAGAAGACCGCGGCACCGCCGCGCCGAGAGCCGGAATTGGCGGCGGCGTCGGGGCCCGGCGGTCCGGCCGCTTTTGTGGTGGCGCCGCGTGGCGTGCGGCCGAGAGCCGCGTTCGGGAACCGGGCCGACGTGTTGTCGGCGGCTATCCCGGCGGCGGGCCAGTTCACCGCCCGCGCGGCGGCCCGCATGTACGCCGCGCTCCTCGGCCCGGTGGACGGCGTCCGGCTGATCTCGGCGGATCGCCTGCGGGAGCTGAGCACCCCGATGGTGGACGACGTGGACCGGGTGTTCGGCAACCGCGCCGTCCTGTCGAACGGCTACGTCATCGGCCGCCTCGGCGCCGACCCCGCCGACACCCCGACCGTGTTCGGCTGGGCGGGCAGCGGCGGCAGCTACGCCTGCGCCGACATCGCGACCGGCGTGGCGTTCGCGATCACCAAGAACCGGCTGGCCGCCGACTTCAGCACCGCGCAGCGGATCGGCGACGTCGTGGCACAGGTCCTCTGAGGCGCGCGTGGCGCAGGCCCCTCTGAGGCGCGCCGTGGCCCAGCCGCCCTGAAGCGGCGACGTGGCGCAGGTCCTATGAGGCGCGTCGCGGCGCAGGCCCCGTGCGGCGCGACGCGAGCGCAGGCCCTCTGAGGCGCGCATGGCGCAGGCCGTTCTGAAGCGGTGACGTGGCGCAGACCCCCCGAAGCTCAGCCGATCGTCAAGCTGCTGTCCCCATCGATGAAGTAGAAGAAGTCACCATCCCCACCCACCGACGCGTCCGTGTAATCCCCGTGATGCGACCAAGCCGCACCGTCGTCCACGGCAGGCGCGCCCACCACATCGCCGTCGTCCGCGACCGGCAGGCCCGCCGCACCGCCGCCGCCCACGACCACCCCGCCGTCGCCCCCGACCGGCTCGCCCTCAGGCGCGCCCGCGTCCCACCCTTGATCCCACCCCTCACCCCAGCCCTCCGCGACCCCCACCACCGCGACTCCCCCGACAACGGCGGGCACCCAGAATCGGGTCTCCCCCGCCTCACCCGCGTAGGCGCCGGCCACGTCCCGGGCCCGGTCGAACTGGCTGGTGAACAGAGTCATGACGACCTCCCTCAGAAGTCCAGGAACCGCGGCGTCCGTACGGACTCGCGGGCGGCCCGCAGGTGGCCGGCGATCTCCCCGCGCCGCAGCCGCACCCCTGACCCGCCCGGATACCGCCGCATCACGTCGAGGACGGCGAGCCGCCGCGCCACCGCACGGAGCGCGGGCAGCCGGGCGGCGGGGGGCGCGGCGGCGAGCGACTGCCCGATGCGCCGGGCGGTCTCCCAGCGCAGCGCGAACACGTTCTCGGTCAGCACGTACGCGAGCACCGGCACCGACGCCCCCACCAGCGCGTTCCACCGATCGAGCACCACGCCCCACCCCCGCTCCGACTGGGCGGTCACGTGCGCCTTGCGCTGCTCGCCCTGCGCGTGCGACGAGTACGCCTGGGAGATGCCCGACACGGCGAACACCGGGTTGAGCAGCGCCGCCGCCCCCAGCGACAGGGCGGCCCCCGCGTAGCTGACCTTGGGCAGCGCGTCGGGGTCGAGGTCCATCACGCGGGAGAGCTGCGCGGCCAGCGCCCCGGTCTCGGCGGCGGCCCGCTGGGCGGGGGCGAGCGCGGCCCGCAGGCGAGGCTCGCCCGCCTTCAGCCAGCCGGGTTCGGCGCCGCCGGTGGCCGCGGCGAGGAGCAGCGCGTCGCGGTGCCGCAGGAAGGCGGGCAGGACGTTGGCGACCTGGTCGAGGTGGGCCTGCAGTTCCTGGAGCCCGACCTGGAGGACGGCGGCGATCCTGGCGCGTTCGTCCCCGGCCTCGGGCAGCTCGACGGGGCGGCCGAGGTCGTCGGCGCCGACGTCGCCGAGCAGCGCCGCGTGCAGCTCGTAGAACGGGCCGAACACGGTGTAGAGCAGGTAGTCCTCCTCCAGCCCGACGGCGGCGCGCAGCATGTCGGGCACCTGCGCCGCGCTCGCGCACGCGTTGCTCCACGCCCGCACCTCGGTGTGCAGGGCCTGGACGAGCTCGGGCTGGGCGACGACGCGCAGGTCCGTGCGTTCGGTGGTGAGCCGCAGCTCGGCTCTGGGCGGCTTCGGTCTGCCCTCGACGGTTTTGATGTGCTCGTACGGGATGCGCACGTTCATCCCACTGCCCTTGACGCGCATGCCGTCGGGCGCGAACGCGCACGCGACCGGCCGCCCGTCGGCCAGCTCGGCGGGCAGCACCCCGGAGCCGAGGGTGCGTTCGGCGGCGGCGCGCAGGTCGGCGTTGCGGTGCAGCCGCCGCCCGAACACCTCGGAGGCGCACTCCACGGTCACCGGCCCGTACGCCGGGCTGAACACGACGAACCGCTCGGCCGTCCCCGCGATGCGCAGGTGCCGGTCGCCGAGGTCGAAGCGGGCGAGCACCTGCTGCGTGTCGGGTGCCTGGAACTCCAGCGCGTGCTCACTCAGCACACAGTCGGCCCGCACCGCCGCCGTACCGCCCGCGCCACCCGGACCGCCCGCGCCACCCGGACCGCCCGGACCGCGCAGGCCGCGCAGTGACACCGGTGCGGAAGTGCCCACCGTGCGCGGCCCCGGCCCCGCGGACCCGGCGACGACCAGGAAGGCCGTCCGCACCTGCTGGGTCACGAGGTGCAGGGTCGCGCCGGTGAGGAAGTGCCCGCCGAGCAGGGCGCCGCCCCGCAGCTCGACCGCGCTCGGCCCGACGGGGTTCGCGGTGACCCGGTTCATGGGCCACTCCAGCGGGATCTGGCCGCGGCTGCGCAGTTGCAGGCGACCGCCCGTGATGACCACGTACGCGGCCAGTTCGGCCGGGGCGTCGTCCCCGGTGCCGGCCTCGTAGTGGGGGGTGATCGAGACGGCGCACGGGCTGATGAAGTCCGTGGCCTTGGCGTCCGGCATGAGTTTGCCGCGCAGGCCGGTCAGTGCGGTGAGCGCGGGGCGCGGCAGCTCGCCGGAGGTGAGCTCGATGGTTCTGCCGTCCGGCAGCCGGAGGTCGGCGACCAGCCTGGTGCTGCCGTCGACCAGCTCGATCGTGGCGTCGGGGTCGGCGGCCGGGTCGAGTGCGGTGACGACCGGGTTGCCGAGGCCGCCGGTGTCGTGCACGTACACGGCGGGCTGGTCGGTCAGCAGCAGGGAACGGGTGCCCGTCCAGGAGAACCCGGACGACTGGCGTTCCAGGAGCACGTCGTGCCGGGAGCTGTCGAAGACGACCCGTCCTCGCACGTTGCCCCAGGCGACTGGCACTGCTGCTCACCCCCTCTGCCCAGGATGGTGCTCTCCCAGAGGGGGGACGTACAGGGATTAATACCTATTGGCTTCATCCCCTCAGCGGTCGCAGCGCGGAGCCCCACGTGTTCACCTGGTCGAGGACGGCGTTGAGCCGGTCCTCGTGGAAGTCGGCGGGGTTGAAGCCGTCGACGAAGTCGGTGTGGATGGACAGGCCGACCTGGTTCGACACGGTGGCCACGCTGAGCAGGCCCAGGACGTGCCGCAGGTGTGAGATGGCGCGGGGCGCGCCGTCCACGCCGTAGCCGACGAACCCGGCCGCCTTGTTGGTCCACTCCGTGTACAGGAAGTCCAGGGCGTTCTTGAGCGCGCCCGGGTAGGAGTTGTTGTACTCGGGCGTGACGATCACGAAGGCGTCCAGGGACGCGATCTTGGCCGACCAGCGCCTGGTGTGCTCGTGCCGGTAGTTGCCGGTGGAGGGGTGCTCGGGCTCGTCCAGGTTGCCCAGGTCGTAGTCGAGCAGGTCGACGATCTCGTACTCGGCGTCGCCCCGCTTGACCGCCAGGTCGCGGACCCACTGCGCCACCACCTCGCCGGTGCGGCCGGGACGGGTGCTGCCAAGGATGATGCCTACCTTCAGCATGTCGGTGCTCCTCAGGGAAGTTCGGTTACCTGAATCACCGTAGAAGGAGAAGCCGAGATACTGAATGCGCTGCTGTCCCACTTTTATACGCGATCGTCTCAGGCGTTAGACTGGCCGCCATGGACATGCTGAGCGACGTGGTCGCCTTCATGCGCACCGGCCGCCCCACCTCCACCCGCGTCTCCTGGCGGGCCCCGTGGGGGGTGGCGTTCCCCTCCGCGCCCGGTTCTGCGGGTTTCCACGTGGTGCTGACCGGGTCCTGCTGGCTGCTGCCGCCCGAGGGCGAGCCCGTCCGGCTGAACGTGGGCGACGTGGTGTTCCTGCCGCACGGCGACGGGTTCGGGCTGGCCGACGACCCCGCCAGACCGCTGGCGCGGTCGGACTGCGCGCTGCACACCGAGCTGTTCTCCTCGGCCGGCTTCGAGGGCGCCGGGGCCGAGACGGTCCTCCTGTCCTGCGGCTACCGTACGTTCCCCGACCGCAGCCATCCCATCCTGGGCTCGCTGCCCGCCCTCATCCACCTGCCCTCGACGCTCGGCAGGCACCCCGAGCTGCGGGCCGCCGTCGAGCTGCTGGCCGGCGAGATCGGCAACCCGCGCCCCGGCGCGGACACCGTCGTGTCGTCCCTGCTCGACATGTTGCAGCTCTACATCCTGCGGGCGTGGTTCGACAGCGACGGCGAGCCCTGCACGATTTCGGGCTGGGCCGCCGCGCTGGCCGACCCCGCCATCGGGCGCGCGCTCAACGCCATCCACTGCGAGCCTGGCCGCCGCTGGACGGTCGAGTCGCTGGGCGCCCACGCGGGCCTGTCGCGGGCCGGCTTCGCGCGCCGCTTCACGGCGCTGGTCGGGCAGGCGCCGCTGGCGTACCTGACCTGGTGGCGGCTGGCGAGCGCGGCCCGCATGCTGCGCGAGTCCGACGCGTCGGTGGCGGAGGTGGCCGAGCGGGTGGGCTACACCTCGGAGTTCGCCTTCGGCAACGCCTTCAAGCGGGAGTACGGCGTGGCGCCCGGCCGGTTCCGCCGCGCGGCCGTGGCCTAGCTCCAGATGGTGAGGCGGCGCAGGGCGTACTCGACGGGACCGTACCGGTGCGTGCGCAGCCACCACGCGCTCAGCCCCAGCAGCACGCAGTAGATCACCAGGGCCACGCCCATCACGGCCGCCGGTGACAGCGTGCCCGCCAGCGCCAGCCCGTACCCGGTGAAGATCAGGCAGCACAACACCGACTGCCCGAGGTAGTTGGAGGCCGCCACCCGTCCGGCGGGAGCCAGCGCCCGACCGGCGGCGGGGAAGCGGCGCGTCACGCGCAGCAACGTCACCACGTACGCGGCGGCCAGCGGCACCGAGGTGACCGCGCTCACCGCCAGCCCGACCAGCTCCCACGCGCCGGCCTGCCCGGCCGTCACCGCGAGCAGCACCCCGCCGGGCAGGCCGAGGCCGAAGCCGATCCACTGGATCCAGGGCGCGAGCCGCCACCAGCGGCCGGTCTCCTCCAGCAGCCTGGTCTTGCCCGCCGCCAGCCCGAACAGGAACATGGCCAGCGCCGTCGGCCCCTGGAAGATCCAGATCATCGCGGCGAGCGACGGGTAGAGCTCCACCTGGAGGGTCAGCACGTCGAGCGGGCTGCCCGTGGCCAGGGCCAGCGCGCGGGCCGCCGCCGCCGGATCGGCCGCCGGAGCCTGACCGGCCGCCGGGTCGAGGGCGGACAGCGCCGCCAGCCCCGCCCACAGCAGCGCCAGCCCGCCCACGATGGCCGCCCCTGTCACCACGGCCGTCCTCGGCCTGATGCCGCGCATCGCGAGCAGGGCCAGGCCGAGCACGGCGTACAGGGTGAGGATGTCGCCGATCCACAGCAGCAGCCCGTGCGCCAGGCCGATCACGAACAGCCCCAGGCACCGGCGCAGCGTCCTGGCCCGCACGCTCACGCCCGCCCGCTCCGCCGAGCGCAACTGGAGCGTGAACGAGTAGCCGAACAGGAACGAGAAGACGATGTAGAACTTGGTCAGCACGAGCGCCGTGATGAGCGAGGCCACGGGGCCGTCGGGGAGGGTCATGGCGCCGTTCACGGCGTAGCCGGGGTCGGCGAAGTAGCCGATGTTGGCGATCAGGATGCCCGCGAGCGCGAACCCGCGCACCACGTCCACCTCGTGGATGCGGGTGGCGGGCGGTGTGCGCACTTCTGTCATGAGCCTGAAGCTACGGACGGGGTGCGCTCACCGGCATCGAACCTTGGTCTCCTCCGGGGCGACCAAAGCATGGGGCCGCCAAGACGGCGGCGGACCGGCTGGCCGAGCTGTCGTCGGACGCGCGTGGTCATCACGATCGTCACGGCCGACAAGTCGGCCCGCCCCTAGGGCGCGCGACCGGACGCCGATACCGTCGGCGTCATGTTCGACTCGCACCACGACAGCATCGAGACCAGGCCGACGAGGCACCGATGATCGGCGCCATCGCGGACGACTTCACCGGCGCGACCGACGTGGCCGTGGCGCTGCGCCGCCGGGGCATCCGCACCCTCCTGTACTTCGGGCTCCCGCCGCAGGGCGCCGAGTTCCCCGAGCACGACGCCGTCGTGATCGCGCTCAAGACCCGCACGGCCCGCAAGGCGGACGCGGTGGCCCGTTCCCTGCGCGCGCTGCGCTGGCTGCGCGCGCACGGCGCCGCCGAGCAGGTCTACTTCAAGTACTGCTCCACCTTCGACTCCACGCCCGAGGGCAACATCGGCCCGGTGCTGGACGCGCTGGCCGACGCCTTGGAGGCGGCCGTCGTCCCCATGACGCCGAGCTCGCCCGAGCACGGCCGCACCCAGTACAACGGCTACCTGTTCGTCGGGGACGTGCTGCTGGGCGAGTCCCACATGCGGCACCATCCGCTCACCCCGATGACCGACTCGTACCTGCCGCGCCTGCTGGAGGCGCAGAGCGCGTACCGGTCGGGGGTGGTGACGCTGCCGCACGTGCGCGGGCAGGCGGTCGAGCGGCGGCTGGCCGAGCTGCGCGAGCAGGGCGTGCGGTACGCGTTCGTGGACGCGCTGGAGGAGGAGGACCTGATGACGGCCGGTCGCGCGCTGGCCGGCGCGCCGCTGGTGGCGGGGGCGGCGGGGCTGGCGGGCGGGCTGGCCGCGGCCCGCGCGGCGGGAGAGGGACACGGTGCGGAGCCCGCGCCGGAGCCGTCCGGCCCCGCCGCCGTGCTGGCGGGCAGTTGCTCGGCCCGCACGCTCGAACAGGTCAGCGTCATGATCGAGGCGGGCAGACCGGCCCATCGGCTGGACGCGCTGGCCGACCAGGACGCGGACTCGCTCGCCAGGCGCGCCCTGGCCTGGTACGACGCCCTGGACGAGGACTCCGGCGCCCCGTTGATCTACTCGTCGCTGGAGCCCGGGAAGCTGCGCCGCGTCCAGCAGGCACTCGGCGTGGACCGGTCGGCCGCGATCCTGGAGGCGGCCATCGGCCGGATCGCCAGGGGGCTGGTGGAGCGGGGCGTCACCCGGCTGGTCACGGCGGGCGGCGAGACGTCCGGCGCGGTGGTGAGCGCGCTCGGCGTGCCCGGCGGCGTGATCGGGGCGGAGGCGGCGCGCGGCGTGCCGTGGATCTTCGCCCCGTCCGGCCCTGCGCTGCTCCTCAAATCGGGCAACTTCGGCGAGCCTGACCTGCTGCTGGAGGCTTCACGCTGAACAAGTCGCTCGCCGATATGGACAACTGATCGTTACGCTGGCTCCATATTCGCCGTACCGGAGGAATATGGGGGCCTCATGGCGTTTCTCCTTTCCGGGGCGATCTTTTGATCCCCCGGCTGTTTTCCCGGCGTCCCTTCGACAGCGCGTTATTCTGCGGCTTTCTCGGCGTGGCCGGCCTGCTTCTCGTCGCGGAGGCGGCCGGCCGGCTGGGGCTCGTTTCCACCGTGCAATTCCCGCTCGCCTCGACGGTGCTGGTCACGGCGGCGGGGCTGGCGGCCGATCCCGAATTCCTGCTGGACGTCGGCGCCACGTTCGCGGCGTGGGCGCTGGGGCTGGCGCTGACGGTGGCGCTCGCCGTGCCGGCGGGGCTGCTGCTCGGCAGCGTGCCGGCGGTGGAGCGGGCGTTGCGGCCGGTGATCGAGTTCCTGCGGCCGATCCCGTCCGTGGCGCTCATCCCGCTCGCGGCGTTCGTGTTCACGGAGCGGCTGGACATGAAGCTGGCGATGATCGTGTACGCGGCCACGTGGCCGATCCTGATCAACACCATGTACGGCCTCAGGGAGGTCGATCCGGTCGCCAAGGAGACCCTGCGGTCGTTCGGCTTCGGGCGGCTGGCGGTGCTGCTGCGGGTCTCGCTGCCGAGCACGGCCCCGTTCATCGCGACCGGGGTGCGGGTGGCCGCCACGATCGCGCTCATCCTGGCCATCAGCACCGAGCTGCTCGCGGGCGGCTCCGACGGGATCGGCGCGTTCATCAACCTGGCGGGCAGCAGCCCCGACGGGCTCACGCTGACGGTGGCCGCCACCGTCTGGGCGGGGCTGCTCGGCGTCGCCACGAACGGCGCGTTCGTCCTGGCCGAACGCCGCGTCTTCCACTGGCACCCGGGAGCGTCAGCATGACCGTATTGCGGCGCTTGGCCAGGCTGTGGATCGTGCCGGTGGTGCTGCTGGGCTGGGAGCTGGCCACCCGCGCCCTGCAGCACCCGTTCTTCCCACCGCCGTCGGTCATCCTCACCCACATGCGCGAGCTGTGGTTCACCGGCCACCCCACCCGGCTCTGGCTGAACGACACCGCCCTGGCCAACTTCCCGCAGAGCCTGGGACGCCTGCTGGCGGGATGGGCGCTGGCGGGCGTGGGCGGGGTGGCGCTCGGCGTGGCGATCGGCCGTTCGCCGCTGCTCTACCGCTTCCTCGACCCGATCATCCAGTTCGGGCGCGCACTCCCGGCGCCGGCGTTGCTGCCGATGTTCCTGGCGCTGTTCTCGACGGGCACCCGCATGCAGATCGCCACGATCACGTTCGGGATCGTGTGGCCGGTGCTGTTCAACGCGGCGGACGGGGCGCGCAGCGTGGAGCCGCAGCACCTGGACACGGCGCGGGTGTTCGGGCTGACGCGGGGGCAGCGGCTGTTGCGGGTGATCCTGCCGTCGGCGGCGCCCAAGATCTTCGCGGGGCTGCGGCTCAGCCTGTCGCTGGCGCTGATCCTCATGGTCATCGCGGAGTTCTTCAGCACCGAGGGCATCGGGTTCCAGCTCAGGGCCGCGCAGCGGGCGTTCGACCTGCCGGGCGTGTGGGGGGCGATCGTGCTGCTCGGGGTGCTGGGCTATCTGCTGAACCAGGGCTTTCTGCTTCTCGAGAAAAGGGCGCTCACCTGGCATGAAGCGAAAATGTAGCGACTTTGACACAGGTCACGGTTAGGCTCGCAGATCGGCCTTTGCCTAAACGCGTTTACTCCCTGAGGAGCTTTCATGTCAGGTCTGCGATTCCTGCCCGCCCTCTGCGTCGCCGCATTACTGCTCACCGCGTGCGGCGGGGGCGGAAATTCGGTCCAGCAAACCAATGGCCCGGAAAAGGCCGAAATCAGGATCGGGATGTTGCCGCTGCCGGAGGTGGCGCCCATTCAGATCGCCATCGACAAGGGCTATTTCGCCGCCGAAGGGCTCAAGGTCGAGACGGAGCTGATCTCGGGCGGGGCGGCGGCGATGCCCGACCTGGTCTCCAGCAAGCTCGACGTGCTGCACAGCAACTACGTCTCCGCCCTGCTCGCCTCGGCCAGCGGCACCGTCAAGGTCAAGATCGTCGGTGACGCGTACGCCGCCCAGCCCGGCAACTTCCTGCTCATGACGAAGAAGGGCTCCCCCATCACCCAGGTGGCCGACCTCAAGGGCAGGACGGTCGGCGTGAACACCCTGAACAACATCTCCACCCTGTCCGTCAGCGCCCTGCTCAAGCCCGCCGGGCTGCGCCCCGAGGACGTCAAGTTCGTCGAGCGGCCCTTCCCCGAGATGGCCGGCGCGCTGGAGAGCGGCCAGGTGGACGCGGCGCTCCTGCCGGAGCCGTTCCACCAGGCGGCGGCCAAGACGCTCGGCGCGGTCATGCTCAGCGACCTGTTCACCGGGTCGCTGGCCGACTTCCCGATCGCCGGCTACCTCGTCACGGACACCTTCGCCCAGCAGAACCCGAAGACCGTGGCCGCCTTCCAGCGCGCCCTGCGCAAGGCGACCGAGCTGGCCCGCTCGGACTCGGCCGAGGTCACCGCCGCGCTGCAGAAGTACACCAAGATCGACCAGGCCACGGCCTCGACGATGAAGCTCGGCGGCTTCTCCACGGCGGTGGACCCGGCGCGGGTGCAGCGCGTGGCGGACCTCATGCTCGAGTTCGGCTACCTCAAGCAGCGGTTCGAGGTGTCCTCGATCCTGGCCGGGGGCGCCTCCGGGTGAGCGCGGGCCCCGGTCAGCTCGCCGCCTCCTCGTCGCAGAACACCGTCTTCAGGAGGTTCTCCATGGGCTTGGTGACCGCCTGCGAGGGGTCGATCGCGGCGTCGCCCATGGTGATGGAGCCGGTCAGGGTCTTCTTGCCGTCGGGCGTGCTGTACATGATCGACGCGTAGCCGGCCAGGGCGCTGCCGTTGTGGTGCAGGACCGTGCCGCAGTTCGGGCCCAGGTCCTGCACGAACACCCCCAGGCCGTAGCGGAGCGCGCCACTCTGGGGGTGCGGCTCGCGCATCTCGGTCAGCAGCCCGGCGGGCAGCAGCTTGCCGCTGTTGAGCGCCGAGAAGAAGGTGTGCAGGTCCTCGGAGGTCGCGATCATGCCGCCGGCGGCGCCCAGATAGGACGGGTTCTGCCGGGTCACGTCGACCACCTTCCAGGTGCCGGCGTCCTCGTAGCGGTAGTAGCCGTGGGAGTGCGGCCCGGGGATCGTCGTGCGGGTGCTGGGCGCCAGGGTGTGCTTGAGCCCGAGCGGCTTGACGATCCGCCGGTCCAGCTCCTCGGCGAACGAGCGGCCGGTGACCTTCTCGATCAGGAGCTGGGCCAGCGTGTAGTTGGTGTTGGAGTAGCTCCAGTTCGTGCCCGGCTCGAACCGCGCCGGCTTGGACAGCGCGAACCGCACCAGCTCCTCCTGCCGGAAGCTGCGCAGCCGCTGCTCCACCAGGTCCTTGCCGACCCCGATGATCCCCGGCACGAAGTTGCCCTCGGCGTCGAGCTCGCCGGTGTAGTTGTAGACGCCGCTGGTGTGCTGCAGCAGCATCTTGACCGTGATCCGCTCGTCCAGCCCGAACTGGGTCAGGTGACCGGCGACGGGGGTGTCCAGACTCAGCTCACCCTCGGCCACCAGTTGCAGCACCATGGTCGCGACGAAGGTCTTGGTGCTGCTGCCCAGCCGGAACAGCCCGTTCGTCGGCGGCTTGACGGGGCTGCCGAGCTTGCGCACGCCGGCGTTGCCGACCCACTCGCCCCGCTCGTCGTTGACGCGCATCTGCGCCCCGGCGAAGCCGGCGTCCACGAACGCCTGGATGGCCTGCTGCAACTCCGGCCGTGCAGCGGACGCGCCGGCCACCCCAGGCATGACCGCCGTGGCCAGCAGCCCGGCCACCACCGGCAGGAAGATCTTGCGGGACATCGACATTCCTCACTTCGCGATAGTACGTGTTCAGTTCCTTCCGAAAGCTATGTTGCATTCACATTGACGTCAATCCAAAGAAGAGCATTTATGCAGCTAGAAGCGTACAATTTGGTGCTATGACCTGTACTCAAAAGCAACACTCTGTTGCAATGAATGGCGACTAAGGCAACACTGGCAGCCATGCCAAGACGACGACTGAGCCAGCAGGACCGCCAGCGCATCGCGGCCGGGCTCGCCGAAGGACTCACCTACCGCGAGATCGCCAGAAGGCTCGGCCGCCCCACCTCGACGATCACCCGGGAGATCGCCCGCAACGGCGGCCCCGCCGGATACCGGCCCCAGCAGGCGCACCAGGCGACCATCCAGCGGGCCAGGCGCGGCACGCCCGCACCCCCGCACGCGTCCACCCCGCCGGTCGCCATCCTGGAGCAGGAGATTATCGAGATGGTGGTCAGGGCGGGCATGCCCAGGACGGCCGCGCGCGTGCACCACGACCTGATGCTCGCCGAGGACGGCAGGCGCACCGCCGCCGAGCTGGCCCGCAGGCTCAGCGTCAGCCCCGCCTCGATCTCCGTGGCCGTGAACTTCCTGGTCCAGCAGGGGTACGCGCGGCGCGACCGCGATCCGCGCCGCCGCCGCGACATCTACGTCATCGACGACGACGCCTGGTACCGCTCCGTCGTGATCAGCAGGGAGCAGACCTTGGAGACAGTACGGGCCACGATGGCGGTGGCCGAGATCCACGGCCTGGACGGCCCCGTCGGGCAGCGGCTGGCCAAGACGGCGGCGTTCCTGGAGCGGGTCAGCGTGGACGTGATCGAGTCAGCCGACCGCTGGCGCCACCTCCTGACGTGACCAGCCCCGGCCGCTACCCCAGCAACCCCAGCTTGCGGGCCTCGGCGGCGGCCTGGGTGCGGGTGGAGACGTCGAGCTTGCCCAGGATGTTCGACACGTGCACGCTCACCGTCTTCTGCGCGATGAACAGCCGCTCCGCGACCTCCCGGTTGGTCAGCCCCTCGGCGACCAGCCGCAGCACCTCGACCTCCCGCGCCGTCAGCCCCGCGTCACCGTGCCCGGACCCGGAACCGTGCCTGGAACCAGAACCAGAACCGGACCCGTGCCCGGCCCCGTGCCCCGGCCCGGCGAAGCGGGCGCGACGCCCGAAGTCGAGCAGCGCGTTCTCCAGCGGCACGGCCCCGAGCCTGCCCGCCGCCTCCCTGGCCAGCTCCCACTCCGCCTGCGCCGCCTCCCGCTCACCGGCGGCCAGCAGCGCCTCGGCCAGCCGCCAGCGGGCCCGCGCGCTCTCGTACACGAACCCGAAGTCGAACGCCTCCACGACCCGCCGCCACAGCTCCACGTCGTGCCGCCCGTGCACGCGGTGCCACTCGGCCTCCACGCGCAGCGCCCAGGCGCGCCCCTCGGGCCCCAGGTGCACGCCCTCGCCCGTGGGGCCGGACTCGATGGCCAGCCGGGCGTGGGCGCGCAGGTCGTCGGCGCCGTCGGTGATGCCCAGGTCGGCCAGCGCCCACAGCCCCACGGCGGCCATCCGGATGTTGCCCGCGTCGCCGTCGAGCTGCGCCGCGATGACCGCCCGCACGTGGTCGAGCGCCGCCGCCGGGTCGCCGCGCCACAGCGCGTGCTCGGCCGCCAGCCCCCTCGACATGTACGAGACCAGCTCGTCGGACCAGAAGGGCCGCAGCCAGCTCAGCCGGTCCTCGACGGCGGGCAGGCCCCGCGCCACCTCGATGAACAGCGCGAACGACGACAGCGTCGCCTCGGGCACGGTGCCGACCCTGGCACCGAAGCCGGCCGCGACCTCCTGCGCCTGGTCCCACTCGCCGGCCACGTAGTGGATGAGAAAGCGCAGGAACCGCAGGTCGGTGCCGTAGGTGCTCCACTTGAGCCCGTTGTCGGAGGCCACCTTGATGCCGTCGTCGGCCACCTCGGCGGCGTGCGCGAGCAGCCCCTGCTCGTAGTGGATGCGGGCGTGGTGGAAGCGGGCCCGCAGGTCCATGGCCAGGTCGCCGCTGGGCCTGGACATGGCCGAGTCGACCAGCTCGTGGGCCCGCCGCACGTCGCCGCGGTACTCGACGACGATGGCCTGGGTGAGCATCGCGCCCACCTCGGCGTCCCTGGCCCCGGCCTTGCGGGCGGTCTCCAGCGCCGCGCTCGTCAGGGCCTCGACCTCCTGGTGGCGCGAGCTCCACACCAGCGTGCGGGCCTTGGTGGCCATGGCGCGGGCGAGCGCCGCGTCGTCGTCCGCGCTCGCCACCGCGCGTTCGGCCGCCGCGATCGCGCCTTCCGGGTCGTCCGACTCGTACAGGTAGTAGGCGAGCCGCTCGCTCACCTCGGACGTCTGCGGCAGCGCCTTGAGCTGCACCACGGCCCGGTGCTTGTCGCCGCTGTCGGCGGCCATGACCGCGCTGCGGAAGGCCAGCGCCACGCGGGTCTCCCCGGCCAGCCGCTCGGCGTCGTCCACCCGGTCCCACAGGCCGAGCGCACGGTCGTAGTGGCTGTGGGCCTCGGCGGGCGCGCCGACCCGCTCGGCCTGCCTGCCCGCCTCGACGGACGCGGCCAGCGCGCCGGCCAGGTCGTGGCCGGCGAGGTGGTGGTGGGCCAGCTCGGCCGGGGACGTGAGCAGGCGGGCGAGGGCGGCGTGCAGCCGGGTGCGCTCGCCCGGCAGCAGGTCGGTGTAGACGGCCTCCTGCAGCAGCGCGTGGCGGAAGGCGTAGCCGTGGCCCCGCACCTTGAGCAGCCCGCGCGAGACGATCTCCCTGACCGCCTCCTCGAACTCGTCCAGCGGCAGCCCCGACACCTCGCGCAGCAGGTCGTCCTCCACGCGGCGGCCGGCCACGGCGGCGGCCCGCAGCACCCGCTGACCGGCCTCGGAGAGCACCTCGACCCGCGACATCAGCAGGCTGGCCAGGCCGTCGGGCAGGCTGTCGCCCTCGGCCATGGCCGCGAACAGCTCCTCGGCGTAGAACGGGTTGCCGTCGGCGCGGGAGACGATGAGGCCGAGGCCCTGGGCGTCCACGTCGCCCAGGGTGGTGACGTAGTCGGACATCTCGCCGGAGCCGAGCGGCCCCAGCTCCACGCTCATCACGGTGGGCAGGCGCTTCAGCTCGGCCAGCACGGACCGCAGCGGGTGGCGGCGGTGCAGGTCGTCGGTGCGGTAGGTGCCCACGACGCAGACCCGCTCGCTCTGCACCATGCGGCTGAGGAAGACCAGCAGGTCGCGGGTGGAGCGGTCGGCCCAGTGCAGGTCCTCGATCACGAACAGCACCGGCTGCACGTCGGCGAGCAGGCTGAGCAGCGAGCCGAACAGCCGCTGCTGGGTGAGCCCCGCCGACGGCGCGCTCTCCGTGCCGGGCAGGAGCTGGCCCAGCATCGGGTGCGCGGCGGCGGCCTCGCGCACGACCGGCTCGGCGCCGCGCAGGGCGTCGGCCAGCGGCAGGTACGGCAGCGCGTCGCCGAGCTCGGCACACTGCCCGACCAGCACGTTGAACCCGCGCTCTCGGGCCTCTCCGGCCAGCTCGGTGATCAGCCGGGTCTTGCCGATCCCCGCGTCACCGCCGACGAGCGCCACTCCGGCGACGCCGTCGCCGGCCGCGGCCAGCACGCGCACCAGGCCTGCCAGCTCAGTGGAGCGCCCGACAAGGAGACCGTTCACGTCTGAAACTATGCCATGACGGTCCGACAGCCGATTGGTCCGGGATTCCAGTGGGAGATTGGCTCTCTTTCGACAGACCAAAACCATCCTACGCTGCTCCTTTGTGATATCCCCCGCAACCTTCGCGCTCTTCCTCACAACATCGGCCGTCCTGGTGCTCATCCCGGGGCCGAACCACCTCTACATCACCGCCAGGGGCCTCTCCCAGGGCCGGGCGGCGGGTCTCGTCAGCGCGCTGGGCGTCGAGGTGGGCACGCTGCTGCACATCGCGGCAGCCGCCGCGGGCCTGTCGTACGTGATCGCGCAGTCGGCCACGCTGTACACGATCATCAAGTGGGCCGGCGTGGCCTACCTGGTCTACCTGGGGATCCGCGCGTTCACCGGCAAGGCGCCGGAGACGGGCCGGCCTGAGCCGCAGCCGCTGCGCAAGGTGTTCGTGGAGGGCCTGCTGGTCAACGTGTTCAACCCGAAGACGCTGCTGTTCTTCCTGGCGCTGCTGCCGCAGTTCGTGCACCCGGAGTCGGGCTCGCCCGCGCTGCAGGTGGTGGTGCTCGGCCTCACGCTGCTGCTCCTCGGGCTGATCTCCGACGTCGTGTACGCCCTCACCGCCGGCGCCCTGGGCAGGCGGCTCGACCGCGCGGCCAGGAGCATGCGGTACGTGAGCGGCGTCGTCTACCTCGGGCTGGGGGTGCTCACGGCGTTCACCGGGAGAGAATGAGCCGCATGGCGCCGAGGAAGCAGCAGGAGATCTTCGATGCGACGTTGCGGCTGGTCGCCGAGAAGGGCTACGACGGGCTGACCGTCGAGGGGGTCGCGGAGCGCTCGGGCGTCAACAAGACGACGATCTACCGGTGGTGGCCGTCGAAGGCGGCCCTGCTGGGGGCGGCGCTGGTCGAGTCGGACCTGCTCGGCTTCGACACGCCCGACACGGGGAGCCTGCGCGGTGACCTGGTGGCGCTGGTGGAGGGCGTCAGGCGGCTGCTGACCGAGCCGCCGGGCAGCGACATCGCGGTGGCCGCGCTCGGCGCCGCCGTCCGCCATCCCGAGCTGGACGCGCGGCGTTTCTTCGCCGACCGGTTCGCCAGGGAACGGGAGATCTTCGAGCGGGCGGTGGGCCGGGGCGAGCTGGCGGCGACGGTGGACCCGATGCTGGTCGTCGACCTGCTGGCGGGGGCGGTGTGGATGCGGTCGGTCTTCCGCGGGCTGCGCCTGGACGACGACTTCGCCACCGACGCGGTCGCGGCCCTGCTGGACGGCATCTGAACACCAAGGCGGTCGCGGGCCTGCTCGACGGATCCAACCACCGACGCGATCCCAGCCCTGCTCGACGGCCTCTAATAGCCGACCGTTTCTATGACGGTCGGCATCGGTAATATCACCAGTCATGCCCGTGATCCATTGATCCCCCCGACCCCCTGTGCGAAGGTCGCGGCACCGAGTCGAGCGACCCCAGGAGGATTCATGAAGCTCGGGCAGCTCATCCGACGCGCCACCGCGACCGGGGCGGGAATCGTGCTGGCCGGCGCGATCCTGACCGTGCCGGCCGCGCCCGCGCAGGCCGCCCCCGGAGGCTCAGGACCCTATCCGGCCGACTACGAGACCACCCTGCGCCTGCCCCGCCACACGATCTACCGCCCCGCGACCCTGCCCACGGGCGTCCGGCTACCCATCGTGGCCTGGGGGAACGGCGCCTGCCGCGCCGACGGCACCTGGTTCGAGAACTTCCTCAAGGAGCTGTCGTCCCACGGCTTCCTGGTCATCGCGAACGGGCGCCCCGGCGGCACCGGCAGCACCGACGCCGACATGCTGATCGACGCGATCGACTGGGCGATCGCCGAGAACAGCCGCGCCACCAGCAGGTACCGCGGCAGGATCGACACCACGAAGATCGCGGTCATGGGGCAGTCGTGCGGCGGACTCGAAGCATATGAGGTGTCGGACGACCCGCGCATAGCAACAACCGGCATCTGGAACAGCGGCATCATGAGCGCGCTGGACAAGGCCCAGCTCTCCCGCCTGCACGCGCCCATCGGCTACTTCATCGGCGGGCCGAGCGACATCGCCTACGAGAACGCGCTCGACGACTGGAACCGGCTGCCCGCCGGGCTGCCCGCGTTCATGGGCAACCTGGACGTGGGGCACCTCGGCACCTACTCCCAGCCCAACGGCGGCGAGTTCGGCCGGGTGGGTGCGCTCTGGCTGAAGTGGCAGCTCAAGGGCGACGCCGCCGCCAAGGCCGCGTTCGTGGGGCCGAACTGCGGGCTCTGCGCGGGGCCGTGGCAGGTCAGGCAGAAGAACCTGTCGTGACCTGCTAGAGCGACAGCGCGGCCGGGATGCGGTCGAGGACGGGGTGCGGCACCAGCCCGTACGCGTAGAAGTCCACCGCCAGCGCCCCGGCCGCCTTGGCCCCGCGAGCCTTGGCCACCAGCCGGTCGGTGGAGTCGCTGTCGGGATACCCGGGCCGCAGCACGGCCCGCACCTCGCGGTCCTTGCCCACGGACCGCAGGTAGGCGCCCACGTCGTCGGCCACCCGCGCCGCGTCGCGCGCGTACGCCAGCACCCCGAAGGCGGGCACCAGGTCGCCCAGCGCCACCAGGTCCACCCCGAGCTGCCACGCGTCGTGCGCGGCCAGGCCGGGCGTGGGCAGCCCGTCGGTGTAGCCCTTGACCGCCCCCGTCGAGTCGATGAACACCAGCTTGGAGCCCTCGGCGGCCACCGCGGAGGCCACCTCCGACACCAGCGTGGTGACCGTCTCGGAGCGGGCGCGGGCGTAGGCCACCACGTCGGGCCCCGCGTACGCCGTCAGCGCCGCCCTGGTCACCTCGCCCTGCGCGGGCGGGTCGCCGTCGAAGACGCCGCCCACGATCCGCGCGCACTCCTCGCGCGCCACCTCGGCGTTCACGCCCAGGTCGGTGGCCCTGCGCATGCAGTAGTCGCAGAAGCAGAGCGCGAACAGGTAGGCGTCCATCGGCCCGAGCGGCACGAAGGAGCGCTGCGGCTTGAGCGGCCTGAAGTGCAGCGACTCGGCCACCACGCTGTCGACCCCGAGCCTGGCCACCGCCCTGGCCAGCGCGACGGCGTAGTCGCGCACGTCCGGGTGGGCGGGGCACAGGTCGGTGAGCGAGCCGCGGTCGCCGAAGCAGTCGCGTACGGTCACGTCGGGATGTTCGGTGCCGATCGTGGCGTTGCGCAGGAAGACGGTCCAGCCGTGCAGCTTCATGGACCGTTTCGCGCAAGCCTCGCGAAGCCCGTCGAAGGCGTCCGTGTAGCCGGGCACCGGGGCCAGCCGGAGCCCGTCGAACAGCTCGGGCGGCGGGGTGAAGTGCGCGCCGTCGTGGCGCAGCGTCAGCCGGGACAGCCCGTGCGGGGTGACGTCGCGGGAGGCGTGGTGCACGGCGCCGACGGTGATGCCGGACACGCCGTACCCGCTGATCCTGTCGAGCACCCGCTCGACGCCCTCGCCGCGCAGGTCCTCGACGAAGACGTACACCGAACTGTCCACAAGCAGACCTTAAGCGCTCTTGTGCGCGACGAAGTCGATCTCCACCAGGATGTCCATCAGGTCGGACCCCACCGTGGTGCGTACGGGGTACGGCTGGTTGAAGTACGACTTGTACACCTCGTTGAACGCGGCGAAGTCGCGCTTGAGGTGCTGCAGGTGCACCGTGGCCTTGACCACGTCGTCGAAGCCGAGGCCGTGAGCGGCCAGGATGGCGCCCAGGTTCTGCATGGTGCGGTGCGTCTGGGCGGCCACGTCGTCGCCGACGACCTCGCCGGTCTGCGGGTCGAGCGGGCCCGCGCCGGAGGTGTAGACGAAGTCGCCCACGACGAGACCCTGGGAGTAGGCGCCGACCGGGGCGGCGCCGTCCGTGGTCCGGAGCTCCTTTTTCACTGCATCTCCTAGAAATTCGTGCTTATCGTGCCAACGACACGGTAGTCCCGGTCCACCAGCGGCAGAACTCGCCACTTGTCGAACGCCGTGCAGGGATGGGAGATGCCGAAGGCCAGCAGGTCACCGGGCTTGAGCCCGGTGGCGCGGACCACGGTGTGCTGATCCTGCATCTTCTCGATCGTCACGCCGCCGCGGCGCGGGATCGGCAGGCCCTCGTCGTAGGGCGCGTCACGCTTGCCCATGCCCACGATGGCCAGCCCCGGCTCGGGCACGGACAGCACGTGCGCCCACACCTCCAGGGCCGGGCGCAGCTCGCCGTCGATGCGGTTGAACGGCGTGCGCTCGCGGTAGTAGCCGTCGTCGTGGGTGACGTACGCGCCGCTGCGCAGCAGGATCCTGGCCTGGGTGGCGACCAGCTCGCGGCCGATCACGTCGAACCACTGGCTGCCGCCCACGGTGAGCACGGGGTTCTTCACGCGGACGTACTCGACGGCCTCCTGCAGCCCGTCGAGGTACTTGCGCACCTCAGCGCCCGTGCGCAGCCCGCCCTCGTAACCGGCCACGCCGGCCAGCTCGACGCCGGGCGTGGCCTGCGCGTAGGAGGCCACCTCCAGCAGCTCGCCGAGCGTCCTGCAGCCGGCCCTGCCGCCCTCGTGCCCCAGCTCCACCAGCACCCTGAACGGCCGGGAGCCGGCGTGCGCGGCCAGGATGTCGACGCCGGCGACGGAGTCGGCGAAGCTGAGCAGCTCGAAGCCCGGATCCCGCTCCAGCTCGTGGGCGGCCCAGGTGAGCCCTGCCGGGTCGACGATCTGGTTGGCCACCAGGACGCGGGCGGCGCCGAACGACCTGGCCACCGCCGCCTGCCGGGGCGTGGCGACCGTGAGGCCCCACGCGCCCGCTGCGAGCTGCATCGCGGAGATCTCCGCGGACATGTGCGTCTTGGCGTGCGGCGCCAGCTCCATGCCGTGGTCGCGGACGAACGCCGCCATCGTCGACACGTTGTGCTCCAGCGCGTCCCGGTGCACCACCATCGCGGGAAATTCGAGCCCGCCGTCGAAGACCGACTGACCGAGGATCGCCGGCACAACACCCCCTCTGATTCCGGCTCCGACCTTATCGCTCACAACGGGCGCGGCGCGCGCCCGCCCACCGCGTACGAGGGCCGCGACGCCTGCCCGGCCACCGCTCACGAGGGCCGCAGCGCGCGTCCCGGGGTGGCGCCCGTCAGCTCGCCGCCGGCCAGCACGCGCACGCCGGACACGAGCACGTCGTCCACCCCCTCCGCGGGCGTGCGCGGCTCCGGGTAGGTGGCCAGGTCGCCCACCGTGGCCGGGTCGAACACCACCACGTCGGCGGCGAACCCGCGCCGCAGCAGCCCCCGGTCGGCCAGCCCGAACCGCCTCGCCGGATGCGCCGACAGGTGCACCGCCGCCTGCTCCCACGTCCAGTCGCCCAGCTCCCTGACGTGCCGGCCGAGGAACCTGGCGAACGCGCCGAACCCGCGCGGATGCGGATGACCGCCCACGTAGATGCCGTCGGAGCCGCCGGTCTGGGACGGGTGCCGCAGCATCCGGCGTACGGACTCCTCGCCCTCCCGCCCCTCGTCGGGACGGGTGATGACGGCGCCCGCCTCCAGCCGCGTCTCGATCAGCAGCCTGCGGCAGAACGCGGCAGGCTCCTCCCCTGCCCGCTCGGCCGCCGCCACCAGCGTCAGCCCCTCGGCCCAGGCCAGGCCCGGCGCGTGCGAGATCGTCACGCGCGGCCACACGCCGGACAGCGACGGCCACCACTCGTCCAGCGCGTCCGAGGCGATCATCTCCAGCGCCGCCTCCGTGTCGGCGCCCGGCACGTGGTCCGGCAGCACCAGCATCGCCAGGATCGTGTTGCCGCGCAGGTAGGGGTAGGTGTCGAAGGTGAGGTCCACGCCCTTGCCCAGGGCCTCCTCGACCAGCGGCAGCAGCACGCCGGCCGGCCCGTGCAGGTGCGAGACGTGCACGGCCGCGCCCGAGCGCCCGGCGATCTCCACCACCTCGGCCATGCCCACCCCGGCCCGCTCGCCGTAGGCCCGCATGTGGGTGACGTACGGCAGGCCCTTCAGCGGCGTGCACAGGGCAGCCAGCTCGTCCGCGTCCGCGTAGCGGCCCGGCAGGTACTCCAGCCCGCTCGACAGCCCGGCCGCGCCCTCCGACAGCCCCCGCTCGACGTGCCGCAGCATCGCCGCCAGCTCGTCGCGGCCGGCCCGCTCGGGCGAGGGGCCCATGACGTCGTAGCGGATCGTGCCGTGCGGCAGCAGGTACGCGGTGTTCAGCGCCACCGCCCTGTCGTAGCCGGACAGCAGGTCGGCGACCGTCAGCGGCCCGTCCGTCAAGGTGCCGTTGACGGCGGCGAAGTACCGCGAGACGTAGGCCACGGTCGCGGCCGAGCCCGGCGCGAACGACAGCCCGTCCTGCCCCAGCACGAACGTCGTGACCCCCTGCCGCAGCGCCGCCCGCTGCACGTCCGCGTCGAAAACGGCCGCGTCGCCGTGCGCGTGGCAGTCGACGAAACCCGGCGCGACGAACCGCCCCACCGCGTCGATCACCGTGCCCGCCCGCGCGCCGTCGAGCCGGCCGACGGCCGCGACCCGGTCGCCCGCGATCCCCACGTCCGCCCGGTACGGCGGGGCGCCCGTGCCGTCGAGCACCCGCCCACCGCTGATCACTATGTCGAAGGTCACTCCTGGATTTAATCAGGGACCCGCGTGTCCACCTTCGAGCAATCGAACTCGTCGCGCACCGGCCGCTCCGCCAGCACGTCGCGGGCCAGCGAACGGGCCAGGTTCCAGCCGTTCCACGGGTCCGGACGGTCCAGCCCGTTGGCCGCCACCACGGCCGACAGCACGCAACTGCGCTGCGGCTCAGGCAGCCGGTCGAGGGCCGGCACCGCCTCCGCGCCCAGGTCGCCCAGGTAGTCGGAGTCCATCTTGGCGGGGCCGCGCACCTCCACCTGCGTCTGCGCCACCCGCAGGTCGGGGTTGACGACCGCGAACGCGCCCAGGCTCAGCCCGGTGATCAGCACGATCGTCCGCGGCAGCCAGCCGGAGCCGCGGCCCAGCAGCCGCGCCGCGCCCGCCAGCAGCACCAGCGCGAACAGCGCGCCCAGCCACCACACCGTCGCCTGCACCGACAGCCGCAGCCGCGACAGGCCGTAGGCGTCGGTGTAGAGGTTCATCCGGTGCAGCGCCGAGGCCAGCACCACCATGGTCAGCCCGCACAGCACGCCCAGCAGCACCGCCAGCAGCCAGCGCTCCCGCCGCTCCACCCTGAGCAGCCCGGCCGCCACCGCCACGATGCCCAGCACGAACACGCTGACCACCACGAGCTGGAAGAAGCCCTGCCTGGCGTACTCGGCGTAGGTCAGCCCCGCCGTCTTCAGCACCAGGGTGTTCCCGCCGAACAGCGCCGTGATCTGCACCGCCACGAACGAGGCGAACAGCAGGTTCACCGCCGTCAGCGGCACCAGCCAGACGCTCTTGCTCACCCTGAACTTCGTCTCGGGCCCCACCGGATCCACCACCGGCCGCAGCGCCACCAGCACCACCGCCGCCAGCAGCACCCCGAACAGCGCGAACAGGATGATCCGCCCCGGCATCGACTCGGCCCAGTCGGGGGCCGTGGTCAGCCGCTCCACGTACGAGGCGAACACCGCGTCCGCCGAGGAGAACAGCAACCCGAACACCAGCAGCAGCACCGCCGTGATGCCCAGCGCGGCCACCATCGGCAGCACCCGCCGCCTGGCCGTCAGCCGCTTCAACGGCTGCGCCAGGAACCACGGCACAGGACCGAGCGCCAGCAGCACCGACACGCCGCCCCTGATCACGCCCAGCCAGCCGCCGCCCGCGCCCGACACGGCCAGCGCGCCCAGCCCGGCCCCCGCCACGAGCAGGATCCCCACCAGCCAGTCCGCGTCCCGCACCGCCGCCATCGAGATCAGCCAGTACGCCGTCGCGCCGAACGCCACCGTCCACGGCGTCATCCGCCGCAACACCGCCGGCAGCGCCGCCGCGCCCAGCACCATCGCCACCAGCACGATCCCCAGCCCCACTTGCGCCTCAGGCAGCGCCACCGCCGCGAACACCCCCGCGCCCGCCGCCGCCGGCAACAGCCACCTGGGCGGATCCGGCAGCTCCGGCCTGGGGAACAGCGGCGGCGGCACGTACGGCGGGACCGGGCCCGCCTGGCTCCGGTACGGGACCGTCGCCTGGTACGCCGCTGCCGCCGCCCTCCTGCCCGACCCCGCGCCCATGGCCGCCCCCACGGCCGCCAGCAGCGCCGTGCAGCCGACCAGGGTGACCAGGGCCATCCCGTCGCCCATGGTCACGCTGGCCAGGACGGCGGCGAACATGCCCACCAGGAGGCCCACCAGGAGTCCGATGATGCCGCCGCCGAACATCCTGGCCAGGCTCGTGCCCGGGGTCGGTGGATTGGGCGGCAGGTACGCGCCCGCCGGCCCGCCCGCCGGCCCGCCCACCGGCCCGCCCATCAGCACCCCACCCGCCGGAACACCGGTCGGCGGGACACCGCCTGCCGGGACGCCGCCCGCCACCACGCCCGCCTCAGCGCTCCGCGCCGCCACGCCGCCCGTAGCCGCCGCGCCGCCCGCCAGGCCGCCGCCCGCCGGGCCGCCACCA
>NZ_BAAAQX010000050.1:0-100346 GCF_039531895.1 Nonomuraea monospora
GGAGGCGTGTCGGGGGCAGGAGGCGTGTCGGGGGCAGGAGGCGTGTCGGGGGCAGGAGGCGTGTCGGGGGCAGGAGGCGTGTCGGGGGCAGGAGGCATGTGGGGGGCAGGAGGCGCGTCGGGGGCGGAGGGCGTGTTGGCGGGGGCTGGGGCGGGGCCGGAGCTGGGGACGGCGGTGGCGGGGCTGGGGACTGCGATGGCCGGGGCCGGGGGTGAGGGTTCCGGTGGGGTGTTGGTGCGGGTTGTGTTGCCGTACCTGGTGCTGGGGATAGGGGCGCTGCTGGTGTGGCGGCGCGGGTCCGTGCTGACGGTGGTGGCGGTGCTGGCCGGTTACGCGCTGCCCAGCTCCGTCCGGGACGTGGCCGCGCACGTGACGCCGCAGGCGGAGCGGCGGGAGCGGCTGATACCGGAGGGGGCGCTGGAGGCGGGGAGGTGGTTGCGGACCCATTCGGAGCCCGGTGACGTGGTGGCGACCGATCTGCACTGCCGTTATGCCTGGTGGCAGGTGTGCGACAGCCGGCACTTCTGGGTGTCAGGGTTCAGCGAGCGGCGGGTGCTGGTGGAGGGGTGGGCGTACGCGGAGAGCACGTTGTCGCGGGCCAGGCCGTTCGTGCGGTCGTATCTGGCGGTGCCGTTCGCGGATCGGGCGCGGCTGGCGGCGAACGACGTGGTGTTCGTGGCGCCGACGGCGGAGAACGTCCGCGCGCTTGCCTGGAAATATGGGGCTAAGTGGCTTTTCACCGACAATAATTCGGTGGTGGGGAAATATGCGCGGTTGAGGTTCAGGAATGGGAGCACTTCCGTTTATCGGCTTCCTGAAAGGTAAAGATCAGGCCGGTTGTTGGAAGGAGGCGGGAAAAGCCGCACGCGCCCCGCTGGACTCCCCCAGCACCATTTCCGTGGACCCACGGCCACGACCAGATCAGGGGAGCCTATGGACACGCGTGCCGCCATGGAGCCGAGCCCCCGCGTCCTGGACTCCGCGGCCCGCCCGGCCAGCGTCGACATCGTCATCCCCGTGCTCAACGAGGAGCGCGCGCTGCCCGGCTGCGTCCGCACGCTGGCCAGGTTCCTCGACGCCGGGTTCCCGCTGCCGTGGCGGATCACGATCGTGGACAACGGCAGCACCGACGCCACCTGGCCGGTCGCCACCGCGCTGGCCGGGGAGTTCGCGCAGGTGCACGCCAGGCGGCTGGACGTCAGGGGCCGGGGCGCGGCGCTGCGGGCGGCCTGGCTGGACAGCCCGGCGGACGTGGTGGCGTACATGGACGTCGATCTGTCCACCGATCTGGGCGCGCTGTTCCCGCTGGTCGCGTCGGTGGCCAGCGGTCACAGCGAGCTGGCCGTCGGCACCCGGCTGGCGCCCGGCGCGCGCACGCGCCGCTCGGTGCGCCGCGAGGTGGTGTCGCGCGGCTACAACGCCCTGCTCAGGCACGGTTTCGGGGTCAGGTTCAGCGACGCTCAGTGCGGGTTCAAGGCCGCCAGGACGGACGCGGTCAGGCCCCTGGTACGCAGGATCCGCGACGACTCCTGGTTCTTCGACACCGAGTTGCTGCTGCTGGCCGAGCACAACGGGCTGCGGGTGCACGAGGTCCCTGTCGACTGGATCGAGGACGGCGACTCGCGCGTCAAGGTGATCAGGACGGCCGTCGACGATCTGCGGGGCCTGGCCAGGATCGCCTGGTCGATGGCGACGGGCCGGGCGCGGGTGCAGGTGCGCAGGGCGGAGCCGGCGCCCGTGCATCCGGACGCGGTTCTCACGCGGCCGATATTCGATATTTCGGTATTCATCGGGCTGATTCCCGGAATTCTGCATGTGCTGGCTTTTGTCCCGTTACGGGAAATGTGGTCGCCGGTGCCGGCGAATCTCGGCGCGCTCGTCCTGGCCGGGCTCGTCAAGGTGACGGCCGCCCGCCGGCCGGCCTTCCGCACCGCGGCCCGATTCGCCGTTCTTTCCGCCCTGACCACCGCGGCCGTCCTGTGTGTGCCCGCCGCGGACGCGGTCGCCGTCGCGGCCACGTACTGCCTGCTCGCCCTGCTCCGCTGGGTCTTCTCCCGAACGAGGAACTGATCGATGCAAACCACTGAGATCCGCAGCCTGATCGCGCTCGAGGACACCCACTGGTGGTACCGCGAGCGCCGCGCCATCCTGCGCAGGGAGCTGCGCGGGCTGGGCCGTCCCGGGCGGGCCCTGGACGTCGGCGCGGCGGGCGGCGGCAACACCAGGGTGCTGATCGAGGCGGGCTGGGACGCGACCGCGACCGACCAGTGCGAGACCGCGGTGGAGACGGCCAGGAAACGAGGGCTCAAGGCGGTGCGGGCGGACGCGCGGGCGCTGCCGTTCGAGACGTCGAGCGTGAGCCTGGTGACCGCGTTCGACGTCCTGGAGCACATCCGCGAGGACCACCTGGTCACCGAGGAGATCGCCCGGGTGCTGGCACCCGGCGGGCACGCGCTGATCGCGGTGCCGTGCGACATGTCGCTGTGGTCGCCGCACGACGACGCCGTCGGCCACGTGCGCCGCTACGGCCGCGACTCGCTCACGGTCGTCGTCGAGAAGGCCGGGCTGACCATCGACCGCATCTGGAGCTGGAACGTCCTCCTGCGCCCCCTCGTGGCCCGCCACCGCCGCCGCTCCACCGGCGGCAGCGACCTGCGCAGGACGCCCTTCCTGATGAACGCGGGGCTGTCGGCGGTCGTCTGCGCCGAGCGTTACCTGCCGGTCAAGTCACTGAAGGGTGTGACTCTGTTCCTGCGGGCCAGGCTCAACAGGTGAAGGTGCCCAGACCGAGACATCACCACAAGCATGGGCGGGCGGGGTTGCCTCTAGGCTTTGCTGTGTGGTGATTCATGCCCTTCTCGCGGCTTCGCTAGCCTTCACTGCCCTGCCCGCCCAGGCCGCCGCCGTCGACTGCGCCCGGGTCAAATGCCTGGCGCTGACCTTCGACGACGGGCCGGGCAAGCACACCCCGGCGCTGCTCAAGGCGCTGTCCAAGGCGGGCGCCAAGGCCACGTTCTTCCTCGTGGGCAAGCGGGTGGAGGAGCGCCCAGAGGTGGCCCGGCAGATCGTCGCGCGCGGGCACGCGATCGGCAACCACACCTACTCGCACGCCTCGCTGCCCGCCCACTCCGACAACGAGATCCTTGACGAGCTCAAGGTCACGCAGGAAGTGATCGAGGACGTCACGGGGCGCCGCCCGACGATGTTCCGCCCCCCGTACGGGCACACCGACGAGCGCGTGCTCGCGCTGGCGGCGCAGACCGAGCTGGCGCAGATCCTGTGGACGGACACCACCCTCGACTGGAGCCTGCGCGACACCAAGAAGATCAAGGCGACCGTGCTGAAGTCGGCCAGGCGCGACGGCGTGATCCTCATGCACGACGTGGTCCCGCAGACGGTGCAGGTCATGCCGGAGATCCTCAAGGAGCTCAAGAAGCGCGGCTACCACCTCGTCACGGTGCCCACGATGCTGCGCGGCAAGGGACCGACGCCAGGGGAGAGCTACTTCTGACGAGTTCCCCCCTCAGTTCGGGAATGGAACCATGGGGAGAGACACCAGGCGCAGGCCCTGGGTCGCGCTGGCGACCTTCCTGATCGTCCAGGCCGTGCTCGGGTGCTGGTGGGCGGCCTTCTACCCCGGCCTGTTCAGCCGCGACTCCGTGCTCTACCTCAGCCACACCGTCGTCGGCCCCTGGGTGAGCGATCATTCGGTGGTCTACGACGCGCTGCTGTGGCTGAGCTTCACCAAGACCGGTGATCTGGGCGCCGTCACCTTCGCGCAGACCACGGCCATGGCGGGCGCGCTGACGTACCTGGCGCAGTCGCTCAAGGCGATGGGCGCGCCGCGGCTGCTGACGACCGTGGTGGTCGTGCTGATGCCGCTGGCGCCGCCCGTGGGCGCGTTCACGGTGACGTTGTGGAAGGACGTGCCGTTCACGATCTGCGCCGTGGCCGTCGCCGGCCTGTGCGCGCGGATCGCCGCCAGGCGCGCCGTCGGCATGCCCGCGCTGCTCGGGCTGGCGCTGCTGTTCGTGGCGCTCGGGCTGTTCCGCGCCAACGGCTTCCTCATCGCGGGCGTGGCCGTGCTGGCGCTGGTGGTGATCGTCCCGGCCGTGCGGCTGCGGCTGCTGCTCGCCGGCACGCTCGCCGCCGCCCTGCCGCTCGTGCTGTCGAACGTGGTGTTCCCACAGGCGGGCATCGTGGCGCCGTCGAAGACGTACGTCTACCACACCGCGTACGGGGACATCGCGGTCGCCTACCGGCAGCGGCCCGACCTGTTCACCCCGCGCGACATCAGCCTCATGGGCGCGGTGGCGCCGATCAGGCGGTGGTGGGAGGGCGGCACCTGCTCCACGATCAACCCGCTGATCTGGCGCGACGACTTCAGCTGGCAGCAAGCCGACCTGCACACCACCGAGCTGCTCGAACTGTGGCGGCGGCTGCTGGTGACCGAGCCGCGGCTGGTGGTGGACGCGCGGCTGTGCCGGGGGGCGATCGCGTGGCGGCCGGTGCAGGACGAGCAGGTGACCGGCGGGATGACGTACCGGTTCTCGCGGCGGCCGAACGCCGACACGTACGTGGGGCCGTACAAGGTGGCGGACTTCCCCGGGCGGTGGGTGTACTCGCTGCGGCCGCTGTCCATGGAGCTCAACCAGGTCGCCGACCCGTGGCTGACCGGCGCGCTGATGCCCGAGTGGGACTGGGTGCTGTGGCGGGGGGCCTCGTGGGCGTACCTGTCGTACCTGGCGGTGGGGCTGGCGGCGTGGGCGCTGCGCAACCGGTACGTGGTGGGGGTGGCGGCGGTGGTGGCCGGGCAGCAGCTCGCCGTGCTGGCCAACATCTCGGCGCAGGACTTCCGGTACATGGCCACGCCGATCTTCGTGGGGGCCCTGCTGGTGCCGCTGTTCCTGGGCAGCCTGGCGCGGCTGTCGGCACGGGCCGGGTTGCGTCTCAGGCGAGGGCTCAGGCCTCTTGGGCAGCGTCTCGGACGGCGGTTGCGCCGCCGACCGGCCGCTCCCGCGCCGGTGGACGACGAGCCGGAGCCGCTCGTCGCCTCGCGAGCCGAGCCCCTCGACCCCGAGCCGGGACGACCCGCGGACGGGCAGGCCTAGAGGCCTTCGTTCCCGCCGTACGCCCGCCCCGGCAGCCGCACCACCGTGACGAAGAACTCGTCGATCTGCCGGATGACGGCCATGAAGCGGTCGAGGTCGACGGGCTTGCTCACGTAGGCGTTCGCGAACAGCTCGTAGCTGCGCATGATGTCCTCCTCGGCCGAGGAGGTGGTGAGCACGACGACGGGGATGGAGCGCAGCTCGGGGTCGCCCTTGAGCCGCTCCAGCACCTGGCGGCCGTCGTACTTGGGCAGGTTGAGGTCGAGCAGGATGAGGTCGGGGCGGGGCGCGCCGGCGTGGTCGCCACGCCGGTAGACGAAGTCGAGCGCCTCCAGCCCGTCCCTGACGACGTGCAGGTTGTTGCGGATCTTGTTGTCCTCGAACGCCTCACGCGTGATGAGCTCGTCACCGGGATCGTCCTCGACGAGGAGGACTTCGATGGGTTGCCCGCTCGTCATGCGGTGCTTCCTTCGTGTTCGGTGCCGGAGCCGGCCGGCACAGTGGAGGCGGGCAGGGTGAAGCAGAGCCGGGCGCCGCCGGTGTAGCCGGTGTCCAGCCAGATCCTGCCGCCGTGGTTCTCGACGATCTTCTTGCACATCGCCAGGCCGATGCCGGTGCCGCTGTACTGCTCGCGGCTGTGCAGGCGCTGGAAGATGACGAAGATCTTATCGGCGAACTCGGGCTCCACACCTATCCCGTTGTCGGCCACGGAGAACTCCCAGCCGTCCGCGTCGGGCTCGCATCCGATGCGGATCAGCGGCGCGCGCGCCGGGTCGTGGAACTTGATGGCGTTGCTGACGAGGTTCTGCCAGAGCAGGCGCAGCATGGTGGAGTCGCCGACGACCGTGGGCAGCTTGCCGGGCCGCTCGAACGTCGCGCCGGCCTCCTCGATGGGGGCCGACAGGTCGTCGATCACCTTGTCGAGCGTCTCCCCCAGCTCGACGGGCTCGCGGTCGTCGTAGACCCTGCCGACGCGGGAGAACCTCAGCAGGTCGTTGATGAGCACCTGCATCCGGGTGGCGCCGTCCACGGCGAAGCGGATGTACTGCTTGCCGCGCTCGTCCAGCACCTCCCCGTACCGCTTCTCCAGGAGCTGGCAGAAGGTGGCGACCTTGCGCAGCGGCTCCTGGAGGTCGTGCGAGGCGACGTAGGCGAACTGCTCCAGCTCGGCGTTCGACCGCCGCAGCTCGACGGCCTGCGCGTCGAGGTCGGCGGCCTGCTCGCGCAACTGCACCTGCTGCCGGTGCGAGTCGCCGAGCGCCTGGAGGATCCGGACGCGCATCAGGTCCACGTCCACGGCGACCTCGCGGATGTCCGCGGGCCCCTTGGCGGGGATGGCGCGCTCGAACTCGCCGGCCGCGACCTGGCGGGAGGCCGTGCGGAGCTGGTCGAGCGGCCGGACGACCGCGTTGCGCAGCAGGACCGCCATGCCCCCCATGGCCAGCGGGAACAGCACCAGCATGGCCAGGAACGCCCAGTTGCGCAGTTGCTCGGCCCGCGACAGCTCGGCCCGCGAGCTCTCCCGGAGCTGCGCGAGGCGGCTGTTCTGTCGTTCGAGCAGCGCCCTGATCTCGTCGAACGCCTGCTTGCCCGCCTCCACCCTGGCGGCGGGGACGGTGCCGTCGTCGCGCTTCTCCGCGGTCATCGGCTCGGCGTAGTCGCGCCGCCAGGCGGCGGCCTTGTCGCTGATGGCGTTCAGCTCGCGGAGCAGATCGGGCCGGTCACCGATGTGCGCGGCGACCTGCGCGCGGCTGTGCTGCTCCGCGGCCAGGCCCTGGGCGTACGGCTGGAGGAACTCCTCGCGACCGGCCAGCAGGAACCCCCTGACCCCGGTCTCCTGGTCGATCAGCGCCTTCTGCATCTGGGACGCCTCGATCGCGGCCGGCGAGATGCGCTGGGTGAGCTGCTCGGACAGGCTGCTCGTACGGTCGATCATGACGGTCCCCGTGATCGCGCAGACCGCGGTCAGCACGGTGAGGGTGCCGATCATCACCAGGAACCAGCCGTGCACGGTCAGGCGACGCAGCCGGGACGCGTCGGTCATCCGCGGTCTCTCCATCGCAGGTGCACCACGGCGAGGTCGTCGGCGGGGGCGTCGGGCGCGGTGACCTCCTCGACGTCGGCGATCAGCGCGTCGAGGAAGCCCTCACCGTCGAGGTGGGAGTGCCGCCGGGCCAGCTCCAGCAGCCCCTCCTCGCCGAGCCAGCGCGGCGGCGCGCCGGGCAGGCGGCGCTCGAACAGGCCGTCGGTGTAGAGCGTCAGGCCGCCGCCGCTGGGCAGCTCCAGCACGTCCTCGTGCCACTCGGCCTCCACCGGCAGGCCGAGGGCGAGGCTGGGCGCCGGCTCGGCCAGGCTCACCGTGTCGCCGTCGTGCAGCAGCATGCCGGGGTGGCCGGCCCGCCAGATCCGCACCGTGTGCTGGTCGGACTCCAGGATGAGCGTGGACATGGTGACGAAGATGTCGGACCCGGCCCGCTCGGCCTCCAGGATGCGTTCGAGCCTGCGCAGCAGGGTCGCGCCGGTCAGGCCGCTGAGCACCAGCGCCCGCCAGGCGATGCGCAGGCAGACGCCGAGCGCCGCCTCGTCGGGGCCGTGCCCGCACACGTCGCCGATGACGACGTGCACGCCCTTGTCGTCGGACTCGACGACGTCGAAGAAGTCGCCGCCGAGCGTGGCGGAGCCCCTGCTGGGACGGTAGCGCGAGGCCACCTCTATCGGCATGCTCTGCAGCAGCGGCGTGGGCAGCAGGCCACGCTCCAGCCGCTCGTTCTCCTTGGCCCGCACGCGTTCGGCGTGCAGCGCCACGGCGGCCTGCTCGGCCTGCTTGCGCTGCATCGCGTACCGCAGCGTCCTGCCCAGCCATTCGGCCTCCACCCGGCCCTTGACCAGGTAGTCCTGCGCGCCCGCCGAGACCGCCGCCAGGCCCGCCTGCTCCTCGGCCAGGCCGGTGAGCACCACGACGGCCGCGTCGCCCGCCTCCTCGATCACGGCCGACAGGGCCGAGAACTCATACGCGTCGGGCAGGCCGAGGTCGAGCAGCACACATTGGGGCCGCAACCGGACCAGCGCCTGCCGGGCCTCGTCCACGGAGCGCGCCCACTCAAGACGCACCGAGAGGCCGCTGTCCTCCAGCAGCTCCTCGACGATCAGCGCGTCCTGCGGATCGTCCTCGACGAGCAACACCAGCGGCTGCCTGCCGTATTCGCTCGCATGAGACATGCAGGCTTCGCCACTCCTTCCGAACCGCGGGTCACGGGCACAACCTTGCCAACCGCGGTCCGCGTTGGCCCAGGAGATGCCTCCCTTCCCATAATTATCGCGGGTATTCATACAAGTTTTCGTGAGCGGTGGCACGGGCGGGGCGGCCTGCGCCGCCCCGCTCTCGCTCATCGGGGCTGGTAGCAGCAGCGCGCCCCCGTGCGGACGGTGGCGCGCAGCTCCTCGCCGATCGTCGGATCGACCGCCGCGACCCGGTCCACGGCCCGCCAGATGGCCTTGCCGACGGCGATCCTGGCCCGCTCCTCGGTGCCCGCGAACGGCCGCGCCCGCCCGCCGATGCCGGTGGCCGCGGCCAGCTCGGCCAGCAGCCACTCCCGTTCCATCCGCAGCGTGGCGGCGCGTTCGAGGTCGTTCATCGACTCCAGCTCGTCGATCTCGCTGTCGAGCCGCGCCAGCCGCTCCTTGTACGTCCGCCTGGCCACCTCGTCGAGCACCGGCTGCTCCGAGCCGGCCGCGCTCTTCACGGTCTCCGCCCCGGCGGCCAGGTCGATGGCGGGGATCTCCTGGCCCGGGTTGGCCATCAGCGTCGCCAGGTAGCCCATGCCCACGCTGTGGCCGACGAGGGCGCTGCGCCCGTCCAGCTCCAGCAGCCAGTGCAGGCCGCGCCGCCGGCAGCGGCAGACGCCCCCGGTCTCGTCGGGCCGGGTGACCGCCTTCGGCAGCACCATGCCGAGCTCCGCCGCCTCGCGCGCCACGTTCGGCCCCTCGTCGCCCGAGCCGCCCTTGAGCGCGAGCGCCTGCCCGAGCCGGTGCCGGGACAGCACGGTGGCGGGCCAGTGGTGCAGCGCCAGGTTCTGCCGTACGGCGGCGCGCAGGTGCTCGACGGCCCTGTCCGCTTCGCCGAGTGTGAGCGAGGCGACGCCCAGTGGGTGGTGCGCGGAGCCCAGGCAGGTAACGCCGTGGCCGGCGATGACCGGTAACTCGGCGAACGGGGCCAGCGCGTCGTGGACGTACGCGGCGGTCTCGGTGTCGCGCAGCAGGTGCGCGGCCTCGGCCATGAAGTACATGGACGTCATCCAGGTGCTCGACCTCGGCAGGCCGGCGCCGCGCAGCCGGGCCAGCAGCCCCTCGGCCGTGCGGCGGTCGCCCGCTTCGGCCGCCGCCGCGGCCAGGCTCGCCAGGTAGGAGTTGTCCAGGGCGCTGAGGGTGGGCGAGTGCACCATCTCCGACAGCGCGGGCACCAACTCGGCGCCGCGCCCCTGGAGCCAGCGGATGGCGACGAGCTGCCAGCCGTACCAGCCGGTGGCGTCGACGTCGCCGGTCGCGTCGCCCAGCTCCGCGCAGACGGCGGCCAGCGTCTCCGCCTCCTCGAACTTGCCCGCGCGGATGCTCAGCATCACCTTGATCGCGCTGACCACGAACCCGATGGCCCGGTGCTCCTTGGCGGCCAGCATGCTCTGCAGCTCCTCAAGGCTGCGCTCGGCCTTCGGCGCGGCCTCCAGGAACAGATCGACGGTACGCAGGAGCAGCCCCATGAGCGCGTCGCCCCTGCGCCCGGTGAGCCCGGCCTGGCCGATCAGCTCCTGAGACAGCCCGATCCGGCGGGCTCCGTGCTCCGGCCCCAGCAGGCAGTTGTGCGCCAGGCTGAGCGTCTCCGCCAGCGCCACCGGGTCCCCGGCCTCGCGCGCCCTGTCCAGCAGCCGGAGTATGGCGTCGTGCGTCCCCGCGCGGTAGTCCTCCTCCGCGGCCTTCCTGGCCCGCAGCCGCAGGGCCAGCGGGGTGCGGGGATCCAGCAGCCGCAGGGCGTGGCACTGGCGGGTGCGTACCCGTTCCCAGTCCGCGCAGGTCCGGTGTTCGTGCACCCACACGCCGCTCAGCCCGAGAGCGGCGCGGGCCAGTTGTTCAGGATCGCCGCTCAGCTCGGCGTCCTGGTAGGCGGCGTCGAACCAGTAGCGGGCTGCCCGCAGGTCGCCGTCCACGGACAGGGCGCGTTCGCCCGCCAGGATGGCGAAAGTGATGTTGCCGCGCGGGATTCGGTGCATTTCTCGTGTCGCGCCCACGTTGTGCTGTCCCCTTCGGCTAGACCGAACGGCCCCGAGACTCTTGAGACGGCACACCGGCTTTTGATACAGATCACGGCGCGGGAATGTGGCCGGGGGCGCGCGACAGGGTGGTGCGCAGCGGGTTCCTGGACTCCTCCCGCGACATAGTGGTCTCCTCGCTCGCCACGTGCGCGAGCTTGATCGCCACGTGCGCGAGCTTGATCGTCACGTGCGCGAGCTTGATCGTCACGTGCGCGAGCTTGATCGTCACGTGCGCGAGCTTGATCGTCACGTGCGCGAGCTTGATCGTCACGTGCGCGAGCTTGATCGTCACGGTGACGAGCCACCCCGTGGGGGCCTCGGCGGCCGGGCCGTCGTCGGGCCCGGCGGTCGCCTGACGACGGGTGCGGCGGGTGGGGGCCTTACTCCCACTCGATGGTGCCCGGAGGCTTGCTGGTCACGTCGACCACCACCCGGTTGATCTCGCGCACCTCGTTGGTGATGCGGGTCGAGATGCGGGACAGCACGTCGTACGGCACCCGCGCCCAGTCGGCCGTCATCGCGTCTTCCGACGTGACCGGCCGCAGCACCACCGGATGCCCGTACGTACGCCCGTCGCCCTGCACCCCCACCGACCTGACGTCGGCCAGCAGCACGACCGGGCACTGCCAGATCTGCCGGTCGAGCCCGGCCCTGGACAGCTCCTCGCGGGCGATGGCGTCGGCCTCGCGCAGGATGGCCAGCCGGTCGCGGGTGACCGCGCCGACGATGCGGATGCCCAGGCCGGGGCCGGGGAACGGCTGGCGCCACACCATCGCGGCGGGCAGGCCGAGCTCCTCGCCGGCCCGGCGCACCTCGTCCTTGAACAGCGCCCGCAGCGGCTCGACCAGGGTGAACTCCAGGTCTTCCGGCAGGCCGCCGACGTTGTGATGCGACTTGATGTTGGCGGTGCCGGTGCCGCCGCCCGACTCGACCACGTCGGGGTAGAGCGTGCCCTGGACCAGGAACTCCACCGGGCCGTCGGCCATGATGGCGCGCTGCTCGTCCTCGAAGACGCGGATGAACTCGCGGCCGATGATCTTGCGCTTCTCCTCCGGGTCCGTGACGCCCTCCAGGGCCTTCAGGAACCGCTCGGAGGCGTCGACCACGCGCAGCTTGACGCCCGTGGCGGCCACGAAGTCGCGCTCGACCTGCTCGGCCTCGCCCTTGCGCAGCAGCCCGTGATCGACGAAGACGCAGGTGAGGCGGTCGCCGATGGCGCGCTGGACGATCGCGGCGGCCACCGCCGAGTCGACGCCGCCCGACAGCGCGCAGATGGCCCGGCCCTCGCCGACCTGGCGGCGCACGGCCTCCACGGAGTCCTCGACGATGTTGAGCATGGTCCACGAGGGGCGGCAGCCGGCCGCCTCCAGGAAGTGCTTGAGCACCGCCTGGCCGTGCTCGCTGTGCAGCACCTCGGGGTGGAACTGCACGCCGTACAGGCCGCGCTCGACGCTCTCGAACGCGGCGACCGGCGTCTCGCGCGTCGAGGCGGTCACCCTGAAGCCCTCGGGGGCCGCCGCCACGCTGTCGCCGTGCGACATCCAGACGGTCTGGCTGGCGGGCAGGCCGGCGAAGATGACGCCCTCGTCGAGCACCTCCATCGAGGTGCCGCCGTACTCGGCGACGCCGGTGCGGGCCACCTCGCCGCCCAGCGCCTGCGCCATGGCCTGGAAGCCGTAGCAGATGCCGAACGTGGGCACGCCCGTGGAGAACAGCCCGTGCGGCACCGGCGGGGCGCCCTCGGCGTAGACCGAGGAGGGGCCGCCGGACAGGATGATCGCCTTCGGGTTCTTCGCCATCATCTCCTCGACCGGCATGGTCGAGGGCACGATCTCGGAGTAGACGTGGCACTCGCGCACCCGCCTGGCGATGAGCTGCGCGTACTGTGCGCCGAAGTCGACCACCAGCACTGTGTCGAATTCAGACACCGTGAGAACCCCCCAAAGGCGAATGCGGTGCCCACAGTGTATCGGCCTTGGCACTTACACCTGGCCTGGCACGGGCCAACGTGCTAACACAGAACAATGGATCTTGTCTGGCCGGCGGCGGCGTGGGCCCTCTGGGTCGCCGCGCTCGCAGCCGCCTTCAAGTGGTCCAACCGGAACGACCCCGGGCAGGGCGCCGAGCAGCCCGCGCCCGCCCCCGTGACCGACCTCTTACGCGGCACGCGGGCTCAGGAGGTGTTCCACAGCACGCTGGTCGAGCTGGGCCGGCACGGCTGGGCGGCGGTCGAGGGCGACCGCCTGTCGCTGAGACCCCCGCCGGATGAGCCGCTGCCCGCCTACGAGCGGTGGGTCGTGCAGCGGGTACGCGCCGGCGTCGGGAGCGCGTCCGAGGTGGCGGTGATCGACCTGATGCCGCCGGCGTCCGAGCTGGACCGGGCGTTCGTCCCCCTCGTCCGCAGGCACGCCATCGAGCTGGGCCTGGCGCGGCGGCGCTGGCCGAGCATGCTGGTGCCGGTGCTGCTCGCGGCCGGGCTCGTCGTCCCCTGGTGGGTCACGGTCGCGGCGGCCGGGGTGTCCTGGCCGGGGATCATCGCCACGGCGGTGTCGTTCGTGGCGGGGATCGGGCTGCTCATGGGCGGCCGGGGGTTCCTGCTGACGGCGCGTGGCCGGGAGGTGGCCGACGCGGGCCCGGCCGGGGCCGCCCAGGAGTGGATCTTCACGGGCAGCGGCTGGCGCAGCGGCGAGATCGAGCCCGCCAGGCCGCTCCCGCAGCGCAGGGAGGTCGCCGGGCACGTCGTCAAGCGGTGGGCGGACACCGAGCACTACTACATCGCCCTGCACGACGGCAGCTCGCGCAAGGCCACGGCGTTCGAGGTGGAGCGGGGCCTGTATCAGGACGTGCTGCCGGGCGACGCCGTGAAGGTGCTGGTCAGGCCGCGCAGCGGCACGGTTGTCCGGGTGCTCACTCACGACCGTCACTGGTAGACGGGCAGGCTTCCGGTGAGCAGGGCCTCCGTCTGCTCGCGCAGCCGGGTGGCGTACCTGGCGTCGGTCAGCAGCAGGAACCGCTCCTCCCTGATGCCGGTCACCACCAGGTCGGCCACCTCGGACGGCTCGATCCCGCGCTCGGCCGCCCGGCTGATCGTCTCCCGCGACGCCACCTCGTCCGGGGTGGGGGCGGTGGCCGGGCCGGGCGGCCTGACCCGGTCGGACTCGCCGATGCGGGTCCTGACCGCCCCCGGGCAGAGCGCGCTGACCCGCAGCTTGGAGCCGGTGGCGGCGAGGTCCTCGGCCAGCGCCAGGGACGCGGCCAGCGAGGCGTACTTCGTCACCGAGTACCCGCCCGACCCCGGCGAGGCGAACAGGCCCGCGACGGAGACGGTGTTGACGACGTGCCCCTCGGTGTCCTGCTCGATCATGCGCGGCACGAACTCGTGGATGCCGTGCAGCACGCCCCACAGGTTCACGCCGAGCAGCCAGGAGAAGTCCTCCTCGTCGCGGGTCCACATGTGGCCGCCCTGGTAGACGCCCGCGTTGTTGCACAGCACGTGGACGGCTCCGAGCTCGCCGAAGCAGCGGTTGGCCAGGTGACGCACGGCCCAGGCATCCGACACGTCGGTGATCTGCGTGAGCACCTCGGCGTCGCCGGCCAGCGCGGCCGTCCGCGCGAGCCCGCCGTGGTCGACGTCGGCGAGCATCAACCTCATCCCCTCGGCCGCGAACCGGAGGGCCAGCGCCCGTCCGATGCCGCTTGCCGCACCTGTCACCACCGCGACCTTGCCGGAGAGCTCGCGCACGGACAAACCTCCCTAGCGACCCGACGCCACAGACGTTCCCCCGATCACCCCGACCCCGACGCTACAGACGTTCCCCCGATCACCACCCGGAACGCTCGTCAGAGCGTGGCGTCGATCAGGCCCAGGGGCGGCGCGCCGAGGGTGAGCAGCTCCTTGTGGAAGCGCTGCACGGTGAACCCGGCGCCCCACTGGGCGCGGGCCCGCTCGCGCAGGTCCATAATGAGCAGCTTGCCCCAGGTGTAGCGGCCGTACGTCGGGTCGAACGAGGCCCGCTGCGCCTCCGACAGCGCCGCAGGGCCCGCCAGGTGCGTGTCCGACTCGAACCGCCTGGCGCCCTCCTCGACCGTCATCTGGCCGGTGTGCACGCCGATCGCGCAGGCCAGCCTGGTGACGCGGATCAGCGCCTCCACCCAGACGCCGATCTCGAAGCGCGGGTCGCCGGCCTCGAAGCCCTCCTCGACGCACAACTCCTCGGCGTAGTGCGCCCAGCCCTCGATGAACGCCACCGACTGCAGCACCCTGCGCACGTCGGACGGCGCCCGCCGCAGCGCCCTGGCGTGCGAGAAGTGCCCGGGAGCGACCTCGTGCACGTTGATCGCGGGCAGCGTCGTGGCGCTGAACACCTCCAGCCACTCCTCCTGGTCCTGTCGCGGCCAGGAGGTGTCGGGCGGCGTGATGTGGTACCAGGACGGGCCCTCGGGCTCGCCCGGCGCGTTCCACGCCATCATGGCCATCGCCCAGCGGCGCGACTCCGGCGCCAGGCCCACCAGGCACTCACCGTCGTGGTAGGGCACCAGGTCCTTCTCGCGGGTGAACGCGATCGCCTTCTCCGTGCCGACCCGCGCGGCCTCGATCACGCCCTCCGGGTCGGGGTGGTCCTTGACCAGCTCGCGTACGACGTCGAGCGGCGCCCGGTCCTTCTCCCCCAGCTTGGCGCAGGACTCGGCGAGCAGCGCCATCAGCCGGTCGCGCTCGGCGTCGGCCCGCTCGGCCAGCTCGCCGAGATCGACGGGCAGGCCCTCGGCGGTGCCCATCAGCTTCGCCAGCGCCTCGCCGCCGAGCGACGCGTCCTGGTCGCCCTCGGCCGCGGCCCGCTCCAGGTGATCGACGAGCCTGGCGTGGGCCCGCAGCGCGGCCTCGTCCGTGATGCCGGCGGCCAGCCCCTTCGCGGCCCCGAGCAGGGACTTCGCGACGGGCGCCGGCACTTGGTCGAGTGCGGTCAGCGACTGCTCCACAGCCTCGGGCCAGAGCGCGAGGTGGGCCGCCTTGGCCGCGGCGCGCTCCTCCTCGGGGCCGTAGTCGCGGTCGTAGGTGGCCAGTTCGAGGTTGGAGAGGTGGATCAGCGGGTTCTTCCTGTGCAGCTCCAGCTCGCCGAACTGGGTGCGCAGACTCTCCTCGAACACCTGAAGGTGCCGGGCGTCGTGCGCGTCCTCGGGCGCGGGCCCCTGGCCGAGCCGGGACAGCCCGGCCCGTACGCCGTCAAGCGACAGGTCCTGGATCTGACCGTCGTACTCGTGCCTGCCGCTGCCCTCGCGCGCCTCGGCCACCATCAGGTCCGTGATGGCTCGTAGCCTGGCGTCAAGTTCTGTCATGCCGCCGACGGTACTGCACTGTCTTTGGGATCTTAAGTACCAATAAACGAGACGCGGAACGGACGTGCCGCCGGGCAAGATGTCCGCCATGGCCATCCGCATCACCACTCTTGCCGAACGCCCGGAATTCGCCGCGACGCTCTGGGACATGGACAACACCTGGCACGAGTTCATGCTGCAGGACCCGGTCGCCGACCTGTACTACGCGCTGGTCAAGACCGCCTACCCGGACCACGTGCTGGTGGCCGACGACGACGCGGAGCCGGGGCGGCTGGTGGCGCGGGGCTACATGACCCCGTTCGTGTCGGACGGGGGCGAACTGCCCGACAACGGCTGGGACGGCGTGATCCGGTCCGGCTGGCTGGCCCGCGAGCGCGGCCTGCCCACCGACGCCGTCTCCGCCCTGGAGATCACCGTCCGCCGCGACCTGCTGGGCAAGGGGCTGTCCGCGGTGATGCTGGCCGCGCTGCGCGGCCAGGCCGCCCGGCTGGGCCACCGCGAGCTGGTCGCCCCCGTCCGTCCCAACCTCAAGCACCTCGAACCGCACACCCCCATGGCGGAGTACGCGTTCAGGACGCGCGCCGACGGCCTGCCCCACGACGCCTGGCTCCGCGTGCACGTGCGGGCGGGCGGGAAGATCGTCAAGGTGGCGCCGCGCTCGATGGTGGTGGCGGGCACGGCGGCGGAGTGGCGCCAGTGGACCGGGCTGCCCTTCGACCGGTCGGGGGCGGTGGAGGTGCCGGGCGCGCTCGCCCCCGTGCACTGCGACCTCGTCCACGACCACGCCGTCTACGTGGAGCCCAACGTCTGGGTCAGCCACCCGGTCTGACCCGGCCGCTACTTGAGCCGGGCCCGCCGCATCACCTTCAGCGTCGTCGCCAGCAGCCCCGCCCACCGCTCGTACGGCATCCCGGACGGCGGCTCGAACCCCAGCCACCCCGCCTGCGAGGCCACCGTCTTGGCGTCGGTGTAGCGCAGCAGCCCCTCGACCCCGTGCCGGCGGCCGAGCCCGGACGCCTTCATCCCGCCCATGGGCGCGTCGTAGGACGCGTACGCCGAGGCGTACCCCTCGTTGATGTTGACCGTCCCCGCGCGGACCCCGGCGGCCAGGCGGCGGGCGCGGGGCGGACTGGAGGTCCAGATGGAGGCGTTGAGGCCGTAGACGGTGTCGTTGGCCAGCGCGACCGCCTCGTCCTCGGTGGAGAACGGGTAGAGCGCGACGACCGGCCCGAACGTCTCGGCGCGGCACAGCTCCATGTCCTCGCCGACGCCGGTGAGCACGGTCGGCTCGTAGAACAGGGGGCCGAGGTCGGGTCTGGCCCGGCCGCCGGTCAGCACGGTGGCGCCCTTGGCGACGGCGTCGTCCACGTGGGCGCTGACCGTGTCGAGCGGGCGGCGGGAGGTGAGCGGCCCCATCTGCACCGACCAGTCGTGCCCTGCGCCGAGCTTGAGCGCCTGGACCGCGCGGACGAAGCGCTCGGTGAAGGCGTCGAAGACGGACGCGTGCACGTACAGGCGCTCGATCGACAGGCAGAGCTGCCCGGCGTTGGTGAAGCAGGCGCGGACGGCGCCCTGCGCGGCCACGTCGAGGTCGGCGTCGTCGAGGACGATCATCGGGTTCTTGCCGCCGAGCTCCAGCGAGCAGCCGATGAGCCGCTTGGCCGCCTCCTCGGCGACCTTCCTGCCGCCCCGGGTGGAGCCGGTGAAGACGACGTAGTCGGCGTGGTCGAGCAGCGCGTCGCCGACGTCGGCTGGCTCGCCGAGGACGACCTGCCAGATCTCGCGCGGCATGCCCAGCTCCACCAGCAGGTCAATGGTCCACAGCGCGGACAGGGCGGTCTGGGTGTCGGGCTTGTGCACGATCGCGTTGCCGGCCAGCAGCGCGGGCACCGCGTCGGTGACGCCCAGGGCGAGCGGGTAGTTCCACGGGCTGATGAGGGCGACCACGCCCTTGGGCCGGCGCAGCTCCGTCACGCGGGTGGCGGCGGGGAAGATGCCCTTGCGGGGGCGCGGCGCGAGCAGGCGGGGCGCGCGGCGGGCGTAGTGGAGGCTGCAGCCCGCGACGTCGAGCACCTCCTCGAAGGCGTGCTTGCGGGCCTTGCCCGTTTCGTTCTGGACGAGGTCGAGGATCTCGTCCCTGCGGTCGAGGATGGCGTCGTGCAGGAGGAGGAAGGGTCTGGCCCGCTCCGCGGGCGATCTGGCCGCCCATTCCGCCTGGGCCGCCCTGGCTCTCCCGTACGCGGCGCGAATGTCCTCCGCGTCGGAAATGGGCAGCTCAGCGAGGGTTTCTCCGGTGAAGGGAGCGATGACGCACTGTGTCCTACCGCTGGACGTGACCTGCATTCCCGAAGCATATTCCGGGGCGCTACCGGCGGGTAGTTTTTGCGGATGCCCGGCATAGGGCCAGAATCCCCTCATGGCATCCTTCGCTCCGCTCCGCACCGGAGACCCACAGCGGCTGGGGGGCCTCGAGCTCGTCGGCCGCCTCGGCGAGGGCGGTCAAGGCGTCGTTTACCTGGCCAAGGACCACGCGAGCCAGAGCGTGGCCGTCAAGTGGCTGCGGCCCGACCTGTCGGGCGACCAGGTGAGCGTGGAGCGGTTCCTGCGCGAGGTCCAGGTGGCCCAGCAGGTCGCGCCCTTCTGCACCGCCGCCGTCCTGGGCACCGGGGTCGAGCAGGACAGGCCGTACATCGTCAGCGAGTTCATCGAGGGCCCCTCCTTACAGCGGGTCGTGCAGGAGGAGGGGCCGCGCACCGGCTCCGTCCTGCACCGGCTGGCCATCGGCACCGCCACGGCGCTGGCCGCCATCCACCAGGCCGGCATCGTGCACCGCGACTTCAAGCCGGCCAACGTCATCATCGGCGCCGACGGGCCGCGGGTCATCGACTTCGGCATCGCCCGCGCGCTCAACGCCACCTCCACGATCAGCAGCATGGTCGTGGGCACGCCGTCGTACATGCCGCCCGAGCAGATCATGGGGCACACCGTCGGGCCGGCCGCCGACATGTTCTCGTGGGCCAGCGCCATGGTCTTCGCCGCCTCTGGGCGGGCGCCGTTCGGCAGCGACACGATGCCCGCGGTGATCAACCGCGTGCTCAACCAGCAGCCCGACCTGGGCGCGCTCGGCGAGGGGCCGCTGCGTGACGTGGTCGTGGCGTGCCTGGCCAAGGACCCGGCGCAGCGGCCCACGGCCGAGCAGGTGATCATGCTCCTGCTGCAGCAGCCCGCGCCCAACCCCGGCATGCTGGCGCAGGGCGCCGCCGAGGCCGCGCCGGGGCAGGCCCACCCGCCCTCGGGCCAGCCGTACGCCTCCCAGGCAGGCTCGCCGTCCGGCCAGTCGTTCGGCTCCCCGGCAGGCTCACCCTCCGGCCCGCCTTCCGGCCCTCCCTTCGGCTCGCCGGCCGGCCCTCCTTCTGGCCCTCCATTCGGCTCCCCTGCCGGGCCGCCTTCCGGGCCGCCCTTCGGCTCCCCGGGCGGGCCTTCCGGCCAGCCGTTCGGCTCTCCCACCGGGCCGCCGTTCGCGTCGCCCTCCGGCGCTCCCTCGGGGCCGATGTCCGGCAACGTCCCGTACGCGACCGGCGCCCAGTTCCCCCACGGCCAGCAGGCGGGGTGGCAGCAGCAGCCGACGCAGCCGCCGTACGGACAGCAGGGCATGTACACGCACGCGCCGCCGCGCAAGAGCGGCAGGGCCCCGCTGATCGCGGGCATCACGGTAGCGGTGGCGCTGCTCCTGCTCGCCGGCGTGATCGTGATCATCCAGCTCGACAAGTCCGCCTCCACCACGGTGGCGATCGGCACCAGCACGCCGAAGCCCGGGCGATCGCGCACCGGGACGGCGGAGCCGGGGCGGTCGGGCACGTCCGAGAGCGCCGGGCCGACGCGGACGGCGCAGGCGGCCGTGCCGGCGACCGGCACCAAGAGGACGCTCCCCGGCGGCAAGATCTCCCTGTACGAGAACCCCGCCGACGCCATCGTCCTGACCTCCTACGAGGTCTACGACAAGAAGAAGGACGACTGGATCGACTACGCCAGGAACTCGCTGCGCGGCACGTTCACCAAACTCCCCGGCAACTGGGAGTCGATGGTCTCCCCCGACGGCAAGCTCCTGGCCAGCAGAGGCAGGGAGTACAGCTCCGACGACTTCGACTTCATCGTCATCCGCGACCGCGCCACCGGCCAGGACACCACGATCAAGACTGTCAAGAAGCCGCAGATCAGCAGCATCAGGTCCTGGTCGAAGGACGGCTCGAAGATCCTGCTGAACATCGAGAAGAAGAGCGGCAGCAAGTGGCTCTACCTCGGCTTCGTCATCGTGGACGTGGCCGCGAAGACGGCCGACGTGGTGAGCGTGGACGACACCTCGATCCGCGGCACCGCCTTCGGCTTCGACGGCGACGACGAGGGCGTCGTCAACGTCTACGGCAAGGAGACCGACCGCAACCTGCGCTTCTTCGACACCGAGGGCGAGGCCACCCGCTCGCTGACCGGCATCGGCACGCTCTCCGCCGGCACGCAGGACATCTTCTCGCCGTCGGGCGAGACGTTCGTCACGAACTGCCCGAACGGCGGCGACGGCGACCACTGCGTCTGGGACACCGCGACGGGCAAGCAGGTCGAGAAGTTCACCTCCGACTGCGACAAGGTGCTCGGCTTCTACGACGAGACCCACCTGTACTGCTGGGAGCAGCAGAACGGCGTCAACGACGAGATCCAGGTGCTCGACTTCGAGGGCAAGCTGCTGCGCAAGATGCTGGAAGTGCCCGACGACCTGAACTTCAGCCCGGTCTTCACCATCAACCCATCCAAAGGCTCCTGAACCATCCCGCTCGCGCAGCCGTGATGAGGGCATGAAGACGTTGATCCGCACGGCCGTGACCGCCGCGGCGCTCGCGACGGTCACAGCCGCCTGCACCTCTTCGACGGGAGGCGCCTCCGCTCCGCCCCCGAAGGCGACGTCGCTCGGCGCCATCCGCCTGGTGGCCTACAGCAGTTGCGACGACGCCCTGTCCGGGCTGCGGGAGAAGGCCGCCGCGAACGTCACCGCGTACGGCTTCGGCGGCGTCGTGCCGCTGGCGGTCGCGGAGGACTCCGCGGCCACGTCCAAGGCCAGGGTGGCGGCGACGCCGGAGCACTCCACCACGAACGTGCACGAGGCCGGCGTGGACGAGCCCGACCTGGTCAAGACCGACGGCAACCGGGTCATCACGGTCGCGGACGGCACCCTGCGGATCATCGACACGGCCACCAGGAAGGTCACCGCGTCGCTCAAGCTGACCGAGGGCGAGGGCGGCCCCGGCGTCCCGGCGGACCTGCTGGTGGCGGGTGACCGCGCGCTGGTGCTGATGCGGGGCGGCGACATCATGTACAAGGCACGGTCGATCATGCCGCCGGGCGACACCCGGTACGTCGTGGTGGACCTGGCGGGCGAGCCGAAGGTGCTGAGCACGATCAGGGCGCAGGGCTCGTACGTGGACGCCAGGATGGTCGGCTCCACGGTCCGGCTCGTCACCCGCAGCCAGCCCGAGATCGCCTTCCCCGAGCCGAAGCAGAACGCCACGGAGGCCGACCTGCTCAAGGCGAACCGGGAGGCGGTCAGGAGCGCGCCGGTGGACTCGTGGCTGCCGAAGATCGAGATCACGGACGCGTCCGGCACGGTCACGAAGAGCTCGGTGAAGTGCGAGCGGGTCAGTCACCCCGCCGACTACACCGGCACCTCGATGCTGACCGTGCACACCGTCGACCTGGCGCAGGGCGTCACGGCGGCGGGCACCGACCCGATCAGCCTGGCGGCCGACGGCGACGTGGTGTACGGCACGGGGCAGAGCCTGTACGTGGCCAGCAACCCGCGCTGGTGGTTCCCGGTGGTGCGCCCGATGCCCATCGTGGACGACGCCCCTGCGGACGCGGTCGCCCCCGCGGTCGAGCCCACCCCGGACGACCCGGCGGTGTCCGCCTCGGCCGACCCCACCGTGAAGCCCACCTCCGAGGCCCCCGCTCCCGCCGAGCCGACGCCCACCATCCCGCCGGAGGAGACGGAGGTGCACCGGTTCGACATCACCCACCCCGGCGCCCCCGCGTACGTGGCCTCGGGCAAGGTCGGGGGCCGTCTGCTGAACCAGTACTCGATGTCGGAGTACGACGGCCACCTCCGCATCGCCACCACGCAGGACTCCGGCGACGAGAAGACCAGCTCCAGCACCGTCCACGTGCTCAGGGCCGACACCCTGGCGCGGGTCGGCGAGGTCGGCGGCCTGGGCAAGGGCGAGCGCATCTATTCGGTCAGGTTCATCGGCCCGATCGGCTACTGCGTGACGTTCCGCCAGGTGGACCCGCTCTACACGCTGGACCTGCGGGATCCGGCCGCGCCCAAGGTGACGGGCGAGCTGAAGATCACCGGCTACTCGGCGTACCTGCACCCCGGCAGCGAGGGCAGGCTGATCGGCATCGGCCAGGAGGCCAGCGAGCAGGGCAGGACGCTGGGCACGCAGGTGTCGCTGTTCGACGTCAGCGATCCGGCCGCGCCGCGCCGCCTGTCGCAGCTCTTCCAGAAGGACTCGGGCTCAGGGGCGGAGTGGAACCCGCACGCGTTCCTGTACTGGCCGAAGACCGGCCTGTCGGTGATCCCGCTGAACAAGGTGAACGAGTCGGGCGCGCTGGTGCTGCAGATCTCCGACGCGGGGGTGAAGGAGCTGGGCATGATCAAGCATCCGACCCAGCGCCAGGAGGGTTACAGCTACCAGCCCGGCATCGAGCGCTCGATGGTGATCGGCGACTCGTTGTGGACGGTCTCGTACGAGGGCGTCCAGGTCAACGACCTGACGACGCTGTCCTCACAAGCCTGGATCCCGCTCCGTTAAGCAACCAGAGGGTGCCGGTTCGTAGCGAACCGGCACCTTTTTTTATGGACTTATCCCGACAAATGGTGAAAGCTTTGCTTACACCCCACTGTCGGACCGGTCGGTTCGTGTCATAACCGGGCGGCCGGTCCCAGATCGGAAAGGGACCACGCTGCCATGCGACCACGCACCCCCCTGCTCGCATTGCTCGCCGGCGCCATGGCGTTACTCGCCGCCCCCCTGCCCGTCTCCGCCACGACCGCCGCAGCCGACGGCACCTACATCGTCCAGCTCAACCCGGCCATGCGCGCACCGCGCGGCGCCGCCCAGAGCCAGGTGGACGATCTCGGCGGCCAGCTCATCGGCGTCTACGAGCACGCGTTCAAGGGCTACACCGCCCGCCTGAGCGCGACCGCCGCCGAACAGCTCAAGAACAACCCGAACGTCGTCAGCGTGGAGCCCGACGCCGAGGTGCACGCCTTCGTCCAGACCGTGCCCACGGGCGTCCGGCGCATCTTCGGCCCCAGCAACCCGAACCTCGACATCGACGGCACCGACGACGTGCGCATCAACGCGGACGTCGCCGTGGTCGACAGCGGTGTCGACAACACCCATCCCGACCTGAACGTGGTCGCCAGGGCCAACTGCCTGACCGGCGTCTGCGTCAACAACTCGGGCACCGACGACAACGGCCACGGCTCGCACGTCGCGGGCACCGTCGGCGCCCTCGACAACACCATCGGCCCGGTGGGCGTCGCGCCCGGCGCCCGCATCCACGGCGTCAAGGTGCTGAACGCGGCCGGCTCCGGCAGCCTGGCCGGCATCGCCGCCGGCATCAACTGGGTGGTGGCGCGCGCCTCCACCATCGAGGTCATCAACCTGAGCCTCGGCTGCAGCGGCTGCTCCAGCAGCGCGATCAGCACGGCGATCACGAACGCGGTCAACGCCGGCATCGTGGTCGTGGTGGCCGCGGGCAACAGCCACGCGAACACCTCCTCGTTCTTCCCCGCCAACCACCCCGACGTGGTGACCGTGTCCGCGCTGACCGACAACGACGGTCTGCCCGGCGGCGCCGGGGGCAGCACGCTGTCGTGCCGCAGCGAGACCGACCTGGACGACACCTCGGCGTTCTACTCCAACTTCGGCTCGACCGTGGAGATCACGGCGCCCGGCACCTGCATCTACTCGACCTACCGGGCCGGCGGGTACGCCACGATCAGCGGCACCTCGATGGCCAGCCCGCACGTGGCGGGCGCGGCGGCGCTGCTCACCTCGGGCACCCACAAGCCGACCAACCGGGCGGGCTCGCTGGCCGTCCGTAGCACGCTGATCTCGACCGGCAACCTGAACTGGACCGACGACTCGGGCGACGGCGTCAAGGAGCCGCTGCTCGACGTGCACGACGCCACGCGGTACCCGCCGGCGTAGAACCATCCTGGACGGGGCGGTCCGCGGACCCCGCAGCGCCGCGGGCCGCCCCCTCAGGCGTTCGCTCAGGTGTGCTCAGGCACCACCACGGGGACGATCTCCGGCGCGCCGAGCCTGATGGCGTCCGCCTCGTGGTCGGAGTCCTGCTCCTGCGAGCGGCGCTCGGCCTCCACCCGCTTGGTGTAGTACTCCACCTCCCGCTTGACCTGCTCGCCGTCCCAGTCGAGCGGCTCGGCCAGCAGCTCGGCGGCCTCCTGCGCCACGGCCACCCCGCGGTGGAAGGTCTCGATGGAGATGCGGGTGCGCCGGGTCAGCACGTCGTTGAGGTGGCGGGCGCCCTCGTGGGTGGCGGCGTAGACGATCTCGGCCCGCAGGTAGTCGTCGGCCCCCGCCAGCGGCCTGGCCAGCGACGGGTCGCGTTCGATCAGCTCCAGCACCTCGTCGATCAGCGAGCCGTAGCGCTGCAGCAGGTGCTCGATCCTGGCCACGTGCAGCCCGGACTCGTGGGCGAGGCGGTGCCGGGAGTTCCACAGCGCCTGGTAGCCCTCGGCGCCGACGAGCGGGATGCGGTCGGTGCAGGAGCGCGGCACCCGCTGGTCGAGCCCGTGCGCCACGGCGTCCACCGCGTCCTGGGCCATGACCCGGTACGTCGTGTACTTGCCTCCGGCGATCATCACCAGGCCCGGCACGGGGTGGGCCACCACGTGCTCCCTGGACAGCTTGGACGTCTCGTCGGACTCGCCCGACAGCAGCGGACGCAGCCCCGCGTAGACGCCCTCGACGTCGTCGCGGGTCAGCGGCACCGACAGGACCGCGTTGACGTGGTCGAGCAGGTAGTCGATGTCGGTGCGGGAGGCGGCGGGGTGGCTCTTGTCGAGCGTCCACTCCGTGTCGGTGGTGCCGATGATCCAGTGGCGGCCCCACGGGATCACGAACAGCACGGACTTCTCCGTACGCAGGATGATGCCGGTCACCGAGTGGATCCGGTCGCGCGGGACGACGAGGTGGATGCCCTTGGAGGCGCGCACGTGGATCTGCCCGCGCCCGCCCACCAGCTCCTGGATGTCGTCGGTCCAGACGCCGGTGGCGTTCACGACCTGGCGGGCGCGTACCTCGAAGTCCTCGCCCAGCTCCAGGTCGCGCACCCGCACGCCGGTGACCCGCTCGCCCTCCCGCAGGAACCCCACCACCTGCGCCCTGGGCGCGATGTGCGCGCCGTACGTGGCGGCGGTGCGCAGCATCATCATCACGTAGCGGGCGTCGTCGACCTGCGCGTCCCAGTACTGGACGGCGCCGGTGAAGGCGGTCTTCTTCAGCGCGGGCGCCAGCCGCAGCGCCCGCGACCTGGACAGGTGCCGGTGGCCGGGCACGCCCCTGGTCAGGCCGGTGGCGAAGCCGAGCGTGTCGTAGAGCGCGACGCCCGCGCCCACGTACGGGCGTTCCCACCCGTAGTGGGTCATCGGGAACAGGAACGGCACCGGCCGCACCAGGTGCGGCGCGATGCGCTGCAACAGCAGCGCCCGTTCCTGCAGCGCCTCGCGCACCAGCTCGAAGTTGAGCTGCTCCAGGTAGCGCAGGCCGCCGTGGATCAGCTTGGACGAGCGTGACGAGGTGCCCGAGGCGTAGTCGCGCGCCTCGACGAGGGCCACGTCGAGGCCGCGGGTCGCGGCGTCGAGCGCGATGCCCGCCCCCACGACCCCGCCTCCGACCACGACCACGTCGAGCTCCTCGGACGCCATGCGCTCCAGCGCCTCTGCCCGCTCAGCGGGCCCGAGCCGGGCCGCGCACCTTCCCGACGTCATATTTCCCCCTGGAACGCCTGTGGTCTGCGTTCCTTACCTACCCGCGCACGTATCGCCCTGTAACGCCCTCAAGCACGTACGACCTTCACACCCGCGTCAGTGAGCTGCCCCGCCAGCGTGTCGGAGAGCTGCGCGTCGGTGACCAGCGTGTCGATCCGGCCGATCGGGCAGATCCTGGAGAAGGCCCGCTTGCCGATCTTGGACGAGTCGGCCACCACCACGACCTGCGCCGCCCTGCTCATCAGCAGGTGGTTCACGCTGGCCTCGCCCTCGTGGTGCGCCGAGGCGCCCAGCTCGACGTCCAGCCCGTCGACCCCGAGGAAGGCCACGTCCAGCGTCACCTGTTCCAGCACCCCGCCGGCCAGCGGCCCGATCAGCTCGTACGACTGCTGCCTGGCCACCCCGCCGGTCACCACGATCTTGACGTGCTGCCGGACGGTCAGCTCCGCCGCGATGTTCAGCGCGTTGGTGACGATCGTGAAGCCGCTCTCCAGCGTCGCCTGGGTGGCGAGGGTGCGGGCCAGCTCGGAGGTGGTCGTCCCGCCGTTGAGCCCGATCACCGCGCCGGGCGCCACCAGCTCGGCCGCCGCCATGGCGATGCGGTGCTTCTCGTCGGCGTGCCTGGCCGTCTTGTAGCGCAGCGGCAGGTCGTAGCTGACGCTCTGAGCGACCGCGCCGCCGCGCGTGCGCATGAGCATCTGCTGCTGGGCGAGCTGGTCGAAGTCCCGCCTGATCGTGGCGGTGGAGACGTCGAGCGCCTGGGCCGCCTCCTCCACCGACAGCCTGCCCTCCTGGGCCAGCAGCTCCAGGATGGCGTTCCAGCGGTCGTAGCGGGACACGGAGGCCTCCCTAGGGCGGATGGGGGGAACAGGAGCAAGCGTGGCACAACCTGGAACGCCAGGGCTACCGGTGTTCATTTATGCACTTTCCTGTTATAAAAGGGACAGAAACAATCACTCATGGGGAGGTAAGTGGTGACCACCCACACCGAGGCCGAGATCGCGTCCCAGCCGTCCTGCTGGCGCCGCGCCGTCGCGAACATCCCCGCCGACGCGCTGCCGCGCCGGGGCGAGCGGGTCGCCGTCGTCGGCTGCGGTACGTCGTGGTTCATCGCGATGGCGTACGCGGTGCTGCGCGAGCGGGCCGGGCACGGCGAGACGGACGCGTTCGCCGCCTCCGAGTTCCCGCACGGGCGCGGCTACGACCGCGTGCTGGCGCTGTCGCGCTCCGGCACCACGACCGAGGTGCTCGACCTGCTGGAGCGCACCTCCGGCGCGAGCGTGGCCATCACCGCCGACCCGCGGACGCCGATCATGACGGCCGCCGGCGACGTCGTCGTGCTCGACTACGCCGACGAGAAGTCCGTCGTGCAGACCAGGTTCGCCACCACGCAGCTCGCCATGCTGCGCGCCTCACTCGGCGAGGACCTCACCCAGGCCATCGCCGACGCCGAGGAGGCCGTGGCCGCGCCGCTGCCCGACACGCTGGTCCAGGCAAAGCAGTTCAGCTTCCTCGGCACCGGCTGGTCCGTCGGCCTCGCCCAGGAGGCCGCGCTGAAGATGCGCGAGGCGTCCCGCTCGTGGACGGAGGCCTACCCGGCGATGGAGTACCGGCACGGCCCGATCAGCATCGCCGCCCCAGGCCGGGTCACGTGGATGCTCGGCGCCGCCCCCGAAGGGCTGCGCGTCCAGGTCGAGGAGACCGGCGGCGCCTTCTTCGAGACCACGCTCGACCCCATGGCCGAGCTGATCCGCGCCCAGCGGGTCGCGGTGGCGCGGGCCTTCGCCCAGGGGCTCAACCCCGACGAGCCCATGCACCTCACGCGATCTGTGATCCTTTCCTCATGAGCCTTACTCTTGCCGACGCCAGGATCGTGACGCCCGAGGGCGTGCACGAGGGGTGGCTGACCATCGAAGACGGCCGCATCACGCACGTCGGCCACGGATCCGCCCCGGGTCCCGGCCTCAGCGTGGGCGGGCGGCACGTCGTGCCGGGCTTCGTCGACGTGCACAACCACGGCGGCGCCGGCGGCTCCTTCCCCACCGGCGACCTCGACCGGGCCCGTGACGCCGTGGCGCTGCACCGCCGCCACGGCACCACGACCACGATGGCCAGCCTGGTCACCGACACGGTCGAGGGCCTGGCCAGGGCGGCGTCGGCGCTGGCCGAGCTGTGCGAGGAGGGGCTGCTGGCCGGCATCCACTTCGAGGGCCCGTACATCGCCAGGTCCCGCTGCGGCGCGCACGACCCGGCGCGGCTGCGCGAGCCGTCGCCGCAGGAGTTCGCCGGGCTCGTCAAGGCCGGGCGCGGGCACGTCCGCATGCTGACGATCGCGCCCGAGCTGCCCGGCGCGCTCGACACCATCAGGATGGCCGTCGCCGAAGGCGTGCTGGCCGCCATCGGGCACAGCGACGCCGGATACGAGCAGACCATCGAGGGCATCGAGGCGGGCGCCACCGTGGCGACCCACCTGTACAACGCGATGCCGCCGCTCGGCCACCGCGCGCCGGGGCCCGTCGCGGCGCTGCTCGACGACGAGCGGGTGACGGTCGAATTGGTCAACGACGGCGTGCACGTGCACCCCGCCATGCTGCGGCTGGCGTACGAGGTGGCCGGTCCCGGCCGCACGGCGCTGATCACCGACGCCATGTCGGCCACCGGCCTGGGCGACGGCGACTACGTGCTCGGCTCCATGGCCGTACGCGTGGACGACGGCGTGGCCCGGCTGGTCGAGGGCGGCTCGATCGCGGGCTCCACGCTCACCATGGACGTGGCGTTCCGGCGCGGCGTCCAGGAGCTGGGCATGTCGCTGCCCGACGCCGTCCAGGTGGCCTCGCTGACGCCCGCGCGGCTGCTCGGCCTGGCCGGCCGGATCGGCTCGATCGCCGTCGGCAAGGCCGCCGACCTGGTGGTGCTCTCCGACTCGCTGGAGGTGGACGGCGTGCTGAAGGACGGCGTCTGGATCACGGAGCCTTAATGATCATCACGGTGACGCTCAACCTCGCTCTCGACGTGACCTACCAGGTGCCCGCCGTCGACTGGGACGGGGTCAACCGGGTCAGCGCGGTGCACAGACGCGCGGGCGGCAAGGGCGTCAACGTGGCCAGGGTGCTGGCCGCGCTCGGCCGGGACGTGCTGGTCACGGGCCTGGCCGGCGGGCCGACCGGCCGCGCGATCGAGGCCGACCTGAAGTCGGCCCGGCTGCCCGCGGCCCTGTACGACATCACCGGCGATTCCCGCACCACCCTCGCCGTCTCCGGCGCCGACAGCACGGCGCTGTTCAACGAGCCGGGCCCCGAGGTCACGGCCGCCGAGCTGACCGGCTTCATCCGGCACTTCGAAGCCCTCCTGACCAGCGCCGACGTGGTCGTCCTGTCCGGCAGCCTGCCTCGCGGCGTCCCGTCCGACACCTACGCCACGCTGGCGGCCCTCGCCACCGAGCGCGGTGTGCCGTCCATCGTGGACGCCGACGGCGACCCCCTGCGCCACGCGCCCCATGGCCGCCCGTCGATCCTCAAGCCCAACGCCGAGGAGCTGGCCAGGGCCGTGCCGGGCGGCACCCCCGCCGAGGGCGCGCAGGCGCTGCGCGGCCAGGGCGCCGGGGCCGTGGTGGTGTCCATGGGCGCCGACGGCCTGCTCGCCGTCACGGGTGAGGGCACGTACGCGGCGCGGATGCCGTACACCGTGCGGGGCAACCCGACCGGAGCGGGCGACTCGCTGGTGGCGGGGCTGGCGCTGGGCCTGGTCGAGTCGGCTCCGTGGCCCGACAGGCTCAGGCGGGCCGCCGCGCTCGGCGCGGCAGCCGTGGCCACGCCGGTGGCCGGCGAGTTCGACCCCGACGTGTACGCCGACATCCACCCCCAGATCATCATCACGTAAGGAGCCCCCTCCATGCCCCTCGCCTCCATCGGCGACATCGTCAGCCAGTCACCCGCAGGGGTGGGCGCCTTCAACGTGATCCAACTGGAGCACGCCAGCGCGATCGTGGCGGGCGCCGAGGCCCTCGGCCTGCCGGTCGTGCTGCAGATCAGCGAGAACTGCGTGCGCTACCACGGCGCGCTGGAGCCCATCGCGCTGGCCTCGCTCGCGGTGGCCAGGAGGGCGGAGGTGCCGGTCGCGGTGCACCTCGACCACGCCACCGACAGGGCGCTCGTCGAGGAGGCGGTGACGCTGGGCCTCGGCTCGGTGATGTACGACGCCTCGGCCCTGCCCGACGAGGCGAACGTCGCCTCGACGGCCGAGGTGGCGGCCTGGTGCCACGAGCGCGGCGTGTGGGTGGAGGCCGAGCTGGGCGAGGTCGGCGGCAAGGACGGGGTGCACGCGCCCGGCGCCCGCACCAAGCCGCACGAGGCGGTCGACTACGTGGCCAGGACGGGCGTGGACGCGCTGGCCGTGGCCGTGGGCACCTCGCACGCCATGACCACCAAGGACGCGGTGCTGGACCTGGAGCTGATCGCCGAGCTGCGCGCGGCCGTGCCGGTGCCCCTGGTGCTGCACGGCTCGTCGGGGGTGCCGGACGAGGTGCTGCGCGAGGCCGTCCGGCAGGGCATGAAGAAGATCAACATCGCGACCCACCTGAACAAGGCGTTCACCGGCGCCGTACGCGACTACCTGGCCCACGACGAGCGGGTCGTCGACTCGCGCAAGTACCTCAAGGCCGGCCGCGACGCGGTGGCCCGCGAGGTCTCCCACCTGCTGGGCGTCCTCACGGGCTGAGCTGCTTGCGCATGAGGACGGCCGAGCGGCCCTCGATGCCCTGACGGCCGGTCTCGCGGTAGCCGAGCGACTCGTACAGAGCGATGTTGGCGGTCATTTTGACGTTGGTGTAGAGGCGCAGCGCGGGCAGCCCCAGCCTGCGCGCCTCCTGCTCGGCGTGGGCCATCAGCGCCCGCCCGATGCCCCTGCCGTGCAGCTCGGGGCGTACGGCCACGTTGTCGACCAGCAGCACGCCCTCTTCCGGCACCAGCACGATGAGCCCTTCGAGCCCGTCAGTGACGTGCACCCGGCCGTCGGCGATGAGCGCCGCGTAGTCGGCCTCCAGCGGCAGCGGCCGCATGCCGATGACCTCGATCCACGGCGTGTAGGCGTCCTGGACGAGCCGTTCCACGGCGTCCCTGTCGCCGTCGTGCGCGAGCCTCATGCGCCCAGCGTAGTCAGCACCCGCTCCACCTGCCGCTGGAAGGTCCCCGGCGGGTTGCGCGGGTGCTCGTGCGACAGCAGGAAGAACCAGACGAGCGCGTGCGCCTTGCGGCACTCCCGCGTGCGCCGCTCCTCCTGCGGGCTCAGCTCGAACCGGCGGGCGATCTCCACCTCGCCGTCCACCCACATCGACACGTGCTCGGCCAGCTCGGCCACCTCGAACGCCACGTCGCTGCGCCCGGAGTCCTCGAAGTCCACGATGCGGACGCGGGAGCCGTCCCACAGGAAGTTGGCCAGGTTCCCGTCACCCGCCCCGAACGCCTCCCGCAGCCCCTGCCCGCCGGGCGACCAGCTCTCCAGCCAGCGCTGCCCCTCCTTGACGGCCCGGTCGGCCAGCGGCTCCCTGGGCTGCCAGGCCGCGCACCGCTTCTTGATCCAGTCGGCGATCGCCTCCTGCTGCCATGGACGCACCGGGACGCCCCGCAGCACGGCGGGCGGCACGGCGGCGTGCAGCTCGGCCAGCGCCTCAGCCATCGCCGCCACGTGCCTGGCCCGCGCGAACAGCCCGCGCAGCGGCACGCCGGGGATCCTCGACATCGTCACCGCGCCGCCCTCGAACGCGACCGGCTCCGGCGCGAGCCCAGGCGCGTGCTCGGCGAGCAGGGTCAGCGCCCGCCACTCGCGCTCGGCCGCGCCCGGCTTGCTCTCCTGGTAGCGCTTGACGACCCGGTCGCCCTCGTACGTCAGCTCGTGCGTGTGCTGAAGATCAGCCATCTCCGCATGTTAGGACAACGGCCCTGCTCACCAGGGCACCGGCCGCCCGATCCCCGGTTGACCACGCGGACCGGCCGCCCATCACAACCGCCCCCGCAGGAACTCCCGCTCCGCCTCGTTGCCCGACCGCGCGATCGCCGCCTCGTACGCCGCCCCGGCCTCCTCCTGACGCCCCAGCCGCCTCAGCAACTCGGCCCGCACGGCGTGGAACAGGTGGTACTCCCGGGCCTCGATCCCCTCGACCACCCGCAGCGCCGCCTCAGGCCCCTCCACCTCGGCCACGGCCACCGCCCGGTTGAGCGCCACCACGGGCGTCGGGCTGAGCCGCCACAGCAGGTCGTAGAGACCGCCCCGGCAGCTCGGCGGGCTCGGGGATCCGGTACGGGATGCGCGCATCCCTGATCTTGGCCTTGGCCCTCACCAGCCGCTGGGCCATGGTCGGCTCGGGCACCAGGAACGCGCGGGCGATCTCGGCCGTGCCGAGCCCGCCCAGCAGCCGCAGCGTGAGCGCGACCTGGGCATGCGTGGCCAGCGCCGGATGGCAGCAGGTGAAGATCAGCCGGAGCCTGTCGTCACGCACGGGCCCCTCGCCGGAGTGCTCGGCGGGCGCGTGCAGCAGCGCCGCCTGGGCGTGCTTGTCGCGCCGCGCGGACTCCCTGCGCAGGCGGTCGACGGCCCGGTTGCGCGCGGTGGTGATGATCCACCCGGCCGGGCTCGGCGGCGTCCCGTCCCGCGGCCAGCGCTGCGCCGCCACGGTGAACGCCTCCTGCACCGCCTCCTCGGCCACGTCGATGTCACCGAAGACGCGTACGAGCACGGCGACCGCCCTGCCGTACTCCTCACGGAAGACCCGCTCGACCTCGGACACCGCTCAGGACCCGCGCTGCATGTTCTCCACGGCGTTCTTGGCGTCCCTGAGGGAGGCCCCGGTCTCCTTGCGGTAGATCGCGATGGCCTTGATGGTCTTGCCGCGTCTCAGCGCGTCGTAGAACTCCGGCGGGAACCGGCGCTCCTCACCACCACGGGAGAGATCGACACCGAGATAGCGCTGCAGGGCCGCCACCTGCTGCTCCAGCCGGGCGACCCTGTCCTCAACGGATTCTTCCATGTCCAGACCCTAGTCGGCCGCCGCCATGGTGACGGCGGCCGCGGTTTGGAGGCTCAGCGCTGGGTCGGCGCCACCACGACCTCGACCCGCTGGAACTCCTTGATGTCGGAGTAGCCGGTGGAGGCCATCGTCCGCTTCAGCGCGCCCATCAGGTTCATCGACCCGTCGGCCACGCTGGACGGCCCGTGCAGGATCTGCTCCAGCGTCCCGACCGTGCCGAACTCGACCCGCCGCCCGCGCGGCAGGTCGGGGTGGTGCGCCTCGGAGCCCCAGTGGAAGCCGTGCCCGGGCGCCTCGGCCGCGCGCGCCAGCGGCGAGCCCACCATGACGGCGTCGGCGCCGCAGGCGATGGCCTTGGCGATGTCGCCGGAGGTGCCCATGCCGCCGTCGGCGATCACGTGCACGTACCGGCCGCCGGACTCGTCGAGGTAGTCGCGCCGCGCCGCCGCCACGTCGGAGATGGCGGTGGCCATCGGCACGGCCACACCCAGCACGTTGCGGGTGGTGTGCGAGGCGCCGCCGCCGAAGCCGACCAGCACGCCGGCCGCGCCGGTGCGCATCAGGTGCAGCGCGGCGGTGTAGGTGGCGCAGCCGCCCACGATGACCGGCACGTCCAGCTCGTAGATGAACTGCTTGAGGTTGAGCGGCTCGGCCCGCCCCGACACGTGCTCGGCCGAGACCGTGGTGCCGCGGATGACGAAGATGTCCACGCCCGCGTCGATCACGGTCTTGTGGTACTGGACCGTGCGCTGCGGCGACAGCCGGACGGCGGTGGTCACGCCGGAGGCGCGGATCTCCTCGATCCTGCGGCCGATCAGCTCCTCCTTGATCGGCGCCGCGTAGATCTCCTGCAGCCGCCTGGTGGCCGCCTCCTGGTCGAGGGCGGCGCACTCCTCCAGCAGCGGCAGCGGGTCCTCGTAACGCGTCCACAGCCCTTCGAGGTCGAGCGGCGCCAGGCCGCCGAGCCGCCCGATCTCGATGGCGGTGGCCGGCGAGACCACGCTGTCCATGGGAGCCACGACCACGGGCAACTCGAACCGGTAGGCGTCGATCTGCCAGGCGATCGAGACCTCCTCCGGGTCACGGGTGCGCCGCGAGGGCACCAGGCCGATCTCGTCAAGCGAGTACGCCCGCCGCCCGGTCTTGCCCCGGCCGATCTCCACCTGCTGAGTCATGCTCTTACCTTCTGTGATAGTTCGGAGCTTCCACGGTCATCTGGATGTCGTGGGGATGGCTCTCCTTGAGGCCCGCCGCCGTGATCGGCATCAGCTCGCAGTCGGTGTGCATCTGCTCGATCGTGCGGCAGCCCGCGTACCACATGCCCTGGCGCAGCCCGCCGACGAGCTGGTGGGCGACGGCCGCGACCGGGCCGCGGTAGGGGACCTGACCCTCGATGCCCTCGGGGATGTACTTGTCCTCGCCGCCGACGTCGGCCTGGGCGTAGCGGTCCTTGCTGAAGGAGGTGCCGCCGCGCTCGCGGTTGCGTACGGCGCCGAGCGAGCCCATGCCCCGGTAGGACTTGAACTGCTTGCCGTTGATGAAGATCAGCTCACCGGGCGACTCCTCGCACCCGGCGAGCAGCGAGCCCAGCATGACCGTGTCGGCTCCGGCGGCGATGGCCTTGACGATGTCGCCGGAGTACTGCAGGCCGCCGTCGCCGATCACCGGCACCCCGGCGGGCGCGCAGGCCTTCGAGGCCTCGTGGATGGCCGTGACCTGCGGCGCGCCCACCCCGGCCACCACGCGGGTGGTGCAGATGGAGCCGGGGCCCACGCCGACCTTGACCGCGTCGGCGCCCGCGTCGACCAGCATCTGCGCGCCGGCCCTGGTCGCGATGTTGCCGCCGATGACCTCGACCTTGCTGTTGGCCTTGAGCTTGGCGATCATGTCGGCCAGCCCCTTGGAGTGGCCGTGCGCCACGTCCACCACCACGACGTCCACGCCGGCCTCGATGAGGGCCTTGGCGCGCACCTCGGCGTCGCCGCCGACGCCCACGGCCGCCCCGACGATCAGCCGGCCGCCGGCGTCCTTGGTGGACAGCGGGTACTGCTCGCTCTTGGTGAAGTCCTTGACCGTGATCAGGCCGCGCAGCCTGCCGTCGGAGTCGACCAGCGGCAGTTTCTCGATCTTGTTCTGCCTGAGCAGGGCGAACGCGTCGTCGCGCGAGACCCCCACCGGCGCGGTGACGAGCGGCATCTTCGTCATGACCTCGCGGACCGGCCGCGTCTGGTCGGTCTCGAAGCGCATGTCACGGTTGGTCACGATGCCGACCAGCGTGCCCGACACGTCGGTCACGGGCACCCCGGAGATCCGGTACGTGGCGCACAGCCGCTCGACGTCGGCCAGCGTGTCGTCAGGGCTGCAGGTCACCGGGTTGGTGACCATGCCGGCCTCGGACCGCTTGACCAGATCGACCTGCTGGGCCTGCTCCTCGACCGACAGATTGCGGTGCAGGATGCCGATGCCGCCCTGGCGGGCCATGGCGACCGCCATGCGGGCCTCGGTGACGGTGTCCATGGCCGCGGAGACCAGCGGGATGGACAGCGTGATGCCCTTGGACAGGCGAGATCGGGTGTCGGCCTCCCCTGGCTGAAGGTCCGAATACCCCGGCACCAGCAGCACGTCATCGAAGGTCAAACCCATCTCGGTGAACTTGGACATGCCGCGGCCCCCTCCTGCCTAGCTTTGATGTGCACCAAGTCTAGGCCCTGCGTCCAAAACGCATGGAAGCCGGGAGCACGAAGACCCCCACGAGGGTCGCCTCAGGCGACCCCTCCTGGGCGCGGTCGCCCGCGCCCATGGTCCGTCGTACTCCCGGCCTCAACAAAAGTGCCGGGGGATGGGACGGTCGGTGATCCGTCCCATCCCCCGGCCACCGGCATCCGGGCAACGGCAGCGCCTCACGCCACCGAACCCCCCTCCGCGTCCTGATGGCCGGCGCTGCCGCGCCCTTGGCTGGATGCCGACGCTAGGTAAAGCCTGCGTTACTCAACGGAACATCGCAATGTGAAAACGTGCAATTGCACGAAGTTGCACGCCCCGGAGAAGCAGTCACGGCAATCGCGCGGACACGGAGAGAATACGGCGTTATCCTCGCGGCACGCCCGTGTCCCCCCGACGGAGCCGCCCATAATGCGTAACGAGCCGCGAATCCTGCCCGATCCGCTCCAGACGTTGGGCCTCGACCCGGCCCAGACCGCGCTCTACTCAGCGGTGCTACGCCTGCACAAAGCGACACGTTCCGACCTGGCGCAGGCCATGGACGACCCGATCGAGAAGGTGAGCAGACAGCTCGACGACCTGGTCAAGCTGGGCGTGATCGACGAACAGTCCGGGCAGTACCTGGCCAGACATCCCGCCGCGGCGCTCGGGCGGCTGATCGCCGAGCGGCTCGACCGGCTGGCGGAGGAGAGCCGCAGGATCGACTCGGCACTCGGCTCGATCCGCGGGCTGATCCGCGACTACGACGCCGGGCGCGACTATCGCAGCGGGCCTTTCACGGTGGAGATGGCGAGCGGGGCGGACATCCTCTACGAGAGCGTGGTGGGCATCGCCGTACAATGTCAAACGTCACCAATGCCTTTACTCACGGCAGTTCCCGACGATCGCACCATGACAGATTTTGCCCGGAAATTTGCGGATCCTTGGATTGATGCGCAAAAACGGAATTTGCTGACAGTTCAGGCGATCATTCCCGTTTCCACCCTCGTGCTCCCCGGCGTCCGCGACCAGCTCACCCGCCTCCTCGACGCGGGCGGCGAGGTGCGCACGCTCGACCGCGTGCCGAGCTGGTTCATGGCCGCCGGCCCCGACATGGCGGGGTTGCCAGCCCACTGGGGCGGCAACCTGCCCGACCACGCCTACAACTTCTACCTCGTCCGCACCTCCGTCGTGGTGGGCATGCTCACCTCGCTCTTCCAGGAGCTGTGGGCCCGCGCCATGCCCCTGCCCTGGGGGCACAGGAGCGACGGCGTGGTCCAGGTGCTGCGGCTGGCCGCGCAGGGCATGTGCGACGACTCCATCGCCCGCCAGCTCGGCGTCTCGGTACGCACGGTCCGGGCGAGATTCGCCGACGCCATGACCGAGTTGGGCGCTCAATCCCGCTTTCACGCAGGCGTGGAAGCCGCCCGGCGCGGATGGCTGAGGTAAACCCCACCGCGCGGGCCGCTTCGGTCATATGGTGGGAAGGTGCTGGAAGACGTCCCCCGCGATCCGTTCGCGGACGACCCGAACGACCCGTCCTCGGCGATGGGCGCGCTCGACGACGCCGAGCCACTCACCGCGGCCGAGCGCGACGAGGCCATCACCGACCTCGCCGACGTCGAGGTCTTCCGCTCCCTGCTCGAACCGCAGGGGGTGCTGGGCCTCGTGCTCGACTGCCCGGAATGCGGCGAGCAGCACTTCTTCGACTGGGAGCTGCTGCGCGGCAACCTCAAACAGATGATCGAGAAGGGCCAGCCGCAGGTGCACGAGCCGGCCTTCCACCCCGACCCCGCCGACTACGTGAGCTGGGACTACGCCCGCGGCTACGTGGACGGCGTCATCGACACGGAGGAGCGCCGCTGATCGACCTCGGACGGCGTCATCGGCGCGACGGGACGTCGCTGATCAATCTCGGACGGCGTCATGGGCGCGCTGGGGCGTCGCTGATCGACCTCGGACGGCGTCATGGGCGCGCTGGGGCGTCGCTGATCGACCTCGGATGGCGTCATCGGCTCGAAGGGGCGTCGCTGATCGACGTCGTCGAGCAGCGCGGCGAGCAGGCGCGCCGCCGGATCGCCTGAGTCGGGCGTCTCTCCACGACCGAGCGCGTCGAGCAGCGCGTCGGTCTCCTCCTCAGGCGTCAAGCCGACTCCAGCTCGGCCATCTGCCTCAATCTCGCCAGCGCCCGATGCTGGGCGACGCGGACCGCACCCGGTGACATACCGAGTACATTACCGGTCTCCTCGGCCGACAACCCCGACACCACCCGCAACAGCAGCAACTCGCGCTGGTTGTCGGGCAGCCTGGCCAGCAGCCGGCGGGCGTGCTCCACCTCGATGTAGCGGACCACCGTCTCCTCGGGCCCCGGGCCGTCGTCGGGCCCGTCGGGCAGATCCTGGGTCGGCACGGCGGAGCGCACCGAGCTCCGCAGCGCGTCGGCCACCTTGTGCGAGGCGATCCCGAACACGAAGGACGCGAAAGGCCGCCCCATGTCGCGGTACCGCGGCAGCGCGGACAACACCGCGATGCACACCTCCTGGGCTACGTCATCGGCAATGTGATATTGCCCTGAAACCCTGCCCAGCCTGGCGCGGCAATACCGCACCACCATCGGACGCAACTCACCGAGCAGGGATTCGATCGCACTGCGATCTCCCTGCACGGCGAGGCTCGTCAGTTCCCTAAGGTCGGAGTCATCCGTCCGTGCCGGAAGTCTCGACGCGAGCCTTACCCCAATTTTGGCGTCGGCGACGCTTCCCTCGCTCACGATAGGCATGATGCCCGCACTGATCCGGCCTGTCGTCATAGCGAACGGCTACGGATTGGTCACATTGAAGCGACGATAACGAGCAGTAATCAACCGACCACACTAAGCCTTAATACTGACATAATGTTTCAGACGATAAGCCGGAATGCACGACATTTGTCAGACCGCAGACGCTTAACGCACACTCTCGGTTTACTCCAATAATCCACCTTTTCCCCCACTTCCCCCATCCCGCCCACCACCGGACATGCCGTCAGCAGCCCTCAGATCACCCGACGCTTCATTCGTCCCGCAGGCCGAGCAGCTCCAGATACCCCCGCACGGCCTCCCACAGATGGTGCTCCGGATACCGCCGCAGCCCCCGATGCTCCCGCCGCCACTGCCGGTCCCAGTACGCCCCGTGCACCGCCCTGAGATGCTCCAGGGCCGCCTCCAGCTCCTCCGCCACCGGCGCCACCGGCCCCGGCCCTCCAGGAGCCCCAGCGTCGCGCAGCGCCCCGAACCGGCGCTCCCTCAGCGCCTCCAGCACGCCCTTGTCGATCCCGTCCAGCGACCAGAACCGGACCGGCTCCCTGATGTGGTGGTTGGCCACCGGCTCCCTGAACGAACGCCACCAGTAGGCGACGCCGCCCTCGTCCAGCCGCAGGAAGTCCACCAGCCAGGCCGTGCCGGGCGGATGCGTCCCCCACGCCGCCTCCTGCGGCGGCAGGTTCAGCACGAACGCCACCTCGATCTCCCCGATCGGGTCGGCCCCCTCGGTCAGTGCGCCGAACACGTACGCCTCGCGCAGGAACGGCTCCTCGGCCGGCAGCCGCCGGGTCTGCTCGCACCCCTCGGCCAGCATCCTCAGCCGCTCCACCGCCCGCGCGTACCGCATGCACCACCGCCTCCCGAGCCCAGCGTAGGCCGCCCCCACCAGACCCCCCACGCGACCCCGCCCGCACGAGCAAGCGGCACGGCACGCACCCCCGCACGAGCACGCGCCACCGCGCACCTCCGCATGAGCACGCCGCAGGAGCGCACGCGCCACCGCTTGGGCGCACGCCGCTGCAGGAGCGCACCCACCGCACGCATCACCGCAACGGCGCACACGCAACCGCCCGCATCACCACACGGCCGCACGCCACCGCACGAGCAAGCGGCACGGCACGCACCGCGCCACAGCACGAGCACGCGCCACCGCGCCACCGCGCGAGCACGCGCCACCGCGCCTCCGGACGGGCACACGCGGCGGGAGCGCCCGCACCCTGCGAGCGCGCATGCCGCACGCACCACCGCACGCGCTCACACCCCGCGCGGGTCGCCGCCGCGGGCCGGTGCCCCTTGCGGGGTCGCCCGCGCCGGAAACCCCGCGCCCACCCCCGGAAAGCCGTACGGCCCGCACCCCCCAAGAAGGGTGCGGGCCGTAAGACGGAGCGGAAGGCAGCGCGATCAGTGGCCGTGGCCGTGACCGTGACCCTGGCCGGCGGCCGGGGCCTCCTCCTCGGGCTTGTCCACCACGAGCGCCTCGGTGGTGAGCAGCATGCCCGCGATCGAAGCCGCGTTCTGCACGGCCGAGCGCGTGACCTTGACCGGGTCGATGACGCCCTGGTCGAGCAGGTTCACGTACTCGCCGGTGGCGGCGTTGAGACCGTGACCGGCCTCCAGCTCGGCCACCTTGTGCGTCACCACGTAGCCCTCGAGGCCGGCGTTCTCGGCGATCCAGCGGGCCGGCTCGACCAGCGCGCGGCGGACGATGCCGACGCCGGTGGCCTCGTCGCCCGTGAGGTCGAGGTCGTCGAGTTCCTTCGAGATGTGGATGAGCGCGGAGCCACCGCCGGAGACGATGCCCTCCTCGATGGCGGCGCGCGTCGCGGAGATCGCGTCCTCGAGGCGGTGCTTCTTCTCCTTCAGCTCCACCTCGGTGGCGGCGCCGACGCGCAGCACGCACACACCGCCGGCGAGCTTGGCCAGGCGCTCCTGCAGCTTCTCGCGGTCCCAGTCGGAGTCGGACTGCTCGATGGCAATCTTGATCTCCTTGACGCGGTCCTCGATGGCCTGCGCGTCACCGGCGCCGTCGACGATGGTCGTGGCGTCCTTGGTGACGACGACGCGGCGGGCCGAGCCGAGCACTTCGAGACCGACGTGCTCCAGCTTGAGGCCGACCTCCTCGCTGACGACCTGGCCGCCGGTGAGGATGGCCATGTCCTGCAGCATCGCCTTGCGGCGGTCGCCGAAGCCCGGGGCCTTGACGGCCACGGAGGTGAAGGTGCCGCGGATCTTGTTGGTGACCAGGACGGCCAGGGCCTCGCCCTCGACGTCCTCGGCGACCACGAGGAGCGGCTTCTTCGTCTGGGCGATCTTCTCCAGCAGCGGCAGGAAGTCCGCGATGGAGGAGATCTTGCCCTGGGTGAGCAGGATGTAGGCGTCCTCGAGGACGGACTCCATCCGCTCGGGGTCGGTCACCATGTAGGCCGACAGGTAACCCTTGTCGAACTGCATGCCCTCGGTGAACTCGAGCTCCATGCCCATGGCGTTGGACTCTTCGACGGTGAGGACACCGTCCTTGCCCACCTTGTCGAACGCCTCGGCGATCAGGCCGCCGATCTGGGCGTCCTGCGCGGAGATCGTCGCGACGTTGGCGATCTCCTTCTTGTCGCCGACCTCGCGGGCGCTGGCCAGCAGCTTGTCGCTGACGGCCTTGGCGGCCTTGTCGATGCCGCGCTTGAGCGACAGCGGCGAGGCGCCGGCGGCCACGTTGCGCAGGCCCTCGCGGACCATGGCCTGGGCCAGGACGGTCGCGGTGGTGGTGCCGTCACCCGCGATGTCGTTGGTCTTGGTGGCAACTTCCTTGGCGAGCTGGGCGCCGAGGTTCTCGTAACGCTCCTCCAGCTCGATCTCACGAGCGATGGTCACACCGTCGTTCGTGATCGTCGGAGCACCGAACTTCTTGTCGATGACGACGTTGCGGCCACGCGGGCCGAGGGTAACCTTCACGGCGTCCGCGAGGGCGTTCACGCCACGCTCGAGAGCGCGGCGGGCGTTCTCGTCGAACTCCAGGATCTTCGCCATTGCTGAAAGTCCTCTCCTGGCGTCGAAAGCCCCGGGTGCCCTCAAGAGCGCCCGGGGCTCGACACAACCGGCTTACTTCTCGATGATCGCGAGAACGTCGCGGGCGGAGAGCACGAGGTACTCCTCGCCGCCGTACTTGACCTCGGTGCCGCCGTACTTGCTGTAGAGGACGATGTCGCCCTCGGAGACGTCGAGCGGAATCCGCTTGTCGCCGTCCTCATCCCAGTTGCCCGGGCCCACCGCGAGGACCTTGCCCTCCTGCGGCTTCTCCTTGGCGGTGTCAGGGATGACCAGGCCGGAAGCGGTGGTCTGCTCGGCCTCAAGCGGCTGGACCACAATGCGGTCGCCGAGCGGCTTAACGGGAACCTTGGTGGCGGTCGTCACGATCGGACCTCCCCTTCAGATTTGAATGATCTAGAAGAGGCGACCAGCTGGGCCTGCCGTCGCGGGTGTCAGACCTGCCTCGTCGCACGTTGGCACTCTCAAGGGGAGAGTGCCAACAGGAAACATATGCAAGAGGGGCTTGACAGTCAACACGAGCGTGTCTGCTGAGAGCGATCAGACCCCGTCGCGGCGCCCCTCCGCACCCCAGTCTTCCACGTGCGAGGGTGTCCCCGCCGCCGCCGCGCCGCCCTGGAGCATGCCCGCCCCCGGCGTGGCGCTAACGTCTTGTGACGTGGACCTCGACGCCTTCACCGAGTTGCTGACCCCGCGCGGCGGGCGTGCGCTGGCGGAGGCCGGGGAGCTGGCGGGCGCCGACCCGGTCGCCGCCGCCACCGCCCTGCGCAGGACGTACGACGCGGCGCTCACCTCCGCCGCCCTCACCCAGGCGGGGCTCAGGCAGCGGGCCAGGGCCAAGTTCGGCGCGGACGCCGGGCGGATGTTCTTCACGCCGCACGGCCTGGAGCAGTCCACGAGAGCGGAGGTCGCCACCCACCGCGCCCATCGCCTGCTCACCCTGCACGGCACAGCCACACCCCTGCACGGCACAGCCAGACCCCGGCCCGCCCAGCACGACACGAACGCGCCCCAGCCCGCCCCGCACAGCGCAGGAGCGCCCCGGGTGGTGGATGCCTGTTGTGGCGTAGGCGGCGACCTGCTCGCCCTGGCCCGCGCCGGCTGCACCGTGACCGCCGTGGACACCGACCCCCTGACCGTGGCCGTGGCCAGGGCCAACGCGGAGGCGTTCGGCCTGTCCGCCCGGGTGACGGTGAGCGTGGCGGACGCGGCGGACGTCACCCCCGAGGACCACGACGTGCTGTTCGCCGACCCCGCCAGGCGGACGGGCAGGGGCAGGACGTTCGACCCCATGGCCTACTCCCCGCCCTGGCCGGTGGTGCTCGGCCTGCTGGCCCGCGCACGCCTGGCCTGCCTCAAGGTCGCCCCGGGCATCCCGTACGAGTTCATCCCCGAGGGCGCGGAGGCCGAGTGGGTGTCGTTCAAGGGCGAGGTCAAGGAGGCCACCCTGTGGACCGGGGCCGGCGGCGGCAGGCGGGCGACGCTGCTGCCCGGCGGCCACACGCTGGCGGCGACCGGCGTCCAGGCCGAGGCGGGCGCGCCGGGCCGCTACGTCTACGAGCCGGACGGGGCCGCCGTCCGCGCGCACCTCGTGGGCGAGGTGGCCGAGCTGGTGGATGGCAGGCTGCTCGACCCGATGATCGCCTACATCACGTCCGACGCCCTGGTGGACACTCCCTGGGCGGCCGCGTACGAGGTGGAGGACATCATGCCTTTTTCCCTGAAAAAGCTCCGCGCCACCCTCCGCGAGCGACAAATCGGCAATGTCACCATCAAAAAGCGCGGCTCCGCCGTGGACATCGAACGCCTCCGCACCGATTTGCGCCTCAAAGGCGACAATTCCATGGTGATCATGCTCACCAGAATTGCCGACAAACCCTCGATAATCCTGTGCAAGGCCTCCCCACCTGCCCGAATCACCGATCCCGGTCATCCGTACGTTAACCGCGATCTTTCAATTCACCCCTGACGGACCTTGATCGAAAGGCTAAGGTGGGCCGGGCGAGGAGTTCTCCGCCCTATTGCGGTTGACCGCGCTCTCACCCTTCATCGATAAACCGGACCTATCCCACCGCTGCGCGGCAGACCGTCGGCGAGCGAAGGAGCTTTCGGTGGACCATTCCAACCACGCCGCCCTTCTTCCTAACGGCTACGACGCCGTCCCCAAGAGGATGCGAGACCTGCTGGCCCGTGCCGCTCAGGACCATGTCTACGAGCAACGCACCCAGGGCGCCGTGCTCGACGAGATCCGCCAGCGGCTCGAAGGCATGGAGTGGCTGCTGCGCGAGGTGCGCGAGCGCGAGCTGGGCGGTCTCAGCGGCACGCTGGAGACGGTCAGCGGGCGGCTCGACGAGATGTCCGCCAAGCCGCCGATGTGGGCGGAGGGCCTGGCGCAGCACGTGGAGGCGGTGCGCGACCACGTCGACGCCGTGGGCGAGAAGGTGGGCCACGTGGACGCCCGGGTGACGCCCGTGGCGGAGCTGCCGAGCCTGTGGGCCGACCTGGGCACGGTGGGCGAGAGCGTGGATGAGGCGCTCAAGCGCCTGCAGTCGGTGCTCGACACCACCGACGGCATCACCAAGGGCATGTCCGGCTTCGCGGCCCAGCTCGCCGGCCTCAACACCAGCATGGAGGCCGCCGCCAGCCGCTTCACGCGGCTCGACAAGTCGATGGCCGAGCTGGCCGCCCGCACCGACCGCGTCGAGGACGTCGTCAGCGACCTGTCGGAGAGCGTCGCGGGCACTGCCGAGCAGCTCACCGCCAAGGTCGAGGCCGCCGAGCAGCGCACGACCGCCCGCCTCGACGAGACCGACCAGCGCCTCACCGCCCGGCTCGACGACACCGGCCAGCGGCTGACCGTCCGCCTCGACGAGACCGACGAGCGGCTGAGCGCCCGCCTGGACGACACCGACAGGCGCCTCGGCACCCGGCTCGACGAGACCGACCAGCGGCTCGCCACGGCCCTTCTGGAGGCCGACGAGCGCCTGGTGAGCCGGCTCAAGGAGGCCGACGAGACGCTCACCGGCCGCCTGGCCGACGTCGAGCAGCGTCTGACCACCCGGCTCGACGAGGCCGACCAGCACCTGGCCGTGCAGCTCGGCGAGAGCGAGCAGCGCCTGACGGCCCGGCTCAGCGGCGTGGACGCCTGCCTCGACAGGGCCGAGGGCAAGCTGACGGCGCTCGACTCCCGGCTCACCGGGTTCGACGGCAGGCTGGAGTCCGCCGACGAGTGCCTGGCCGACATCGACACCAGGATCGACGGCCTCGACGGCCGCATGAGCGGCGTCGACAAGCGGCTCGTCTCCATGGACGGCCAGCTCGGCGCGGTCGACAAGCGGCTGGGCACCCTCGACGGCCACCTCGGCCGCCACGACGACCGCTTCGACGCCCTCGACGTCCGCATCGACGCCCGCTTCTCCTCGCTCGACGAGCGGATGGCCGTCACCGACCAGCACGCCGCCGAGCTGGCCACCCGCAGCGAGGGCCGCTTCAACAAGCTCGACAACCAGATGGACGCCATCGACGAGCGGCTGGTCGAGGCCGAGGAGCACATGAGCACCCGCTTCGACACCATCGACGGCCACTTCGGCGGCCTCGACAACCGCTTCCACGGCCTCGACACCCACCTCAACGGGCTGACCGCCCGCGCCGAGCAGGCGGGCGAGCACCTGGAGTCGGTCGACGAGCGCATCGAGGCCGTCACCGCGTCCGTGAGCCGCCTGCCCGCCGACCTGGCCATCCCCGAGCGGGTGGGCGAGCTGCTCCAGTCGCACGTGGGCGAGCAGGCCGACCGGCTGACCGCCGCCACCGACGCGCTCACCGAGCTGGTCAAGGCCCGCCCCGACAGCGACGAGATGGCCGACGCGGTGTCGGGCGTCGTGCGGCCGGCCGCCGCCGACCTGACCAAGCGGCTCGACGCGCTGGAGGAGACCATGCTGGCGCTGGCCGAGGCCCTCCTGCGCCCCACCAGGTCGAAGGACTGAGGACTGCGCGGGGCCGGCGGCCCCGCGCCCTCACACGTGCACGGTCGTGATGGGCAGCGACGAGTCGGCGGGGATCTCCAGCGTCGAGGGCGTCACCCCGGCGGCCACCAGATCGGAGCCGAGCGCGGCCACCATGGCCCCGTTGTCGGTGCACAGGCCCGGCCTCGGCACCCGCAGCCGCACCCCGGCCGCGTCGCAGCGCTCCTGGGCCAGCGCCCGCAGCCGCGAGTTGGCCGCCACCCCGCCGCCGATCAGCAGGTCGTGCACGTCGTACTTGCGGCAGGCCTGCAGCGCCTTGCGGGTCAGCACGTCCACCACGGCCTCCTGGAAGGAGGCGGCCACGTCGGGCACGTGGACGGACTCGCCCGCCGCCTCGCGCGCCTCGACCCAGCGCGCGACGGCCGTCTTGAGCCCGGAGAAGGAGAAGTCGAGCGTGCCGTCGTCAAGCTTGCCGCGCGGGAACGCGATCGCCGATCCCGATCCCTCGCGGGCGGCCCTGTCGATGTGCGGGCCGCCGGGGAACGGCAGGCCCAGCACGCGCGCGACCTTGTCGAACGCCTCGCCCGCCGCGTCGTCCACCGTGGAGCCGAGCGAGATGACGTCGCCGGCCACGTCGGGCACGAGCAGCAGCGAGGAGTGGCCGCCCGAGACCAGCATGGCGATGCACGGCTTGGGCAGCGGCCCGTGTTCGAGCTGGTCAACGGCGACGTGGGCGGCCAGGTGGTTGACGCCGTAGAGGGGCACGCCGAGGCCGAGCGCGTACGACTTGGCCGCCGCCACCCCCACCAGCAGCGCGCCCGCCAGCCCCGGGCCGGCGGTGACGGCGATGGCGTCGATGTCGGAGAACCTCAGCCCCGCCTGGGCCAGCGCGGCCTCCACGGTCGGCGTCATGGCCTCCAGGTGGGCGCGCGAGGCGACCTCGGGCACCACGCCGCCGTACCTGGCGTGCTCGTCCATGCTGGAGGCGATCGTGTTGGCCAGCAGCGTGTGACCCCTGACGATGCCGATGCCGGTCTCGTCGCAGGACGTCTCGATGCCGAGGACCAGGGGTGCGTCAGTCACCAAGCTTCCTTCTCATCATGATCGCGTCGGTGCCGTCGTCGTAGTAGCGGCGGCGGGTGCCGATCTCCTCGAACCCGTAGTGCCGGTAGACCCCCTGCGCGCGCGGGTTGTCGGCGCGCACCTCCAGGAAGATCTCCCGCGCTCCTCTGCGGGCCGCCTCGGCCAGCAACTCGGTCAGCATCGCGCCGCCGAGCCCGGTGCCCTGGTGCTTGTCGAGCACCGCGATGGTCTGCACGTCGGCCTGGTCGCCGGCGGCTGCCAGGCCCGCGTAGGCGACGATCTCGTCGTCGACCAGGACCACCACGTAGTGGCGGGTGCGGGGCATCTCGGCCAATTCGCCGCGCATCATGCCCTCGCTCCACGCGTCGAGCGGGAACGTGGCCCGTTCGATCGCCATGACCGCGGGCAGGTCGGCCTCGGTCATCGGGCGCAGCTTCACGCCGTCACCCGCTTGGGCGCGCCCGGCACCACCGCGTCGGGTCTGCGCAGGTAGATGGGGCGTGGCGGGCCGAGCGTGACCCCCTCGGCGAGCCGTTCGGCCGCCAGGGCGGCCAGGGCGCCCGCGTACGGGTAGGGCGGCACGTCGCCGCCGTCGCCGAGCAGGTCGGGGTAGAGCCGCGCGCCCGCGCCGACGACCGGCAGCCCGGCCACGGGCACGTCGGCGGGCCGGTCCACGAAGGGGCCCTCGTCGCGGGTGCGGTGGTCGGCGTAGCGGGCCCAGAAGACCTCCTTGCGGCGCGCGTCGGTGGCCGCGACGAAGGGCTCGGACAGCTTGCTGCCGTAGGCGACGGCGTCGAGCGTGCAGATGCCGTACGCGGGCACGCCCAGCGTGGTGGCCAGGCCCTGCGCGGTCATCAGCCCGACGCGCAACCCCGTGTAGGGGCCCGGGCCGCTGCCGGCCACGATGGCCGTCACGGCGCGCAGCGTCGTGCCCGCCTCGCGCAGCACGACCTCGATGGTGGGCACGAGCAGCTCGCCGTGACGCCGGGCGTCGATCGTGGTCGACTCGGCGAGCACGCGCTCCCCGTCGTGGAGCGCGGCGGTGACGGCGGGCGTCGCGGTATCAAAGGCCAGGACCAGCACGACTGTTTAGCCTACCCGCCGCGCGGGTCTCACCTGGCCGCTTCGCGCAGGCTCCGGCCGTCACACCTGGGACGCGTACACGATGACGTTGTCGAGGTACTCGCCCTTGGCGTAGTCGAACTTGCCGCCGCACGTCACCAGCTTGAGCCCGTCCTCCACGTAGACGCGCTGCGCGGGGAAGCTGTCCTTGTGGACCTGCTCGATCGAGTCGACCTTGAACTCCACGACCTTGCCGTCGCTGCGCTCCACCTTGACGGTCTCGCCCTTGCGTAACTGCCTGAGCTTGTAGAACACGGCGGGCGCGGTCTTGGTGTCGACGTGGCCGATGATCACCGAGGCGCCCTTCTCGCCGGGCACCGCGCTGCCGGTGTACCAGCCGGCCATCTTCGGCTTCTCGTACGGCGGCAGCTCGACCTCGCCGTTCTTCTGCAGGTCGAGCTTCATGAGCTGGGCCTCGACGTCGATCGAGGGGATGTCGATGCTCTCGGGCACGACGCCGGCGGCGGCGGGCGTCGTGGTGGTGCCGGTCTGCATGCCTCTGCCGAAGGCGACCAGCACCAGACCGGTGATGGCGCCGGCGAGCACCACCCGTCCTGGACGTGCCACGTCGCTATGCCCGGTTGCGCCGCTTGACCGCGAGGCCGACGCCTCCGGCCAGGGCCAGCGCGATCAGCACGCCGGCGGGGCCGAACGGGATCGACGACTCCTCGGAGGCGTCCTGCGCGTACGTGCCGCCGCCGCCCGCCCTGGGCGCGCTGGTGGGCACGGTGGTGGTGCTGGTGGGCTCCTCGGTCGGGGCCGCGACCACGCGCAGGGTGGCCCTGCCCATGTCGTTGGTGCCGTCGCACTTGACGTCCACGCGGTAGCTGCCGCGCCGGATCGTTCCCGAGACCTGCGCCTCGCCGCGCACCCACGGGGAGCCGGTGGTGGCGGTCGGGGACGGGGTGAGCGAGGCGGCGGGCACCGGGTTGAGCGTGACGCCGTTGATGAACGCCCTGGAGGTGGCGGTGCCGGTGTGGGCGGGGCCGCCGGTCGGCACGGGGCAGTTGGCCAGGATCCAGACCCTGGAGGTCTCACCGGCGGTGACGCGGTCGGGGTTGAGCTGGACCGAGATGGTCCGTCTCGTCGTGGTCGTGGTGGGCTGCGGGCTGGCGGTCGTCGTCGTGGTGACGGTGGTCGTGGGGGAGTTCGTACCGGAGAGTGTTGGGGTTGGTGTTGTGGGTGGGGTCTCGGCCGAGGCCGAGCAGCCGGTCAGACCGACCATGACGATGGCTCCCGCGTACGCGACACGCCTGACCCTGAGCACCGGCCGCACCCCACTCCGCCGTCTTGCAACCCAGCATCCACCAATTCTGTGGATGTCGCCCCTCCTGATACCCAGAAAATCTGGGCAATCCCTCACCAACGATCATGTTTTATCGCGTTGGCCTGGTACGTCAAGGGTGCCAGCTTTACCGGCCTTTGACGGGGGTTTCAGTCTTGTAGCGGATCAGACGGCGTGTCGGCCCACCTGGAGCCCACACCTCGCAGCGTCACGACCCTGGCCTCGTCTCCGGCCTCGCGGTCGATGTGGATCTCCAGCCGGTCGTCGGCGAGCCCTTCGACCAGCCCCTCGCCCCATTCGACGACGGTGACCGACTCCTCCAGCGACGCGTCGAGGTCGAGGTCGTCCACTTCGAGGTCGCCGCCGAGCCGGTACGCGTCCACGTGCACCAGCGGCGGCCCCTGGCGCAGCGACGGGTGCACCCGGGCGATCACGAACGTGGGCGAGGTGATCGGGCCGCGCACCTTGAGCCCCTCGGCGATGCCCTGGACGAGCGTGGTCTTGCCGGCGCCGAGCGGGCCCGACAGCACCAGCAGGTCGCCGGGGCGCAGGTGGGCTGCCAGGCGAGCGCCGTAGGCCCGCATGTCGTCGGGGGTCGCGAGCCGCACTAGATCTCCACTCTCTTCAACAGGTCGCGCAGCGCGTCGTTGACGATGCCCGGGCGCTCCATCTGGATCAGGTGCGAGGTCTCGGGCACCTCGGTGAGCTGCGCCTTCGGCAGCGCGCCCGCGATCGCCTTGCTGTGGTCGGGCGGCGTCAGCCAGTCGCGGTCGCCGACGAGGATCGCGGTGGGCACCGGGTCGAGCACGTGCAGGGCGGAGAGCTTGTCGTGGTTCATCAGCGCCGGGTAGAAGTTGGCGACCACCTCGGTCGGGGTCGCCCTGATCATCGACTCGGCGAAGTCGACCAGGGTCGGGCTGACGTTCTTCGAGTCGCCGAAGCCGAACAGGCGGGTGATCAGGAAGGCGATGTCGCTGCCCGCGTGGCGGGTGCGGTCGACCCACGTGCCGCGCTTGCCGAGCATCGACACCGTGCCCGGCGCCATCTTGTGCACGACCTTGGACAGCATCGCGGGCAGGCCCAGCGTCAGCTCGGCCAGCTTGCCCGCCGAGGTGGCGATGAGCGCCGCCGCACGGATCTTGTCGCCGAACAGCTCGGGGTGGCGGTCGGCCAGCGCCATGATCGTCATGCCGCCCATCGAGTGGCCGACCAGCGCGCACGGGCCGGGCACGAACTCCTCGATCACCTCGGCCAGGTCGTCGCCGAGCCGGTCGATCGTGCAGTCGTCGGCCTCGGCGCGCTGGGAGCGGCCGTGGGAGCGCTGGTCCCACAGCACGATCCGGTAGTTCTCCCGCAGGTCCTTGCGCTGGTAGTGCCAGGACTCCAGGTTGAGGCAGTAGCCGTGGCAGAAGACGACGGTCAGCGGCGCGTCCTCGGGGCCGTCGATCTCGACGTGCAGCGCGTAGCCGTCGGAGGTGACGAGCGTGCGCTCCCTGCCCCGCAGCTCGCCGAACGGCTCGCTCGCCTCGGTGTCGGGGCGCAGCCGGATGCGGCCGACCGCGTAACGCTTGGCCAGTGCCGCCGCCGCGACACCGGCGGAAGCCGCACCGACGAGCGCGCCGGCGATCCCTACCCTGCGCCGTGTTGTCGTCGTCGTCATGTCCCCGATCCTTCTCCGCTCATGCCCGCCGCGAAGTGCCCTTCGACACGTTTACGTGTACGCGCGGCACGCGGGAGCCGATCCTGGTCACGATCTCATGCGTGATCGTGCCGAGGGTATCCGCCCATTCCTGAGCGGTCGGCTCGCCCCCGTCGCCCGGCCCGAACAGCACGACCTCCTCGCCTGCCGACAGCGGGTCGTCGCCCATGTCGATCATGAACTGGTCCATGCACACCCGTCCGGCGATCAGCCTGCGCCGGCCTCCCGCCAGAACCTCGGCCCGCCCCGTCGCGTGCCGGAGGATTCCGTCCGCGTACCCGAGAGGAACCAGTCCAAGCGTGGTCTCGTGCCCCGTGATGTAAAGGTGCCCGTAGGAGACGCCAGAGCCCTCGGTGACGCGCTTGACCAGACCGACCCTGGCCGTCAGCGTCATGGCCTGCCTGAGGCCGAAGTCGCCCAGCTCGGGGATGGGGCTCAGGCCGTACATCGCGATGCCGGGCCTGACCAGGTCGAAGCGCGCGCCCGGCAGCGTCATGGCGGCGGCCGAGTTGGACAGATGCCTGATCACGCCGGAGTCGGCCGCGCCGGCCTGGTCGGCCAGCTTCAGCGCCGTCTCGTACGCCTCGATCTGCCGCTCGATCGACGGATGGCCGGGGATGTCGGCGCAGGCGAAGTGCGACCAGAGGCCGACGATCTCGATGACGCCCTCGGCGCGCAGCCGCAGCGCCCTGTCGAGCAGGCCCGGCCAGGCCGCGAGCGGCGCGCCGCCCCTGCTCATCCCGGTGTCGGCCTCCAGGTGCAGCTTCGCGGTGCGGCCGACGCGCCTGGCGGCGGCGGCGATCTCGTCGAGCAGCCGCGCGTCGGCGGCCGACAGCTCGATGCCGGCGGTCAGCGCCTCGTCGAGCGGCTCCTGCGGGGTGATCAGCCACGACAGGATCGGCGCGGTGACGCCGGCCGCGCGCAGCTCCAGCGCCTCCCTGACGAACGCCGTGCCGAGCCGGCTCGCCCCGCCCTCCAGCACCGCCTCGGAGACGGGCACCAGCCCGTGCCCGTAGGCGTCGGCCTTGACCGCGCCCATGATCTCCGCGCCGCCCGCACGCTCCTTGAGCAGGGCGACGTTGTGCCTGATGGCGGCCAGATCGACCCGAGCCTCCGCGGGCGTGGCCACTGGGGAGTACATCCTTCTAGTGTGGCAGCTCCGGATCGTGGGCGAGTCCAGTTTCCATCCGGGACGCGTCAGGAGCCAGGGCTGGTCACGGCACGGATGGCTCCCGGGATCGCCGTGGCCACGTCGGCGGCGGTCAGCGGGGCCCCGTCGGCGGCCAGCCGCCCGGCCACCCCGTGCAGGTAGGCGCCGCACGAGGCCGCGTCGTAGCAGCTCAGCCCCTGTGCCAGCAGCGCGCCCGCCAGCCCCGACAACACGTCGCCCGTGCCGCCGGTGGACAGCCACGGCGTGCCGGACACGTTCACCCTGGCCGGGCGGCCCTCCTCGGCCACCACCGTGGTGGAGCCCTTGAGCAGCACGGTCACGCCCAGCTCCGCCGCCGCCCGCCTGGCGTGCTCCAGCCTGGCCGCCTCGATGCCGGCCCGGTCGGCGCCGATCAGCCTGGACAGCTCGCCCGCGTGCGGCGTGATCAGGACGGGCGCGGTACGCCGCAGCAGCGCCTTGTCCCTGGCCACCAGCGTCAGCCCGTCGGCGTCCACCAGCACGGGCACGTCGCTGGCCAGCACCTTGACGGCCAGCTCGTGCGCCCAGGTGTCGGTGCCCAGCCCAGGGCCGAGCACCCACGCCTGCACCCGGCCGACGTGCTCGATCGAGGGCGCGTCGAGGAGCGTGACCACGGCCTCCGGCCAGTGCGAGCGCACCTGGGCGACCGGCGCCTCGCGGCCCGCGTACCTGACCATGCCGGAGCCGCCCCGCAGCGCGCCGCCCACGGCCAGCACGGCCGCGCCGGTGAACAGGTCGCTGCCCGCCGCGACGCCCAGCACTCCCCTGCGGTACTTGTCCGACTCGTCGCCGGGTCGCGGGATCAGCCCGGCCACGTCGCGGCCGGTGAGCGCGGTGGCGTCGGGGTCGGGCAGGTGCTCCCCCAGCCCGATGTCGATCAGCTCGACGTCACCGGCGAACGCCGCGCCCGGATCGACCAGCAGGCCCGTCTTGTACGCCCCCATGGTCACGGTCACCCTGGCCCGGACGGCGGCGCCCGCCACCCGCCCGCTGCTCGCGTCCACGCCGCTGGGCAGGTCCACGGCCACGACCGCGGCCCCGGCGGCGTTCGCCTCCGCCGCGAGCCGCGCGTACGGCTCCCTGAGCGCCCCCGACGCCCCGATGCCCACGAGCCCGTCCATGATCAGGTCGGCCTGCCCGATCGCCGTCGCCTCGGCGACCCGCCCGCCCGCGTCGAGCAGCGCGCGCAGCCCCGCCTCGTGCGTCCTGGACCCGGCGAGCACGGCCTCCACCCTGGCTCCGCGCCTGGCCAGCCGCTCGCCCGCGTACAGGGCGTCACCGCCGTTGTCGCCGCTGCCGACGAGCAGGACGACGCGGCTGCCGTAGACCCGTCCCAGCAGGTCGGCGCAGACGGCGGCGAGGCCGGCGGCGGCGCGCTGCATCAGCGTGCCCTCGGGCAGCCGGGCCATGAGCGCCTGCTCGGCGGCCCGGATCTGGTCGGCGGTGTAGGCGGTGCGCATGATCCGAAGCTATCCCTCCGCGATCACATAGGCCACGGCGACGCCCGCGTCGTGGCTGAGTGAGATGTGCCAGCGCTTGACCCCGAGCCCGTACGCGACCTCGGCCACCTTGCCCGAGATCCGCAGCTCGGGCTTGCCGAGCTCGTCGCAGCGCACCTCGGCCTCCAGGTGCCCCAGGCCCTTGGGCGCGCCGAGCGCCTTGGCCACGGCCTCCTTGGCGGCGAACCTGGCGGCCAGCGACTGCACGGGGAGCGGCCGCTCGATCTCGGTGAACAGCCGCTCCCTGAGCGGCGGCGTGCGCTCCAGCGCGGCCTCGAAGCGGGCGATGTCCACGATGTCCACGCCGATACCCAGGATCATCGTCCCAGGCTATTAGAAGGGCCCGCGTTCCCACGGCCCCCAGATCGCGATGGACATGCCCTGCTTGGCCTGGAGGTTGACGTAGAGCGTGTGGCCGCCAGGGCCGAACGTGGAGCCGGCGAACTCCGCCCCGTCGTCGCCCTCGATCGGCTGCAGCCGGCAGAAGTCGAAGATCTGGCCGCTCCTGGTCAGCCCGCGCAGCCAGTTGTCCTGCTCGCCGTCCTCGCACAGCACGAGCGTGCCGCGCCTGCTGACGGTCACGTTGTCGGGCAGGTCCAGCACGGACGAGCGCGGCGACTCGTAGACGAGCTTGAGCCGCCCGCTCCACGTCTCGTACGCCCACACCTGCCCCCGCCCGTCGCCGAACCCGTCGGGCGCCCGCTCGCCCGGCGCGGTGGCCCCGCCCTGGGTGGAGACGAAGTACACGGTGCCGTGGTGGTGCACCGCGCCCTCCAGCCGGGCGAAGATCGCCGCCCCCTTCCTCCTGCCCTGCCTGCCCACGGCCTGGACCGCCTCGTCGTAGGCGGGCCTGCCCTTGAAGTCGGGGTCGGGGTCGTCGATGTCCACCCAGGTGGTCCCGTACGCGGTGCCGGGTTCCTGCCCCTTCGACAGGTCGGCGCGCTCGGCGCCGCTGACGGCGAGCATCTGCAGCCTGCCGCCGTCGAGCAGCCGCCCGGCCAGGATGGGGTGTTTGGGCGGCAGGTAGCGGTAGAAGCCCGAGGGGTGGGAGAAGTTGTCCTCGGTGAGGTAGAGGGCGCCGGAGGAGGGGTCGAAGGCGGCCGACTCGTGCGGGAAGCGCCCGGCGGCGCGGATCGGCGTGGCCGTGGCGGCGCGGGCGACCGGCACCTCGAACAGGTAGCCGTGCTTGCGGGTGAGCTTGGAGTTGTCGTCGCCGGAGCCGTCGTCGCCCACGTCGGGGCCGTTGACCGTCTCCTCGCAGCTCACCCAGGCCCGCCAGGCCATGGGGCCGCCGGAGCAGTTCATCATGGTGCCGTTCAGCGACGGCGCGCTCTTGATCACCTCGCCGTGGCGGGTGACCTGGATCGTCGAGGTGCCGCCGCCGGCCATCGGGTCGTAGGCCTTGTCCCTGTCGCCGAACGCGCCCACGGGCCCGCCGACCTCATGGTTGCGGATGAGGACGGCGCTGCCCCCCGGCCCGGAGAAGGCGGCCATGCCGTCGTGCTTGCCCGGCACGACGGAGCCGTCGCTGTACTTCTCGCCCGCCACGCTGAACGAGCGGTACCGGAACCCGTCGGGCAGGTGCAGGCGCACCTTCCCATCACGAAGATCGCGCACGGGGCGCAGCGCGCCGTACCCGCGCACGGGGTCGGCCCCGCCCTTCGCCCCGGCGCACGCGACCCCCGCGAAGGGCCCGGCGATCCCGGCGGCGGCGACGTTGGAGATGAAGCGACGACGGTCCACGGAATACCTCCCGTCGGGACAGTAGCCGCCGGTCAGCCCTTGCACGCCCGATTCACCAAGACCCATCTTCTTTCCCCGAACTGGCTCTCGGTAATCCCACGTCTTTATCCACAGGCTGTGGATCCCTGGGGGACGGCCCCGCCCGGGTCCCGGTTTGTGACGCATCGCTACGCTGCCAAGGTGAATAACGGCTACGTGGAACTGAGCAGGGAGCAGTGGAGCGAGCTCCGCAAGAACACGCCCTTGACTCTCACCGCAGACGAGCTGGAAGAGCTACGCGGCGTCGATGACCCGATCGACCTCACCGAGGTCACCGACATCTACCTCCCCCTGACCCGGCTGCTCAACCTGCACTTCACCGGGTCCAAGCAGCGCAGCAGCGTGCTGAGCGCGTTCCTCGGCAAATCCGATCGGCGCGTGCCGTACATCCTGGGCATCGCGGGCAGCGTCGCGGTCGGCAAGTCGACCACGGCGCGGCTGCTGCACACCCTCCTGGCCCGCTGGCCCGAGCACCCGCACGTGGAGCTGATCACCACCGACAGCTTCCTCTACCCCAACGCGGTGCTGGAGGCCAAGAAGATCATGCATCGCAAGGGCTTCCCCGAGAGCTACGACCGCCGGGCGCTGGTCAGGTTCGTGGCGGAGGTGAAGGCGGGCGCGGCCGAGGTCAAGGCGCCCATCTACAGCCACCTCGAGTACGACATCGTCCCCGGCGCCGCCCAGACCGTGAAGAACCCCGACATCCTCATCATCGAGGGCCTCAACGTCCTGCAACCGGCCCCGCCCACCTCCCTCGCCGTCAACGACTACTTCGACTTCTCCATCTACGTGGACGCCAAGGTCGAGGACATCCGCGCCTGGTACGTCGAACGTTTCCACAAGCTCCGCCGCACCGCCTTCGAGGACCCCAAGTCGTACTTCCGGCACATCGCGGAGCTGTCCTACGACGAGGCCACGGAGTTCGCGCGCAACGTCTGGCGCGACATCAACGAGCGCAACCTCATCGAGAACATCGCCCCCACCAGGGGCCGCGCCGACCTCGTGCTCAAGAAGGGCGTCGACCACTCCGTACGGCGGGTTCGGCTCCGCCAGACCTGAACACCTCCTCGAACAGGTAGCGCGCGAACCTGCCCGCGCACTCCTGGTCGTCGAGGCCGGCGAACCAGCACTCCTCACCGTGGTCGTGGCACCAGTACCAGATCATGTGAGGGAGCCTCGCGTACCGCTATCAACACAACGTCAAGGTTCGTTCGACGACAATGTCCTGGTGCTGCATCTGCGACTGATCGTCCCCTCCGACCGCACGCAAGAGGCGGTGGAGGTGCTGGAGACCTGCCCGGGCGTCACCAACCTCGTGGTGCTGCCCGGCGTGGCCCGCGAGCCGCGAGGCGACGTGATCTTCTGCGACTCGGCCAGGGAGTCGGCCAACGAGGTGCTGTCCAAGCTCGCCTGGCTGGAGGACGAAGGCTCGATCGCCGCCGAGCAGATCGACCTCTCCCTGTCCCGGGCGGCCGACCTGGCCGTCGAGCAGGCGCCGGGAGACCCCGACGACGCCGTGATCTGGGAGGAACTCGAGCACAAGGTGGACGCCGACTCCCGCGTCACCTGGGCGTACCTGGCCTTCCTGGCCATCGCCACCCAGATCGCGGGCATCGGCATCCTGCAGAACTCCCCCATTTTGATCGTCGGCGCGATGGTGCTCGGCCCCGAGTTCGGCGCGGTCGCGGCCATCTGCTTCGGCCTGCTGCAACGCAGGGGGCACCTGATCGTCAGCGCGCTGCGCACGCTGGCCGTCGGGTTCACGGCCGCGATCGCCATCACGTACGCGTGCGCGCTCGTCTCCTACTGGCTCGGCTGGATCGACATCGGCAACCTCACCGGCAACGAGGAGGTGCAGTTCATCGTCAAGCCGGACCGCTGGTCGTTCATCGTGGCGCTGCTGGCGGGCGCGGCCGGGGTGCTGTCGGTCACGGCGGGCAAGTCGTCGGCGCTGGTCGGCGTCTTCATCTCGGTCACCACAGTGCCCGCGGCCGGCTACGTGGCCGTCGCGATGGCGGTGTCCGACTGGGGGGAGGTCGCGGCGGCCGTCTCCCAGCTCGGCATCAACATCCTGGGGATGGTCATCTCGGGCACGGTCACCCTGATGGTCCAGCGGAAATTCTGGCCTCAAGTAGGACGACGTTCATCCATATGACCGAGGCCACACAGCCGGGGCGGCTAGTAGGGTCCGGCACATGCACATCCTCGCCACCGAGGGGCTGACCAAACGCTTCCCCACCGTCACCGCGGTCGACCAGCTCACGGTCACCGTGGGGCCCGGCGTGACCGGGCTGGTCGGCGCGAACGGCGCGGGCAAGTCGACGCTGATCAAGATCCTGCTCGGCCTGTTGCCGCCCTCCGGCGGCAGCGCGCGCGTGCTGGACCTGGACGTCACGACGCAGGGGGCCGAGATCCGCCGCTTCGTCGGTTACATGCCCGAGCACGAATGCCTGCCCCCCGACGTCTCCGCCACCGAGCTGGTCGTCCACCTCGCCCGGATGTCCGGCCTGCCGCGCACCGCCGCCCGCGAGCGCGCGGCCGACGTGCTGCGCCACGTCGGGCTGGCCGAAGAGCGCTACCGGCCCGTCGGGGGGTACTCGACCGGCATGAAGCAACGGGTCAAGCTGGCCCAGGCGCTCGTCCACGACCCGAAGCTGATCTTCCTCGACGAGCCGACCAACGGCCTCGACCCGCGCGGCCGCGACGAGATGCTGACGCTGATCAGGCGCATCGGCACCGAGTTCGGCATCAGCGTGCTCGTCACCTCCCACCTGCTCGGCGAGCTGGAGCGCATCTGCGACCACGTCGTCGTCATCGACGCGGGGCGGCTGCTGCGCTCGTCCGCCATCGGCGAGTTCACGCAGGCCACGCAGACCGTGACGGTCGAGGTGGACGAGGGGCTCGACGCGCTGGCCGCCCGGCTGTCCGGCGGCGGGCAGACCGTCTCCCAGCAGGGCCGCCTGCTGGTGGTCAAGGTGCAGGGGCCCGAGACGTTCGACGCGATCCGCGACGCGACGGCCGAGCTGGACCTGTGCCTCATCCGTCTCGAACAGGGACGCCACCGCATCGAGGACGTCTTCAGGGAGGAGGTCGCACATGTCTGAGATCTACGACATCGGCTACCGCCACTACGACGGACCCCGGCTCGGCCGCGGCTACTCGACCAGGGCGCTGGCCGTGCACAGCCTGCGCGGCGTCTTCGGCCTCGGCCGCCCGGCACGCAGCAAGATCGTGCCGTTCGCGCTGGCGGCCATCATGGTGCTGCCCTCGATCGTGGGCATCGCCCTGATGGCCCTGGCGCAGCAGCGCGGCATCCCCTACAGCGGGTTCGCGGTCGTCATGCAGGCCGTGGTAGCCATCTTCCTGGCCGCGCAGGCCCCCACCGTGGTCGCGCCCGACCTGCGCTACCGCGTGCTGCCGCTCTACCTGTCGCGGCCCGTCACGATCGCCGAGTACGTCGGCGCCAAGGTGGCGGCGATGACCGTGGCGGTGTTCGCGCTGATCGCGGTGCCGCTCACGCTGACCTACCTGGGCGAGCTGGTCGTGGACATGCCGGGGCCGCCGGCCACGGGCGAGTACTTCGGCGCTCTGCTCATGGCGCTGCTGCTGGCGGTGCTGCTGTCGGCGTTCGGGCTGGCGCTGGCGTCGTTCACGCCGCGGCGCGGGCTCGGCGTGGCCTCCGTGATCACCGTCTACCTGTTGTCGTCGGCGTCCGTCCCGATCATCTACGGCTCGCTGTACTCCACGGGCAACGAGTCGGCGGCGGCCTGGGCGTGGCTGGCGAACCCGTTCTGGCTCGTCGACTCCGTGCAGGTCTGGCTGTTCGGCACGCCGCCGCACTCCATCGAGAGCGCCGCCTACCCGAGCGGTCCCGCCTCGGCCGTCGTCCTGGTGCTGCTGATCGCCCTCGGCCTGGCCGCTCTCGGACTGCGCTACAGGAAGGCGGCCGCGCGATGAAGATCGAGCTCTCGCAGGTCTCCCGCTGGTACGGCAACGTGGTGGCGGTCAACGACGTCACCATGACCATCGGGCCAGGCGTCACGGGGCTGCTCGGGCCGAACGGCGCGGGCAAGTCGACGCTGCTGCACATGATGGCCGGCTTCCTGGCCCCATCGGGCGGCACGGTCACCCTGGACGGCACCACCGTCTGGAAGAACCACCACATTTACCGAAATATCGGCTTAGTGCCGGAAAAGGAGGGCGTATACGGCTTCCTGACCGGCTGGCAGTTCGTCCTATCCGCCGCCCGCCTGCACGGCCTGCCCTCCCCGGAGGAGGCCGCCCGCAAGGCCCTGGCCACCGTGGAGATGGAGGAGCCGAAGGACCGGCGCGTCGAGACGTACTCCAAGGGCATGCGCCAGCGCGTCAAGGTCGCCGCCGCCCTCGTCCACGACCCGCCCGTCCTCCTGCTGGACGAGCCGTTCAACGGCATGGACCCGCGCCAGCGCCTCCACCTCATGGACCTCATCAGAGGCATGGGCACGGCCGGCAAGACCATCCTGTTCAGCTCCCACATCCTGGAGGAGGTCGAACGGGTCGCGCAGCACATCGAGGTGCTCGTCGCGGGCCGGCACGCCGCGTCCGGCAACTTCCGCGAGATCCGGCGGCTGATGACGGACCGGCCCCACCTGTTCCTGATCCGCTCCAGCGACGACAGGAAGCTCGCCGCCGCCCTCGTCCGCGACACCTCGACCGGCGGCATCACGCTGCGCCCAGAAGGCCTGGAGATCCAGGCCACCGAGTTCCGCCGGTTCGCCCGCCTGCTGCCCAGAGTGGCCCGCGAGGAGGGCGTGCGCCTGCACCAGGTGTCCCCGGCGGACGAGGACCTGGAGAGCGTCTTCTCCTACCTGATCAACAGGAGCACCTGAATGAACACCGTGGTGGCGGGCATCACCTACCGCTCCCTGCTGGGCCGCCGGCGCATCATCCTGCTCCTGCTGCTCCCCCTCGCCCTCATCGCCCTGGCCGTGCTGTTCCGCCTCGTCGGCAGCGGCGACCAGCGCTCCGCCGTGCTGCTGCTGCAGAGCTTCGCCATCAGCACCATGCTGCCGCTGCTCGGCCTCATCGCGGGCACCGGCGTCATCGCCCCCGAGATCGACGACGGCACCATCATCCACCTGATGTCCAAGCCGATCTCACGGCCCGTCATCATCCAGACCAAGTTCCTCGTCGCGGCCTCGCTGCTGGCCGTCTTCGGCGCCGTGCCCACCTACGTCGCGGGCTGGCTGCTGATCGGCAACGAGGACGGCATCGCGACCGGCTTCGCCGCCGGCACCCTGGTCGCCGGCATCGCCTACGCCGCCGTCTTCCTGCTGCTCGGCGTCGTCACCCGGCACGCCGTCACGATCGGCATCATCTACGCGCTGGTCTGGGAGAGCCTGGTGGGCAACCTCATCCCGGGCGCCCGCAGGTTCTCCATCCAGTACTGGGGGCAGTCGATCGCCGACCAGCTCAGCGACTCGCCCTTCTTCAAGGCCGACGTCACGCTCGGCTTCGCGATCCCTGCCCTGATCGTAGTCACCGCCGGCGCGGTCTTCTGGGCCGGCCAGCGCCTGCGCGTCTTCTCCCTCACGGGCGACGAGTAGCGGCGCGTTCTTGCCGTACGCGTGCGGCATGCGTCGGCTCGCCCACGTACAACAGGCGCACGCCCGCACGCGTACGGCGCCCACGACGCGTGCGACGTGCGCAGGCCCGCACACGCGCGACACGCGTCGGCTCGCACGCCCACGACACGCGCAGGCCTGCGCGCGCGACACGCGTTGGCTCACACGCGCACGACACGCGCAGGCCTGCACACGCGCGACACGCGTTGGGCCGCACACCTACGGCGCCCGCGACGCGTGCGGCTTGCGTTGGTCCGCCCGCACCACGACACGCGTACGGCCCGCGGGAACGTGTTGTTCCCGCGGGCCGTACGAAAAAAGGGTGTTCAGACGCAGGCCGTGCGCACGACGTCGGCCAGCCGCCCCGCAACCCGCGTGGCGTGCTCCTCCGACGCGGCCTCCACCATGACCCGGATCATGGGCTCGGTCCCGCTCGGCCGGATCAGCACCCGGCCGGTCTCCCCCAGCTCGGCCTCCGCCTCGGCGACGGCGGCGACGAGCTCGGGCACCGAGGCCTTGCCCTTGTCGACGTCCTTGACGTTGATCAGGATCTGCGGCAGCGGCGTCATCACCGCGGCCAGCTCCCGCAGCGGCACGCCCGACTTGGCCACCACGCCCAGCAGGTGCAGCGAGGTGAGCAGGCCGTCGCCCGTGGTGGCGTGGTCGAGCATGATGACGTGCCCCGACTGCTCGCCGCCCAGGTTGAACCCGTCGGACTTCATCCGCTCCAGCACGTAGCGGTCGCCCACCGCGGTCTCCACCACGGTGATCCCCGCGTCGCGCATCGCCAGCTTGAAGCCCAGGTTGGACATCACGGTCGCGACCACGGTGTCCTTGGCCAGCAGGCCCTCGCCGTGCATGGCGGCGGCGAGGATGGCCATGATGTGGTCGCCGTCGACGATGGCGCCCGTGTGGTCGACCGCCAGGCAGCGGTCGGCGTCGCCGTCGTAGGCCACGCCCAGGTCGGCGCCGCGCGAGATGACGACCTGCTGGAGCTTGTCCAGGTGGGTCGAGCCGTGGCCCCTGTTGATGTTCAGGCCGTCGGGCCTGGCGCCGATGGCCTCGACCCGCGCGCCGGCGCGCACCAGCGCCTCGGGCGCCACCATGTGGGCGGCTCCGTGAGCGCAGTCGATCACCACGTTCAGCCCGTCGAGCGGCGAGGTCATCGTGGTCAGCACGTGCGAGATGTAGCGGTCGGCCTCCCCGTACGCGTCGCGCACCCGGCCGACGCCCGAGCCGACGGGGAAGCTCCATTCCTCGCCGAGCCGCCGCTCGATCTCGTCCTCCACCGCGTCGGACAGCTTGAAGCCGCCGCGCGCCAGGAACTTGATGCCGTTGTCGGGCGCCGGGTTGTGCGACGCCGACAGCATGACGCCGAGGTCGGCGCCGAGCGCGGCCGTGAGGTGGGCGACGGCCGGGGTGGGCAGCACGCCGAGGCGCAGCACGTCCACTCCAGACGCCGCGAGGCCGGCGACCACGGCGGCCTCGAGAAATTCTCCCGAGGCACGCGGGTCCCGGCCTACGACCGCTACCGGACGGCGTCCGGTAGCGGCGAACGCGCCTGCATCGCCGAGGACGTGAGCAGCCGCCACGGACAGGTCCATGGCGAGCTCAGCGGTGAGGTCGCGACCAGCGACCCCACGTACCCCGTCGGTGCCGAAAAGGCGCGCCAACTTAGCGCTTGCTGTACTGCGGAGCCTTACGGGCCTTCTTGAGGCCGTACTTCTTCCGCTCCGTGGCGCGGGCGTCACGGGTGAGGAAGCCGGCCTTCTTCAGCGGCGGGCGGTTGACTTCGACGTCCAGGATCGCCAGGGCGCGGGACAGGCCCATGCGCAGCGCGCCGGCCTGACCGGTGACGCCGCCGCCGTCGATGCGGGCGATGACGTCGAACGCCTCTTCGGCGCCGAGCACCACGAAGGGCTCGTTGACGATCTGCTGGTGGACCTTGTTCGGGAAGTAGACGTCCAGCGAACGACCGTTGATCGTCCACTTGCCGGTGCCGGGGACGATGCGCACGCGGGCGATCGCCTCCTTGCGGCGGCCGGTGCCGTACGAGTTGCCCGTGGTGACGGGCTTGCGCACGGGGGCGTCAGCGCTGGCGGCGGACTCGGTGGTGTACTCGGACGGGAAGTCCTCGCCGGAGTACTCCTCCAGCTCGGCCGTCTCTACGACCGTCTCGACACCGGTGGGCTCAGCCACGGTTCTCCTCTAAATCTTTCGAACTACTACTGGGCGATCTGGGTGATCTCGAACGGCACGGGCTGCTGAGCCTGGTGCGGGTGCTCGGCACCCGCGTACACCTTGAGCTTCTTGGCCATCTTCCGGCCGAGGGAGTTCTTCGGCAGCATGCCCTTGACGGCCTTCTCGACAGCCTTGTCGGGCCGCTTGTCCATGAGCTCGCCATAGCTGACGGAACGCAGACCGCCCGGGTAGCCCGAGTGGCGGTACGCCTTCTTCTGCTCACGCTTGTTGCCGCTCAGCGCGATCTTGTCGGCGTTGATGACGATGACGAAGTCACCGGTGTCGACGTGGTTCGCGAAGATCGGCTTGTGCTTGCCGCGGAGCAGGGTCGCGACGTGGCTGGCCAGCCGGCCCAGCACGACATCGGTCGCGTCGATGACGTACCACTGACGCTGGACGTCGGCGGGCTTCGGTGAGTACGTGCGCACGGTCGTAGCCTTCTTTATGCTCGCGTCTTCGGCGCTGTCGGATGCGACAGCTACATTGGTCGGTCGGTGCGGGCACACGACGGCCCGGACCTTCCGTCTCCTCAACACGGGAGATGACGCCGGACGCGCCGCGCATTGGTCTCGCTGGACCTATGCACACAACGAACCTAAGCTACCCGCCCAAAGGCGTGCAGGTCAAAGTGACCGGTAACCCGAGGCGAGTCTACCCGACCGCAGAACGGTTCGATTTCGTTTCCCTGGAACCCCTTCTTTCCCAGGACCAGACATCTCTATCGTTAGCGGCGGTATGTGGCGGATCTCTCACACCCGGCAAACCCAGCGCGGCCTTCGGCGCCGGAGCCGACTGGGTCTGCTGACCTGCCTCATGGCCGTGCTCCTCACCGGCGTCCTCATCGGCCGGCTCTCCAACGGCCCCGAGCCCGCCCCGCACGTCTACCTCAACGAGACGGCCCCGCCCGCCGCCGCCACCGCCAACCCCGCCCCCACGGCGGCCAAGAAGGCGCAACCGCAGGCCGAACGCATCCCCCGCGGCATCACCACCAAGAAGACGCCCCGCGGCACGGCCACCCCCAGGCCCACCCGATCGTCGAAGGACCAGATCGACGGCTTCAACACCCAGGACGACCCCGCCGTCGTCGCCGAACCCCAGGGCGACGGCGTGCAGGTCCTGGCGGGGCTGGCCTCCAAGGTCGTCACCCTGACCAACGCCGCCAGGGCCCGTCGCGGCTGCGGGCCGCTGCGGGTCAACGCCGCGCTCACCCGCTCCGCGCGTACGCACTCGCTGGAGATGGCCCGCACGGGACGGCTGTCGCACACCTCCCCCGACGGCGCCTCCCCCTGGGACCGCATGGAGCGCGCCGGATACCGCTGGGGCGCCGCCGAGAACATCGGCGCCGGCTACAGCACCGCCGAGGAGGCCGTGAACGGCTGGCTGGACAGCCCCGACCACCGCAAGAACATCCTCGACTGCGGCCTCAGAGCCATCGGCGTCGGCGTCGCCTCAGGACCTGGAGGACCATGGTGGACTCAGGACTTCGGAACCCAATGACGAACATCACGGTAATGTCGCCGCATGGTTTCCAACGGCAGTGGGGAACGTGAGAACGGCACGGGCAGCGCCCCCTACGGGATGGGAGGCGGCCCGAAGGGCCAGGGCGGCGCCCCGCGGGGCGGCGCTCCCGACGACCCCTTCGGTGGCGGCCCCGCTGACGGCGGTTCCTTCATGAACGGCGGCCCCTCCGGCAACGGATCCTCCGGCGGCTTCTTCACCAGCCGCAACCCGGCGAACGGCGACCCCTCCAGCAGCGGATCATCCTCCGGCGGCTTCTTCGGCGACGCCCCCTCCTCCGGCAACGGCCCGTCCTCCGGCGGTTTCTTCGGCGACAGCCCCTCGGGCAACGGCTCGTCCGGCGGCTTCTTCGACGACGGCCCCTCCTCCGGCAACGGCTCATCCTCCGGGGGCTTCTTCGGCGACGGCCCTTCCGGCAACGGACAGGACCGCCCCTCGGGCAACGGGCCCTCCGGCGGCTTCTTCAGCGACGGCCCCTCCGGCAACGGCCCCTCCGGCAACGGGCAGGACCGGCCTTCGGGCAACGGCGCCACCGACCCCTTCGGCAGCAGGCCGCGCGACCCCTTCGACAGCGGGCCCGGCGGTTTCGGCGGCCCCTCCGGCAGCTTCTTCACCAGCGGCAACCCCGGCGGCCCAGGCGGCAGCAATCCCGGCGGCGGCAACGGCGGCCCCGGCAACGGCGGCCCCCGCGACGGCGGACGCCCGAGCGGCCCAGGCGGCCCCGACGGCTTTGGCGGCGGCGAGCCCGGCAGCTTCGGCGGCCCCTCCGGCAGCTTCTTCACCAGCGGCAACCCCGGCGGCCCAGGCGGCAGCAATCCCGGCGGCGACCCCGGTGCCCCCGGCAACGGCGGCCAGCGCGACGGTCTGGGCGGTGGCCCCGGTCGCGGAGCCGACGGAGGCCCTGGCGGCCCCGGCCGATCCTCCGGCGGCCCCCAGAACGGCCCGCAGTCCGGCAACCCCTTCGGCGCCGACCCGTTCGGCGGCGACCCCTTCGCGGGCGGCCCCTTCGGCGGCGGCGGCCCCCACGGCCCCGCTCCCGGCCTCGGCTCGCAAGGCCCAGGCCCACAGGGTCCAGGCGCACAAGGTCCAGGCTCACAGGGCCCAGGCGCACACGGCCCAGGCGGCCCCGGCGCACACGGCTTCGGTCAGGGGCCCGGACCCGGACAAGGTCCTGGACAGGGCCCCGGGCAAGGCGGTCCCGGCCCCGACGGACGTCCCAACTCCGGTCCCGACGGACGTCCCAACGCAGGATCCGGCCCCGACGCACGTCCCGACGCCCGCCCGGGAGGACGCGGCCCAGGACGCCGCGGCAAGCGCGCGGCCGACCCCGACGGCCCCGAGCCCGGCCCCCGCGGCAAGGACCCGTTCGCCGCGGACCCCTTCGCCGACGACGCCCCCGCGTCCGGCAAGTCCCGCCGCTCCCGCAAGGACCGCAAGGACCGCGCGGACGCGGACGACACCGACCAGCAGAAGAACAACAAGGCGGACGACCCCTCGCGAGCCCCGCAGAGCAAGGTCGGCTGGAGCCCGTACGACGAGGGCGGCCGCTCGCGCGGGCCGCTGCTGGCCACGATCGGCGGCGTGGTCGTGCTCGGCCTGCTCGGCGGCGGCCTCTACCTGATGTGGAACGCCGACTCCCCCACCTCGGCCGAGACCGCCGCCCCCAGGCAGACCTCGGCGCCGCTGCCGTCGGCCCCGCCCGGCAAGTACGGGTTCGCGGCCGACCGCGAGACCGACCCGGACGCGATCTCGGTCAAGGAGGTCTTCGGCTCGAAGAAGAAGTTCACGGTGTCGGGCCGCGGCTACGAGATGACGGTCACCAGCAAGGACAAGAAGTGCGACGACGGCGCTCTGGGCGACGCGCTCAAGAAGGCGCTGAAGTCGGCGAAGTGCACCCAGTTCCTGCGCGCGAGCTTCCGCGACAAGGCGGGCAAGGTGATCGGCACGGTCGGCGTGGCGAACCTGAGCACGAGCAAGAACGCCGGCAAGGTGGCCAAGAGCGGCGACGACCAGAACTACGTCAAGCCGCTGGCGGGCAAGGACAGCGTCACGAAGCTCCTCGGCTCGGGCGCGGGCGGTGCGAAGGTGTCCACGTACGGGCACTATGCGATCTTGGTCTGGTTCCAGAACAAGGACGGCACGAAACCCGACTCCAAGGGGCAGAAGCGGATCTCCGAGGCCATCAACGACATCACCAAGGCCACCGTGTTCCAGGCCATGGACCACCGTGCGCTGTCCGGCAGCGCACTGAGCTGAGCGGTCTTTGTGGGGCATATGCGCATGTAGGGAACCCGTGATGCCTGTGGGAACGCCCATACCGACATAACGATCTCGCTACTCTCGCTACGCTTCCAGCTATGCGTGGCCAGGAACCCGGGTCTGAGCACGATCGCAGGGAAGCCGACCGCTCGGCCGCCCCCGCGACGCCACCGCCGAGCTTCGGCCAGACCAACGGGCGAGACGTTCCAGCGGCGTTCACTCCATCCGACGTTCCCTTCGACACTCCATCCGACGAGACGGCGGACGCCGACGCGCGTCCCGTCCCGCCCGTCCTGCGGGGGCCGTCGTCCGACCTGGAGGCGTCGCCCGGCGCCCAGCCATGGGAGGTGCCGGGCGACGACGCCACCCAATACGACTGGTTCTCGGACCCCGCCCACCCCGACCATGCCCACCCCGACCACGGGCCCTCCGGCGTCCCCCAGTCCGGCCCGCACGCCTTCGGCCACCACAGCGAGGAGCACCCGCCTCCCGGGCCGACGCACCCAGCCTCCGGGCATGAGCACCCGTCCCCCGGGCCGACGCACCCGGCGCCCGAGCATGAGCACCCGGCTCCCGGACCGACGCACCCGGCACCCGAGCATGAGCACCCGGCTCCCGGACCGACGCACCCGGCGCCCGGGCGTCAGCACCCAGCTCTCAGGCATGAGCACACCGCTCTCGGGCAGGATTACCCGCCCTTCGGCCAGCCGTCGTCCGACCAGCACGCCTTCGCCCGGCAACACCCGAGCTGGGAGCCACCCGCCGACCCCTCGCCCTTCGGCCCGCCACCCGGCGACCAGCACGCCTTCAACCCACAGCACCCCACCCAGGACCCGGGCCACCCGCCGTTCAACGCCCAGCCCGGTCAGGAGCCCGCGCCCGGCCAGCCGCCGTTCGCGCCGCAGCCAGGCCAGGAGCCGCCCGCCGATCAGGGTTTCAGGCCGCCCGCCTACCAGGAGCCGTTCGCCGCACCCCCGACCGGCTTCACCCCCTTCGGCACCCCCGCCCCCGACCACCCCTGGCAGGCCGGAGACGACCAGACCCGTCCGGGCCGCCTCCAGGACATCCGCCCCTGGGACCAGCCGCACGACGATCAAGCCCGGGACACGAACCGCTGGCCGACGGACCCGGTGGTCCCCGGCGCCCCGCCCTGGGAGCCGCCACCGGCGTTCACCGCCGCCGCGGCGGGCATGCCGGCCTGGCCCGCCCCCCTGGACCCGCACGCCATCCCCCCGTGGCCGGCCGCGACGGGCGAGCTGGAGGCCGAGCCCGACGAGCCGAACCTCCTACCGCCCTTCGACCCGAACGCCACCAACCCCGAGGGCTTCCCCCGCCCGGCCCACTACTTCGACCCCGAGGCCGCCAAGCGGGACGCCGCCCAGCACCCGTCCCAGGGCACGCCCGCGCCCACCGAGCAGGACGCCACGAACCCCGCGGGCCCCCACCCGTTCCACCCTGCCACCGACCCGTCGCCCGAAGACGCCACCACCCCACCGGACGGCATCCACCCGCTCCCAACCCCCCAAGACGCCCCCGGCACCGCACACCATGCCGACGCGCCCGGCCCATCGCACTACCTCGACACGCCGGGAGCCTCAGACGCGACCGGCTCACCGCACTACTCCGACGCGCCCGGAGCCTCGAACGCGCCCGGCCCATCGCGCCACCCCGACGCGCCCGGAGCCTCGAACGCGCCCGGCCCATCGCGCCACCCCGACGCGCCCGGAGCCTCGAACGCGCCCGACCATTCGCCCCACCCCGGCACGCCCGCCACCCCCCACCCGCCCCCCGCCGAAAAGATCGCCCACGGAAGCGCCTCCCACGGGAACGCCGCCCATGGGAACGCCGACGAGACCACCCAGGCGACACCCCATGAGGGCCACCCCGACGACCTCCAGCCCGACGACACAAGGCTGGGCCTCCCCCTCCCCGGCGCCCACTCCACCCCCCTGTCGGCCCCCGTACCAGCAACGGAAGAGCACCCCCGCCCACCCGAGCCAGGCGACGTCCCCGTCTGGCCCCCCACACCCCCCACCGGTGACAAACTGCCCGAGCTCCCTTTCTCCCGAGACACCTGGGGCCACCGCCCGTCCACATCCCTGGACGTGGCCAGACCCCAGGCAGGCGCCCCGGTCTTCCCTCCGGGCGCGTTCAAACAGCCCCCGTTCCAGACCCCGCCCCCACCCCCGCCACCGGCGAAGAGCAAGCGGGCCCTGCTGGTCACGCTGGGCGCGCTGGCCCTGGCAGGCGTGGCGACGGGCGGTTTCTTCGCCTTCCAGGCGGTGAGCGGCGCCCCGCCCACGACGGCCGCGACCCGCGTCGGCGCATCACCGAGCATCACCACCGAGCAGTCCTCCCCACCGGAGGCGGCCGGCACGTCGATCCTGAACTCGGAGCAGACGGACCCGCAGAAGTTGTCGCTGTCGGAGGCGTTCCCGAAGAAGAAGGTGAGCGCGGCGGGCACCACGTTCACCAGGGTCAAGGCGCACATGGAGACGACCTGCGAGAAGGCGGCCACGGGCGCGTTCGCCGACGCGCTGAAGGAGCAGAAGTGCAGCCGCGTCCTGCGGGCGACCTACGTCGACAGCAAGCGCCGTTACGCCGTCACCACCGGCATCGCCGTCCTGCCCGACAAGACGGCCGCGGCCACCGCCGACCAGGTCAAGAACCTGTCCCGCAACGTCTGGTTCCGCCCGCTGCCCGGCCCGGACGACTCGGGCGGCGAGCGGGTGCACATCGCCGGCGGTTACGCGGCGGGCCTGGTCTGGGGCCGCTACATCGTCTTCAGCTACGCCACCCACGCCGACGGCCACACGCCGGAGGCCAAGGACAAGACGTTGCCCAAGGTCAGCGGGGCGTTCCGGGACCAGACGTCACTCGTCCTCGAACGCCGCATCACGAAGGGCTGAGCCAGGGGTCGAGGCAGGGCCTTGGGCAGAGGCCGAGGCAGAACCTGAGGCAGGGGCCGAGGCCGCCGTCCGTACTCGCCGCGTGGCTAGCGCCCGCGCGGCGAGCTCAGCCTCCGGCGGGTACCCCACCTCTTCCAGGCACAGGCCGTGCGCGGGCGCGACATGCACCCCCGAGTCCCGTACGGCCCGCGCCAGCACCTCGCCCGGCCATTCCACCGGCCGCCGTCCGTCACCGGCCGCCAGCAGCGACCCGACCAGCGCCCGCACCATCGAGTGGCAGAACGCGTCGGCCACGACCGTGGCCTCCAGCACGCCGTCCGCCTGGCGGGCCCACTCCAGCCGCTGCAGCTCCCTGATCGTCGTGGCCCCTTCGCGTTTCTTGCAGAACGCCGCGAAGTCGTGCTCCCCGACCAGCCGGGCGGCGGCCGCGTTCATCGCGTCGAGGTCGAGGGGCCGGTTGTGCCAGACCACCTCGCGCCGCCGCAGCGGGTCGACGCCGCCGGGAGCGTCACTCACCCGGTACGCGTACCGCCGGAACATGGCGGAGAATCGTGCGTCAAAGCCCTCAGGAGCCACCGAGACCCGATAAATCCGTACATCTGGCTCCAGGACACCACCGAGCCGCCGCACGAGCGCAGAGAGCCGCTCATCGACGTCCAGGGGCCCCCGATTCCCGTCCAGCTCCCCCAGCGCCGCCTCAGGCACGTCCACGTGGGCCACCTGCCCCCGCGCGTGCACCCCCGCGTCGGTGCGCCCGGCCACGGTCAGCATCACGGGCCCGTCGAGCCGCAGGATCCGGCCGAGCGCCTGCTCGATCTCCCCCTGGACGGTGCGCAGCCCCGGCTGCCTGGCCCAGCCGGAGAAGTCCGTCCCGTCGTACGCGAGGTCGAGGCGGAGCCGTACCACGATGTTCTCCCTCATATACGGAAACGGGCCCGAACCCCCGCCAGGGGATCCGGGCCCGTCTCATCCAGCCTGAAAGATCAGGCCTCGTCCTTCTTCGCCTCAGGAGCCTCAGCGGGAGCCTCGTCGGCAGCGGCCTCAGAGGCCTCAGCCTTCGGCTCCTCGGCGGGGGCCTCAGCCTCGGTCTCCTCCTCAGCCGGAGCAGCCGCAGCGGCCGGGGCGGCCTGAGCCTCGGTGCGGCGGGTGGTGACACCGTTCAGCGGCTCCGTCACCAGCTCGATGACCGCCATCGGGGCGTTGTCGCCCTTACGCGGACCGATCTTGGTGATGCGGGTGTAGCCACCGGGACGCTCGGCGAACGTGACCGCCAGCTCGGTGAACAGGTGGTGCACGACGCCCTTGTCCCGAACGACGGTCAGGACCTGACGCCGGTTGTGGATGTCGCCCTTCTTCGCCTTGGTGATCAGGCGCTCCGCCAGCGGACGCAGGCGCTTGGCCTTCGTGACCGTCGTGCGGATCTTGCCGTGGCGGAACAGATCGGTGGCCAGGTTGGCCAGGATCAGCCGCTCGTGCGCCGGGCTGCCGCCAAGACGTGCACCCTTGGTGGGCTTGGGCATGGTCTTTCTCCTCCTGGATGAACCCGCCCCGGCCGTACCAGGTACCGGAGTCGGGCCGGACCGCGGTCACAGCGCGGTCCGTTATTGAGCCCCCGCGATCACACGCGGGGGCTGACGGTGAATCAGTACTGCTCGGTCTCGACGTACGCGCTGTCGTCGTCGTCGTAGCCGCCGCCGGCCACCGCGCTCGGGTCGAACCCGGGCGGGGAGTCCTTGAGCGCCAGCGACATCTCGTGCAGCTTCTGCTTGACCTCTTCGATCGACTTGGCGCCGAAGTTCCTTATGTCGAGCAGGTCCTGCTCGCTGCGGGCGACGAGCTCACCCACGGTGTGGATGCCCTCGCGCTTGAGGCAGTTGTAGGAGCGGACGGTGAGGTTAAGCTCCTCGATCGGCAGTGCCAGATCGGCGGCGAGGGCGGCGTCGGTCGGCGAGGGGCCGATGTCGATGCCCTCGGCCTCGACGTTGAGCTCGCGGGCCAGGCCGAAGAGCTCGACGAGGGTCTTACCGGCGGAGGCCACCGCGTCGCGGGGCTTCATCGCCGGCTTGGTCTCGACGTCGAGGATGAGGCGGTCGAAGTCGGTGCGCTGCTCGACTCGGGTCGCCTCGACCTTGTAGGTGACCTTGAGCACCGGGGAGTAGATGGAGTCGATCGGGATCCGGCCGATCTCCTGGCCCGGCTGCTTGTTCTGCGCGGCGGAGACGTAGCCGCGACCGCGCTCGACGGTCAGCTCCATCTCCAGCTTCGCCTTGCCGTTGAGCGTGGCGATGCGCAGCTCGGGGTTGTGCACCTCGACACCGGCCGGAGGCGCGATGTCGGCGGCGGTGACCTCACCCGGGCCCTGCTTGCGCAGGTACATCACGACCGGCTCGTCGTGCTCGGAGGAGACGACCAGCTCCTTGAGGTTCAGGATGATGTCGGTGACGTCTTCCTTGACCCCGGGAACGGTCGAGAACTCGTGCAGCACGCCCTCGATGCGGATGCTCGTCACGGCCGCGCCCGGGATGGACGACAGCAGCGTGCGCCGCAGGGAGTTGCCGATGGTGTAGCCGAAGCCCGGCTCCAGCGGCTCGATGACGAATCGGGACCGGGTCTCGTCGATCGACTCTTCGAGAAGAGTCGGACGCTGAGCGATCAGCATGTGCGGGTCTCCCCTTGTTCGTGTGGCGACCGCTATATGACGCCACTCCGATAAACAGCCTAGTCGGGGCACGGCATGCCGCACCCCGACCGGACGAGTTACTACTTACTTCGAGTAGTACTCGACGATGAGCTGCTCCTGGACCTGGGTGTCGATCTGCTGGCGAACCGGCAGCTGGTGAACCAGGACGCGGAGCTTCTCGGGCACGACGCCGAGCCACGCGGGAACCGTGCGCTCGCCGGCGGTGGCGCGGGCCACCTCGTACGGCAGCAGGTTGCGCTTGGTCTCGCGCACCTCGATGATGTCGTGCTCGCGAACGCGGTACGACGGGATGTCGACCTTCTTGCCGTTCACCAGGAAGTGCCCGTGACGGACCTGCTGGCGGGCGGCGTCACGCGACTGCGCGAAACCGGCGCGGTAGACGACGTTGTCGAGACGGCTCTCCAGGATCTGGAGCAGCACCTCACCCGACTTGCCGGTCTTGCCCGCGGCCTCCTCGTAGTAGTTGTGGAACTGCTTCTCGAGGACGCCGTAGATGCGGCGGGTCTTCTGCTTCTCGCGAAGCTGAAGCTGGTACTCGGACTCCTTGGGGCGTCCGCGGCCGTGCTCACCCGGGGGGTAAGGACGGATCTCGATGGGGCACTTGGCGGATTCGCACTTGCTGCCCTTGAGGAAGAGCTTGGTCTTCTCGCGACGGCAGAGCTTGCAGTCCGCGCCCGTGTAACGAGCCATTTCTCTGTATCTCCTGGGCTAATTCAGACGCGGCGGCGCTTCGGCGGCCGGCAACCGTTGTGCGGAACCGGGGTGACGTCCTGGATCGAACCCACCTCCAGGCCGGTGGCCTGCAGCGAGCGGATCGCGGTCTCGCGGCCGGAGCCGGGACCCTTGACGAAGACGTCGACCTTGCGCATGCCGTGCTCCATGGCGCGGCGGGCGGCGTTCTCGGCGGCCATCTGGGCGGCGAACGGGGTGGACTTGCGGGAGCCCTTGAAACCCACGTGGCCGGCGCTGGCCCAGGAGATCACGTTCCCGTTGGGGTCGGTGATCGAGACGATCGTGTTGTTGAACGTGCTCTTGATGTGGGCGTGCCCGTGAGCGACGTTCTTCTTCTCCTTGCGGCGCACCTTCTTCGGCGCACCCTGGCGGCTCTTAGGAGGCATTCTTTGCCTTCACTCCTGAGGTCTTCGGTCCGCGGCTGCGGGACTACTTCTTACCGGGCTTCTTCTTGCCGGCGACGGTCTTCTTCTTGCCCTTACGGGTGCGCGCGTTGGTCTGCGTGCGCTGACCGTGCACGGGCAGGCCCTTGCGGTGCCGAATGCCCTGGTAGCAACCGATCTCGATCTTGCGGCGGATGTCGGCCTGGACCTCGCGGCGCAGGTCACCCTCGATCTTGTAGTTCGCCTCGATGTAGTCACGCATCGGGACGAGCTCGGTGTCGGAGAGCTGGTGCACACGCAGGTCGCCGCTCACGCCGGTGGCCTGGAGGATCTCCTGGGCACGGGTGCGGCCGATTCCGTAGATGTAGGTGAGAGCGATCTCCAGCCGCTTGTCGCGGGGGAGGTCGACGCCAACCAGGCGAGCCATGGTCGGGCATTCTCCTTCTTTGTGGCGGAGGTCTTGCGCCGCACTACCCCTCCCCAATGCCCGGGGTGAGGGCCCCGGCCTCCGACCGGGGGTCTCCTGAGCGGTTCAGTGAATCACTGCCTGCTCAGGTGTGTGACGCGACTACTTGTTGCGGGCTCCTCATGCATCGAGCCCGCACCCTGACGGGGCGGACTCGGAGAAGCCTCGCGGCGACTAACCCTGACGCTGCTTGTGGCGCAGGTTGTCGCAGATCACCATGACGCGACCGTGCCGGCGGATCACCTTGCACTTGTCGCAGATCTTCTTGACGCTCGGCTTTACCTTCATTGTCCTTCGTGTCCTCAGACGTCTTTACTTGTATCGGTAGACGATCCGCCCACGACTCAGGTCGTAGGGGCTCAGCTCAACGACAACCCGGTCGTCAGGAAGAATTCGGATGTAGTGCATCCGCATCCGTCCGCTGATGTGGGCCAGGACTTTGTGGCCGTTGTCGAGCTGCACCCTGAACATGGCGTTCGGGAGCGATTCGACCACAGTGCCCTCGATCTCGATGGCGCCGTCTTTCTTGGCCAAAATTCCTCGCGTTTCACTGATCGGTCGTCTGAGGCTCCGGTTCACTACGCAGCCGCGACCTTCACGCTTCGAAGAGAGCGACGATCAGCAAGGATCGCCGACGCGTGGAAAGTCATAGTGAGCCGACTAAGGAGTGTACGACACCTGAGCCTAAAACGCGAAACGCGTGCCAGGTGTCCTGACACAACCATGAAAGAGTCTACCCCACGCCCCGGGTGCCTGACACACATGGAAGGGCCCGCCGGAGGTTCTCGGCGGGCCCTTCCACGGTCGTGCGGGCTATCCCCAGATGCGGTGCTGCGAGCCGCAGTACTTGTACTTGCCGCCCCAGCAGGTCCAGGTGTAGATCTTCTTGATCCCCTTGCCCGACCAGGTCGCGTCGTACGAGCCGTTCCAGTGGCGGTAGAACTTGTGCCACTTGCCGCCGGAGTAGTACTTGAACCAGACGTAGCCGTGCTTCGGCGAGTACTCCTTGCCGTACCAGTGGGTGTAGACCTTGGAGCCGGACTTGTAGGTCTTGCCGTAGGTGTAGGCCTTGTTGTTGCTGGAGTAGTACTTGCCCCAGCTCGCGCTCGCCGTGGAGGCGGACGCGGTGGTGGCGGCCTGCGCGGCGGGGGCGACGGCCAGACCGGCGAACGCCATCGAGCCGGCGAGGGCGGTGGCCGCAAGGAGCTTGCGCATGTGGTTTCCTCCGTGAGTCGTGGTCGACACAGCTCACGTTAAGAAGCCGGGCATATCCGTACTGCGCATGAATCCACACAGTGCACTACTGCACAAAGCCCCTACGTACGCTTCGGCTGGTTGTTCCCGAAGACCGTGCTGACCAGCAGGATGACGCCCCACGGCCCCATCACCCACAGCGGCCACGGATAGATCAGGTCACCGGCCGTGACGCTCACGATCAGCCAGATCACCCAGTTGATGCCGCTGGCGGCCGCCCAGGCGCTCCAGGCCGCCCGCAGGCCGCTGTGCATGCCCTGCTGCGAGGGCTTCTGGGCCGCGGACGCCTTGACGGGCAGGTGTCTTAAGTCCACGTCGGGCAGGTCGGCCGTCAGCTTGGCCAGTTCGCCGTAGGTCTTGCTCTTGTAGAGGTTCTCGAGCCGCTCGTTGAACTCGTCCATCGTGATGCGACCCTGCGCGGTGTGCTCGCGGAGGATGGCGGCGACCCGGTCACGGTCACCATCGGAGGCACGCATCTCGGGGCTGTTGGCCATCCCACCCACTCCCGGCTAGGGCTGAAGTTGAGCCAGGCGCGATTCGCCCCCGTCTAGGGCGGTAAGCACCCAAGGACCATTATGTGTCACGGCAACGCTGTGTTCGAAGTGTGCGGAGTGCTTGCCGTCGATCGTCACCACGGTCCAGTCGTCGGCCAGCACGCGGGTGCGCTCCGTGCCCAGGTTGACCATGGGCTCGATCGCCAGGCACATGCCCTCCTCCAGCGCGGGGCCCCGGCCGGGCTTGCCGTGGTTGGCGATCCACGGGTCCATGTGCATCTCGGTGCCGATGCCGTGGCCTCCGTACTCCGGAGGGATGCCGTAGCGGCCCTGAGACTTCACGTAACGCTCGACCTCGTACCCGATGTCGGACAGGTGCCGCCCGGGCCTCAGCGCGGCGATACCGCGCCACATGGCCTCCTCGGTGACCCGCATCAGCTCGGTCAGCTTCGGGTCCACCTCGCCGATCGGGACGGTGACGGCGGAGTCGCCGTGCCAGCCCTCCAGGATCGCTCCACAGTCGATCGAGATGATGTCGCCCTCTTGGAGCTTGCGGGCGTTGGTCGGGATGCCGTGCACCACCTCGTCGTTCACCGACGCGCAGATGGTGGCGGGGAAGCCCTGGTAGCCCTTGAAGGACGGGATGGCGCCCGCGTCCCTGATCGCCTTCTCGGCGATGACGTCGAGGTCGAGCGGCGTCATGCCGGGCTCGACCGAGCGCCTCAGCAGGTCGAGCGTGCGCCCGACGACGAGGCCGGCGGCCCGCATCTTCTCGAGCTGCTCCGGCGACTTGATCTGGATGCCGTGTTTGTTGCGCTTGAACATCTTCTGCCCCCCTGGGTCTCAACGGGCCACAGTGGGGGCCCAATTCCCCCCACAATAGCCGCGAGGTGGCACGGAAACCCGTGCCACCTCCGCAAATCGGCCGCTTCTGGGCTAGCCCAGGAACGGCCGGATCGCGTCCATGGCCCGCTGAGTGACCTCCTCGACCGGGCCGGTCGCGTCAACGCCGACCAGGATGCCCTCGTCGGCGTAGTAGGAGACCAGCGGAGCCGTCTGCTCCTGGTAGACCTCCAGGCGGTGCCTGACGGTCTCCTCCTTGTCGTCGTCCCGCTGGAACAGCGCGCCCCCGCACGCGTCACACTTGTCGTCCTTCTTGTCGTCGAACTCGACGTGCCAGATGCGTCCGCACTGGCTGCAGGTCCGCCGGCCGGCGAGCCGCCTGACCACCTCGTCATCGTCGACGACGAGCTCGAGTACGAGATCCAGTGCCTGGCCCCAGTCCTTGAGCATGTCGCGCAGGATCTCCGCCTGCGCGACGTTCCTCGGGAAGCCGTCGAGCAGGAAGCCGTCCTGCGCGTCGTCCTCGGACAGACGGTCACGGACCATGGCGATGGTGACCTCGTCGGGCACCAGATCACCACGGTCCATGTACGTCTTGGCCAGCTTGCCAAGATCCGTGCCGCCGGAGACGTTGGCACGGAAGATGTCACCTGTCGAAATCTTCGGGATGGACAGGTTCGATGCGATGTACTGGGCCTGTGTCCCCTTACCCGCTCCAGGGGGCCCAACCAGAACGAGACGCACTACCGCAGGAAACCTTCGTAGTTACGCTGCTGCAGCTGGCTCTCGATCTGCTTCACCGTGTCCAGGCCGACGCCTACCATGATCAGAATGCTCGTCCCTCCGAACGGGAAGTTCTGGCTCGCACCGGCCACCGCCAGCGCGACGATCGGGACCATGGAGATCAGACCCAGATAGAGCGCGCCAGGCGCGGTCAGACGGGTGAGCACGAAGTTCAGGTATTCAGCCGTCGGACGGCCGGGGCGGATGCCCGGAATGAATCCACCGTACTTCTTCATGTTGTCGGCGACTTCAGTGGGGTTGAAGGTAATCGACACGTAGAAGTAGGTGAAGAAGATGATCAGCAGGAAGAACGTGGCCATGTAGATCGGGGTGTCGCCCGTGGCCAGGTTCTGCGAGATCCAGGTGACCACCGCGTTGTCGCTGGTCTGGAAGAGCGACGTGATGAGCTGCGGCAGGTAGAGCAGGGACGAGGCGAAGATGACCGGGATGATGCCGGCCTGGTTGACCTTCAGCGGGATGTAGGTGGACGTGCCGCCGTACATCCTGCGGCCCACCATGCGCTTGGCGTACTGGACCGGGATGCGCCGCTGCGCCTGCTCGACGAAGACCACCGCGGCGATCATGAAGATGCCGACCACCATGACGACGGCGAAGGTGAACTTGTTCGCCTGGAAGATGTTGGCCAGCTCGGAGGGGAAGACCGCGACGACCTGCGTGAAGATCAGGATGGACATGCCGTTGCCGACGCCGCGGTCGGTGATGAGCTCGCCCAGCCACATGATCACCGACGTACCGGCGGTCATGATGATGACCATCGTCACGATCATGAAGATGTTGTCGGGGTCCAGCAGGACGTCCTGCTGGCAGTTCGGGAAGAGCTGGCCGGTGCGGGCCAGCGCGATGAAGGCCGTCGACTGCAGGATCGCGAGCCCGATCGTCAGATAACGCGTATACTGCGTGATCTTGGTCTGACCGGATTGGCCTTCCTTCTTCAGCGCTTCGAGTCGCGGAATGACCACGACGAGCAGCTGGAGAATGATGCTCGCGGTGATATAAGGCATGATGCCCAGCGCGAACACCGACAGTTTAAGCAGCGCACCGCCGCTGAAGAGCTGGACCATCCCGTAGATGTTGCCGGTGTCGCCACTACGGGCCTGGTCGAAACAGGCGGCGAGGTTCTGGACGTGGACTCCCGGGGTCGGCAGAACCGAGCCGAGACGGAAAAGCGCGATGATGCCCAGGGTGAAGAGCAACTTCTTGCGCAGGTCCGGTGTCCGGAACGCCCGGGTAAACGCGGTCAGCACGGTCCCTCCTGCGCGCCTTTACGGCGTTGTGAGTAAGCGATGGTGCGGGGATCTGCCATCTGAAGTCTCATGTCGAACGAGCCGGACAGAAGCCTGCCGTCTCGCGAACTCTAACGCACTACGGGCGTGGGGGCCCATTGTCAGAGCCCCCACGCCTCGTCATAGCGTTACTACAGCTCGGTAACGGAACCACCGGCGGCGGCGATCTTCTCCTTCGCGGAGGACGAGAAGGCGTGAGCCGTCACGTTCACCGCGACCGAGATCTCGCCGGTGCCGAGCACCTTCACGAGCTGGTTCTTGCGAACAGCACCCTTGGCGACCAGAGTCTCGACGGTGACCTCGCCACCCTCGGGGAACAGCTCGCCGATCCTGTCGAGGTTGACGACCTGGTAGGTCGTCTTGAACAGGGCGTTGGAGAAGCCCTTGAGCTTCGGCAGACGCCTCTGCAGCGGCACCTGGCCACCCTCGAAACCGAGAGGCACAGTGGTACGGGCGTGCGAGCCCTTGGTGCCGCGACCGGCGGTCTTGCCCTTGGACGCCTCGCCGCGACCCTTGCGGATCTTCGACTTGTTGGCGCCGGGGGCCGGACGCAGGTCGTGAATCTTGAGCGGAGCCTTGTCAGTCATGACTAGTCGACCTCTTCCACCTCGACGAGGTGCGTCACCACGGAGACCATGCCGCGAATCTCGGGCCGGTCCTCCTTGACGACGACGTCGCCGATTCGCTTCAGGCCAAGCGAACGCAGCGAGTCACGCTGGTTCTGCTTGCCACCGATCTTCGAGCGAACCTGAGTGATCTTCAGGCGTGCCATGACTAGCTCACCGCCTTCGCGGCAGCCGCCTCCGCCAGGCCCTCGCGCTGAGCCTTGAGCATGGCAGGCGGGGCCACGTCCTCGATCGGCAGGCCACGGCGGGCGGCGATCTCCTCGGGGCGCGAGAGGCCCTTCAGAGCCGCCACGGTGGCGTGCACGATGTTGATCGGGTTGTCGGAGCCGAGCGACTTGGAGAGCACGTCGTGGATGCCCGCGCACTCCAGCACCGCGCGCACCGGGCCACCGGCGATGACGCCGGTACCGGCCGAGGCCGGACGCAGGAAGACGACGCCGGCCGCCTCCTCGCCCTGCACGGTGTGCGGGATGGTGCCCTGGATCCGAGGCACCTTGAAGAAGTGCTTCTTGGCCTCTTCGACGCCCTTGGCGATGGCCGCGGGGACTTCCTTGGCCTTGCCGTAGCCGACGCCGACCAGGCCGTTACCGTCACCGACGACGACGAGGGCGGTGAAGCTGAAGCGACGACCACCCTTCACGACCTTGGCCACTCGGTTGATCTTCACTACGCGCTCGATGTACGAGACGCCCTTGTCGGCGGCGCCACCGCGGCGATCGTCACGACGGTCCCGCCGCTCGCCACCGGTGCCGCCACCGCGACGCGGAGCTGCAGCCATCAGTGGTTCCTCTTCTCAGCGTTGGTCATTAGAACTCGAGCCCGCCTTCGCGAGCGCTGTCCGCCAGAGCGGCGATGCGCCCGGCGTAGCGGTTGCCACCGCGGTCGAAGACGACCTTGGTGATCCCGGCTTCCTTGGCCCGCTGAGCGAGGAGCTCGCCGACCTTCTTCGCCTTCTCCGTCTTGTCCGCCTCCAGCGTGCGCAGCGAGGGGTCCATGGTGGACGCGCTCACCAGCGTGTGGCCGACGGAGTCGTCCACGATCTGGACGAACATGTGACGCGTCGAGCGATTGACGACCAGGCGCGGACGCGCGGCCGTACCGACGACGAACTTGCGGACGCGGCGGTGACGGCGGGCCCGCGAAACGGTGCGGGCAGCCGTGTGCTTGCTGAACGCAACCTTCGGAGCCATGCCTACTTACCAGCCTTTCCGACCTTGCGGCGGATCTGTTCGCCCTGGTAACGCACGCCCTTGCCCTTGTACGGGTCAGGCTTGCGCAACTTGCGGATGTTGGCCGCGACCTCGCCGACCTTCTGCTTGTCGATGCCGTCCACGTGGAACAGGGTCGGCTTCTCGACGCGGAAGCTGACGCCGTCGGGGGCGTCGACGATGACCGGGTGGCTGAAGCCCAGCGAGAACTCCAGCTGCGTCGGGCCCTTGGCCTGGACGCGGTAACCGACGCCGACGATCTCAAGGCTCTTGGAGTAGCCCTGAGTGACGCCCTGCACCATGTTGGCGATCAGCGTCCGGGACAGGCCGTGCAGCGCACGGACCTTGTTCTCGTCGTTCGGCCGGGTGACGGCGATCGCGCCGTCGTCGTCGCGCCCGACCTTGATGGGCTCGGCGACCTTGTGAATGAGCGTGCCCTTCGGGCCCTTTACCTGGACATCCTGGCCGTCGATCGTGATGTCGACGCCACTCGGCACAGGGATGGGCAGCCGTCCGATTCGCGACATGCTGTGTTCCTCCCCTCTACCAGACGTAGGCGAGGACTTCGCCGCCCACGCCACGCTTGCCGGCCTGCTTGTCGGTCATGAGGCCGTGGGACGTCGAGATGATCGCGACGCCCAGTCCGCCCAGGACTCGAGGCAGGTTGTCCTTCTTCGCATAAACGCGCAGACCGGGCTTGGAAACCCGGCGCACGCCCGCGAGCGACCGCTCACGGGTGGGCCCGAACTTGAGCTCCACCACGAGGTTCTTCCCGACCTTGGCGTCTTCGACGGTCCAAGCCTGGATGTAACCCTCCTGCTGGAGGATCTCGGCGATGTGCGCCTTGATCTTCGAGTACGGCATCGACACGCTGTCGTGGTACGCCGAATTCGCATTACGCAGACGCGTGAGCATGTCTGCGATCGGGTCGGTCATCGTCATGGCCAGTGGCCTTCCTCACCACGGTTTCCAGTCGGCCAAGCAGCGCTCTGCCGGTGGACCTATGGCGTGGTCGTGGGCGCGTTGGGCGCCCTGATCTACTACGAACATGAGGGGCGGCCCCGTGAGAGAGCCGCCCTTCAGGATATCTACCAGCTCGACTTGGTGATGCCGGGCAGCTCGCCCCGGTGCGCCATCTCACGGAAGCACACACGGCACAGGCCGAACTTCCTGTACACGGCGCGCGGACGCCCGCAGCGCGAGCACCGCGTGTAGGCCCGGACCTCGAACTTCTGCTTGCGCCCCGCCTTGGCGATCAGCGACTTCTTCGCCATTGGATCAGGCCTCCTTGAACGGGAAGCCGAGGAGCTTCAGCAGCGCCCGGCCCTGGTCGTCGTTCTTCGCGGTGGTCACGATCGTGATGTCCATGCCCCGCGGCCGGTCGACCTTGTCCTGGTCGACCTCGTGGAACATGACCTGCTCGGTCAGACCGAAGGTGTAGTTCCCGTTGCCGTCGAACTGCTTGGGCGACAGGCCGCGGAAGTCCCTGATTCGGGGCAGGGCCAGCGCCAGCAGCCGGTCGAGGAACTCCCACATGCGGTCGCCGCGCAGCGTGACGTGCGCGCCGATCGGCATGCCCTCGCGCAGCTTGAACTGCGCGATGGACTTGCGCGCCCGGACGACGGCCGGCTTCTGGCCGGTGATCGCGGTGAGGTCGCGGACGGCGCCTTCGATGAGCTTGGAGTCGCGAGCCGCCTCGCCCACGCCCATGTTGACCTTGATCTTGGTCAGGGCCGGGATCTGCATGACGTTCTCGATGCCGAACTGCTCGCGAAGCTGAGCCGCGATCTCCTCGCGGTACTTCGTCTTGAGTCGCGGCGTCGGACGCTCGGTCGCGGTCTCGTTCTCAGTGGTCGTGGCAGTCATCAGCTGTCCTCACCCGTCTCGTCGGCCTTCTTCTCGTCGGCCTTCTTGTCGGCGGGCTTGTCGTCCTTGAGCTTCTTCACGTTCGAGACGTGGATCGGAGCCTCGAGGGTCTGCACGCCGCCGGTCTTGGCGCCGCGCGGGCCCTGGTGGGTCTCCTTGGAGTGCTTCTTGATCATGTTGATGCCCTCGACCACCACGCGGTCCTCGCGCGGGAGAGTGGCGATCACACGGCCCTTGGCACCCTTGTCCTTGCCCGCGATGACCTGGACCAGGTCACCCTTCTTCACGTGCAGCGACTTCGGCATTTACAACACCTCCGGGGCGAGCGAGATGATGCGCATGAACTTCTTGTCGCGCAGCTCGCGGCCGACCGGGCCGAAGATACGAGTGCCACGAGGGTCACCGCTGTCCTTGATGATGACGGCGGCGTTCTCGTCGAAGCGGATGTAGGAGCCGTCGGGCCGGCGCCGCTCCTTGACCGTGCGGACGACGACGGCCTTGACCACGTCGCCCTTCTTGACGCCCGTGCTGCCCGGCAGCGCGTCCTTGACTGTCGCGACGATGATGTCGCCGATACCGGCGTAGCGTCGGCCCGAGCCACCGAGAACGCGGATGCAAAGGATCTCCTTCGCGCCCGTGTTGTCGGCGACCTTGAGCCGCGACTCCTGCTGGATCACGTCTACTCCTGTTAGTCGCGCCGGTTCTCATCTCTGAGCCTGGCGGAACCTGGCATTGTCTTGTTCCCACGGCCACAGCGCCCCAGAGGGCGCCGCACCGCAGGCGACGCGGGGCTTTGCGGCCCCGCGTCCTTGGACGCCGTCATGGGGGCTCTGGGAGCCCCCACGAGGCGCGGTATGTCGAGAGGGCCTTACTTGGCCTTCTCCAGGATCTCCACGACCCTCCACCGCTTGGTGGCGGAGAGGGGGCGGGTCTCCATCAGCAGCACGCGGTCGCCGACGCCGCAGGCGTTGGCCTCGTCGTGCGCCTTGTACTTGGTCGTACGGCGGATGACCTTGCCGTACAGACGGTGCTTCACGCGGTCCTCGACGGCGACGACGACGGTCTTGTCCATCTTGTCGCTGACGACGAGGCCCTCGCGGACCTTGCGGAAGTTCCGGGAGTCGCCGTTCTCGGTGGTCTCGGTGGTCTCGGTGGTCTCGGTGGTCTCAGCCATCGCTCGTCTCCTTCTCGACCGTGACGATGCCCAGCTCGCGCTCGCGCATCACGGTGTAGATACGGGCGATCTCGCGGCGGACGGCGCGCAGCCGCCCGTGGCTCTCCAACTGACCGGTCGCCGCCTGGAAGCGGAGGTTGAACAGCTCCTCCTTGGCCTCCTTGAGCTTCTGGACCAGGGTGTCCTGGTCCTCCACTCGCAGCTCGCCGGCGGTCAGGCCCTTAGCCATCACGCCTCACCCACTTCACGCTTAACGATCTTGCACTTCATCGGCAGCTTGTGGATCGCCCTGGTGAGCGCCTCACGCGCGACCGACTCCGCAACGCCGGACAGCTCGAACATCACGCGTCCGGGCTTGACGTTGGCGATCCACCACTCCGGCGAGCCCTTACCGGAACCCATGCGGGTCTCGGCGGGCTTCTTGGTGAGGGGACGGTCGGGGTAGATGTTGATCCACACCTTGCCGCCACGGCGGATGTGACGGGTCATGGCGATACGAGCGGACTCGATCTGGCGGTTGGTCACGTAGGAGTGCTCAACAGCCTGGATGCCGAACTCGCCGAACACGACCCTGGTGCCGCCCTTGGCGGCTCCGCTGCGGTCAGGCCGGTGCTGCTTGCGGTGCTTGACCCTGCGCGGGATCAGCATGGTCAGCTCCCTTCAGCACCCGGCTGCGCAGCCGGGCCGGTCTCGGGGGCGGCCTGCGAGGCCGCCTCGTTGCGGGGGGCGCGGTCGCCACGGCCGCCGCCACGACGGGGGCGGTCGCCGCCACCACGACGCGGACGGTCGCCGCCGCCACCACGACGGTCGTCGCGCTCGCGACGCTGGCCGGCACGAGCGCCGGCGGCGGCCGCCTCACGCTCGGCGCGGCTCGTCGGAGCCTCGCCCTTGTAGATCCAGACCTTCACGCCGATGCGGCCGAAGGTCGTACGGGCCTCGTAGAAGCCGTAGTCGATGTCCGCGCGGAGCGTGTGCAGGGGCACGCGGCCCTCGCGGTAGAACTCCGAGCGGGACATCTCGGCGCCGCCCAGACGACCGGAGCACTGGACACGGATGCCCTTGGCGCCGGACTTCATGGCCGACTGCATCGCCTTGCGCATGGCGCGGCGGAACGACACACGGCTCGACAGCTGCTCGGCCACGCCCTGCGCGACGAGCTGCGCGTCGATCTCCGGGTTCTTGACCTCGAGGATGTTGAGCTGGACCTGCTTCTTGGTCAGCTTCTCCAGGTCGCCACGGATCCGGTCGGCCTCGGCGCCGCGGCGGCCGATGACGATGCCGGGACGCGCGGTGTGGATGTCCACCTGCACGCGGTCCGTCGTGCGCTCGATCTCGACCTTGGAGATGCCGGCCCGCTCCATGCCCTTCTGCAGCATGCGACGGATCGCCACGTCCTCGGCGACATACGACTTGTACAGCTTGTCGGCGTACCACCGGCTCTTGAAGTCGGTCGTGATGCCGAGGCGGAACCCGTGCGGGTTAACCTTCTGGCCCACTATCGGGTCCTTCCCTTCGGCTCGCGGGACTCCACGATCACGGTGATGTGGCTCGTCCGCTTGTTGATCCGATAGGCGCGACCCTGTGCACGCGGACGGAACCGCTTCAGCGTCGGGCCCTCGTCGACCCACGCACGGCTCACGAAGAGCGTGTTGGGGTCGAGATCGAAGTTGTGCTCGGCGTTCGCCATGGCGGAGCTGAGCACCTTGTAGATCGGCTCGCTCGCCGACTGGGGAGCGAACTGCAGCACGGCCTGCGCCTCCGAAGCGGGCAGCCCGCGAATAAGGTCCACCACGCGGCGGGCCTTGAGGGGCGTGACACGGACGAACCGCGCCTGAGCCCTGGCTTCCATCGCTTTCTCCTACTTCCGGGACGCTTACCGCCGGCTGCGGCGGTCTTCCTTGACGTGGCTGCGGAACGTCCGCGTCGGGGCGAACTCTCCGAGCTTGTGACCGATCATCGACTCGGTGACGAACACCGGGACGTGCTTGCGGCCGTCGTGCACAGCGATCGTGTGCCCGAGCATGTCGGGAACGATCATGGAGCGACGCGACCACGTCTTGATGACGTTCTTGGTGCCCTTCTCGTTCTGGACGTCGACCTTCTTCTGAAGGTGGTCGTCCACGAAGGGGCCCTTCTTAAGGCTACGTGGCATTTCGGCTGCTCCTACCGCTTCTTCCTCTTGGACCGACGGCGGATGATCAGCCTGTCGCTGGCCTTGTTCGCCTGACGGGTACGGCCCTCGGGCTTGCCCTTGGGGTTCACCGGGTGACGACCACCGGAGGTCTTACCCTCACCACCACCGTGCGGGTGGTCGACGGGGTTCATGGCGACACCGCGGACGGTCGGGCGCTTGCCCTTCCACCGCATACGACCGGCCTTGCCCCAGTTGATGTTGGCCTGCTCGGCGTTGCCGACCTGACCGACGGTGGCGCGGCAGCGCACGTCCACCATGCGCATCTCACCGGACGGCATACGCAGCGTGGCGTAGGTGCCCTCCTTGGCGAGGAGCTGGATCTGAGCGCCCGCGGAACGACCGAGCTTGGCGCCACCACCCGGACGGAGCTCCACCGCGTGGATGAAGGTACCGGTCGGGATGTTGCGCAGCGGCAGGCAGTTGCCCGGCTTGATGTCGGCGGCGGGACCGTTCTCGATCCGGTCACCCTGCTTGAGGCCGGTCGGCGCGATGATGTAGCGCTTCTCGCCGTCGGCGTAGTGGAGCAGTGCGATGTTGGCGGTGCGGTTGGGGTCGTACTCGATGTGAGCGACCTTGGCCGGGATGCCGTCCTTGTCATGCCTGCGGAAGTCAATGATCCGGTAGGCGCGCTTGTGACCGCCGCCCTGGTGGCGAGCGGTGACCCGGCCGTGTACGTTGCGGCCGCCCTTGCTGTGAAGGGGCGCAAGCAGCGACTTCTCAGGAGTGCTGCGGGTGATCTCGGAGAAGTCCGAGACACTGGATCCGCGGCGACCCGGAGTCGTCGGCTTGTATTTACGGATGCCCATCTTTTTCGTTCATCCTTCGTCGGTTACATGGGTGAGCCCGCCGCACCGAAGTGCGACGGTCTCACCCCGCGGGCTCCTCGGGGAGCCCACTCACTTCTATGGCTGCTAGCCGATCTGACCGAAGATGTCGATCCGATCGCCCTCGACCAGGCTCACGATCGCGCGCTTGGTGTCGGGACGCTTGCCGAAGCCGGTACGGGTGCGCTTGCGCTTGCCCTGCCGGTTGATCGTGTTCACGCTGGTGACCTTGACCCCGAAGATCTGCTCAACGGCGATCTTGACCTGGGTCTTGTTCGCGGTCTTCTTCACCAGGAACGTGTACTTGTTGTTCTCATCGATCAGGCCGTAGCTCTTCTCAGAGACGACCGGCTTGATGATGATGTCGCGCGGGTCGGCGATCTTCTCCATCAGGCGTCTTCCTTCCCGCCACTCAGCCGCGCCACGACCTGGTCGTACGCCTCCTGGGTGAAAACGACGTCGTCGTGCACGAGCACGTCGTAGGTGTTGAGCTGCCCGGCGTCCAGCAGGTGGACCTCGGGAGCGTTGCGCAGGCTCATCCAGGTCAGCTCGTCGTCGCTGTCGACCACGACAAGGACGCGGGCGGACTGGGTGACCTTGCGCAGGGCCTCCAGAGCGGCCTTGGTCTTGGGCGTCTCGCCCGAGACCAGGGAGCTCACCACGTGCACGCGGTTGCCGCTCGCCCGGTCGGACAGGGCGCCACGCAGGGCGGCGACCTTCATCTTCTTGGGCGTGCGCTGCGAGTAGTCGCGCGGCACGGGGCCGTGGACGACGCCACCGCCGGTGAACTGCGGCGCGCGGGTCGAGCCCTGGCGGGCGCGGCCGGTGCCCTTCTGGCGGTACGGCTTCTTGCCGCCGCCGGAGACCTCACCACGGGTCTTGGCCTTGTGGGTGCCCTGCCGGCGAGCGGCGAGCTGGGCCACGACCACCTGGTGGATCAGCGGGACGTTGACCTTGGCGCCGAAGATGTCTTCGGGCAGGTCAACGGTGCCGGCCTTCGCGCCGCTGGCGTCGAGGACGTCAATAGTGGTGCTCACTTGGCAGCCCCCTTCTTGGCAGCGGTACGGACGAGGACCAGGCTGCCGTTGGCGCCGGGGATCGCACCCTTGATCAGGATGAGGCCCTTCTCGGCGTCCACGGCGTGAACCTTGAGGCTCTGCACAGTGGTGCGGACGTTACCCATCCGACCAGCCATGCGCAGACCCTTGAAAACGCGGCCCGGGGTGGCGCAGCCACCGATGGAACCCGGCGAGCGGTGCTTGCGCTGCGTACCGTGCGACGCGCCCAGACCACCGAAGCCGTGCCGCTTCATGACACCGGCGAAGCCCTTGCCCTTGCTCTTGCCCGTCACGTCGACGAACTGGCCCGCCTCGAAGGTGTCGGCCAGCAGCTCCTGGCCCAGGGTGTAGTCGCTCGCGTCGTCGGTGCGGATCTCCGCGAAGTAACGGCGCGGGGTGATGTCGTGCTTACGCAGGTAGTCGCCGAGCGGCTTGTTGACCTTCCGGGGGTCGACCTGCCCGAAGCCGAGCTGAACGGCGGAGTAGCCGTCCTTCTCTGCGGTGCGGACGCGGGTCACCACGCACGGACCGGCCTCGACCACGGTGACCGGAACGAGCCGGTTGTCCGCGTCGAAGACCTGGGTCATGCCGAGCTTCTTGCCCAGGACGCCCTTGATCGTCTTAGCCATGTCAGTGCGTTCCCTCAGAGCTTGATCGAAATGTCGACACCCGCGGGGAGGTCGAGCCGCATGAGCGAGTCAACCGTCTTGGGGGTCGGGTCGATGATGTCAATCAGCCGCTTGTGCGTGCGCATCTCGAAGTGCTCGCGGCTGTCCTTGTACTTGTGCGGCGAGCGGATGACGCAGTACACGTTCTTCTCGGTCGGCAGCGGCACCGGGCCCGCGACCTTCGCGCCAGTCCGCGTCACCGTCTCGACGATCTTCTTGGCCGAGCTGTCGATGACCTCGTGGTCATAGGCCTTGAGCCGAATGCGGATCTTCTGTCCCGCCATAGTGGCCTCGGTGTCCTTCGCTGTCGTCTGAAAAAGTATCGTGCGGCCTGTGCCGCTGTGTGTTCATGCAGGTGCAACCCCGCATTTACCCCACGAGGCAGACGTAGTCGATCTGCCTTTTCTTCCGTGATCCGGCAGTGACTTCGGTCACTCGGCCGAAGTGACTGCTGGATCACGGCGCCTCTGCATGGGGGCCCTACGTGGTGCGGCGGTCGGCCCGAAGGTTCGGGGCCGACCGCCGCCCCGACGGTCAAGCTACTTGATGATCTTCACGACCCGGCCGGCGCCGACGGTGCGGCCACCCTCACGGATCGCGAACTTGAGGCCTTCCTCCATGGCGATGGGCTGGATCAGCTCAACGCGCATCTCGGTGTTGTCGCCCGGCATGACCATCTCGGTGCCCTCGGGGAGGTTCACAACACCGGTCACGTCAGTCGTACGGAAGTAGAACTGAGGACGGTAGTTGTTGAAGAACGGCGTGTGACGGCCGCCCTCGTCCTTGGACAGGATGTAGACCTGGCCGGTGAACTCGGTGTGCGGGGTGGTCGTGCCCGGCTTGATGATGCACTGGCCGCGCTCGACGTCGTCGCGCTTGATGCCGCGGAGCAGCAGGGCGGCGTTGTCACCCGCGTGACCCTCGTCGAGCATCTTGTTGAACATCTCGATGCTGGTGACGGTGGTCGTCGTCTTCTCCGGCTTGATGCCGATGATGTCGACCTGCTCGTTGACCTTGACGATGCCGCGCTCGATACGACCGGTGACGACGGTGCCGCGACCGGTGATCGAGAAGACGTCCTCGACCGGCATGAGGAACGGCTTCTCCGTCTCACGCGGGGGCTCGGGGACGTTCTCGTCCACGGCGTTCATCAGCTCGACGATGCTGTCGGCCCACTTCTCGTCGCCCTCAAGAGCCTTGAGCGCGGAGACGCGGACGACGGGCAGGTCGTCGCCGGGGAACTCCTGAGCGGACAGGAGCTCACGGACCTCGAGCTCGACGAGCTCCAGGATCTCCTCGTCGTCCACCATGTCGGACTTGTTCAGAGCCACGACGATGTAGGGAACGCCGACCTGGCGGGCCAGGAGGACGTGCTCCTTCGTCTGCGGCATCGGGCCGTCGGTGGCGGCGACCACGAGGATGGCGCCGTCCATCTGAGCGGCACCGGTGATCATGTTCTTGACGTAGTCGGCGTGACCCGGGCAGTCAACGTGCGCGTAGTGACGCTTCTCCGTCTGGTACTCGACGTGCGCGATGGAGATCGTAATACCGCGAGCCTTCTCCTCCGGCGCCTTGTCGATCTTGTCGAACGGGGTCGCCTTGTTGAGCTCGGGGAAACGGTCGTGGAGCACCTTGGTGATCGCCGCGGTCAGCGTGGTCTTGCCGTGGTCGATGTGCCCAATGGTGCCGATGTTCATGTGCGGCTTGGTCCGCTCGAACTTGGCCTTAGCCACTGGTTCTCTCCTTGAGAATCTGACTGACTTTCGTCTACACACTCGGGCCCGGGAACTCCCGAACCCCTTGGCGGTGGGGTGGCTCTCACCACCCCACCAGGGACCAGGACAGAAGTCCCGGTCCGATCCCTCGCGGGATCGGACTGGAAACTACTCGCCCCGGGCCTTCGCGACGATCTCCTTGGCGATGCCCGGAGGCACCTCCGCGTAGGAGTCGAACTGCATGCTGTAGCTCGCGCGCCCCTGCGTCTTGCTACGCAGGTCACCCACGTAGCCGAACATCTCAGACAGCGGCACGAGCGCCTGGACGACCTTGGCGCCGGCCCGGTCGTCCATCGCCTGGATCTGCCCGCGGCGACCGTTGAGGTCACCGATGACGTCACCCATGTAGTCCTCGGGCGTGGTCACCTCGACGGCCATCATCGGCTCGAGGAGCACGGCGTCCGCCTTGCGCGCGGCCTCCTTGAAGGCCATCGAACCGGCGATCTTGAACGCCATTTCCGAGGAGTCCACGTCGTGGGCCGCACCGTCGGTCAGCGTAACCTTCACGCCCACCATCGGGTAACCGGCCAGCACGCCGAACTCGGCGGCCTCCTGGGCGCCGGCGTCGACCGACGGGATGTACTCCCTCGGGACGCGGCCACCGGTGACCTTGTTCTCGAACTCGTAGCCGTCGTTGCCTTCGCCCAGCGGCTCGAGGTTGATGATCACCCGCGCGAACTGACCGGAACCACCGGTCTGCTTCTTGTGGGTGTAGTCGATCTTCTCCACCTTGCGGCGGATGGTCTCGCGGTAGGCCACCTGCGGGCGGCCGACGTTGGCCTCGACCTTGAACTCGCGACGCATGCGGTCGACGAGGATCTCGAGGTGAAGCTCGCCCATGCCCCAGATGACCGTCTGACCGGTCTCCTCGTCACGGCGGACCTGGAAGGACGGGTCCTCCTCGGCCAGCCGCTGGATGGCGGTGGACAGCTTCTCCTGGTCACCCTTGGTCTTCGGCTCGATGGCGACGTTGATGACCGGGGCCGGGAACGTCATCGACTCGAGCACGACCTGGTGGGTCGGGTCGGACAGGGTGTCGCCGGTGGTGGTGTCCTTCAGACCCATCACGGCGACGATCTGACCGGCGATCGCCGTCGGGCGCTCCTCGCGCTTGTTGGCGTGCATCTGGTAGATCTTGCCGATCCGCTCCTTCTTGCCCTTCACAGAGTTGATGACCTGTGAACCGGCCTCGAGCGTGCCCGAGTAGATGCGGATGTAGGTGATCTTGCCCAGGTGCGGGTCGCTGGCAATCTTGAAGGCCAGCGCGGAGAACGGCTCCGTCGGGTCCGCGTGACGCTCGATGACCTTCTCCTCGTTGCCGACCGCGTGGCCCTTGAAGGCCGGGATGTCGGTCGGGGCGGGGAGGTAGGCCACGATCGCGTCGAGCAGGGGCTGAACACCCTTGTTCTTGAACGCGGTGCCGCACAGGACGGGGTTGATGGCGCTGGCCAGCGTCGCGCGGCGGATCGCCGCGACCAGCTGCTCCTCGGTGGGCTCGGTGCCCTCGAGGAAGAGCTCCATCAGCTCGTCGTCGTTCTCGGCGACCGTCTCGATGAGGCGGTCACGCCACTCGCGAGCGGCGTCGGCGTGGTCGGCCGGGATGTCGACGGTGTCGTACATCTCGCCCTTGGCCGCCTCGGCGCTCCAGATGAGCCCCTTCATCTTGATGAGGTCGATGACGCCCTTGAAGTCGGCCTCAACACCCCACGGGAGCTGGATGACGGCCGGGGTCGCGCCCAGACGGCCGATCATCATGTCGACGCAGCGGTGGAACTCCGCGCCGACACGGTCCATCTTGTTGACGAAGCAGATCCGGGGGACGTCGTAGCGGTCGGCCTGACGCCACACCGTCTCCGACTGCGGCTCGACACCGGCCACCCCGTCGAACACGGCGACGGCACCGTCGAGGACGCGCAGCGAGCGCTCGACCTCGATGGTGAAGTCGACGTGACCCGGAGTGTCGATGATGTTGATCGTGTGACCGATCCACTCACAGGTGGTCGCGGCAGACGTGATCGTGATGCCGCGCTCCTGCTCCTGCTCCATCCAGTCCATCGTGGCAGCGCCTTCGTGGACCTCACCGATCTTGTAGTTGATACCGGTGTAGAACAGGATGCGCTCGGTCGTGGTGGTCTTGCCCGCGTCGATATGGGCCATGATCCCGATGTTTCGGACCTTGGCCAGGTCAAGAGCGGTCTGGGTGGCCACTTCTCTCGCGTCCTCGTCGTCTCGTCGAACCCACTACCAGCGGTAGTGAGCGAAGGCCTTGTTGGACTCGGCCATCTTGTGGGTGTCCTCGCGCTTCTTGACGCTCGCCCCGAGGCCGTTGCTGGCGTCGAGGAGCTCGTTCATGAGGCGCTCGGTCATGGTCTTCTCGCGGCGGGCGCGGGAGTACTGCACCAGCCAGCGCAGGGCCAGGGTGGTGCTGCGCGCGGCGCGCACCTCGACCGGCACCTGGTAGGTCGCGCCACCGACGCGACGGCTGCGGACCTCAAGGGTCGGCTTGACGTTGTCAAGCGCGCGCTTCAGGGTGACGACCGGGTCGTTGCCCGTCTTCTCCCTGCAGCCCTCGAGGGCGCCGTAGACGATCGACTGCGCGATGGAGCGCTTGCCGTCCAGGAGCACCTTGTTGATCAGGGCGGTCACCAGCGGCGAGCTGTAAACCGGGTCAGACATGAGCTGACGGCGGCCAGGAGAACCCTTACGAGGCATGGTTAGCTCTTCTCCTTCTTCGCGCCGTAGCGGCTGCGGGCCTGCTTGCGGTTGCGGACACCCTGGGTGTCGAGCGAACCGCGGATGATCTTGTAGCGAACACCAGGCAGGTCCTTCACACGACCGCCACGCACGAGCACGATGGAGTGCTCCTGAAGGTTGTGGCCCACACCGGGGATGTAAGCCGTGACCTCGATGCCGTTCGTGAGCCGAACGCGGGCCACCTTGCGCAGTGCCGAGTTGGGCTTCTTCGGAGTCGTGGTGTAAACGCGCTGGCACACGCCGCGCCGCTGCGGACTCCCCTTGAGGGCAGGAGTCTTGGTCTTTGAGACCTTGTCCTGCCGGCCCTTGCGGACCAACTGCTGAATAGTGGGCACTGCCACTCCGTTTCGTGCCTTGGCCGGTGTCACGTCAAAAGGTCTTGCTTTTCGCAGGTACTGCCGGTGTCATGACCTGCTGATTTTTCTTGTCTCGGTGCCCCCGCGCTCGGGCGTGTCGCGCTGTCCGCACACACACGTCCGTGAGGATTACGAGCCAGGAAGCCGTCCCGCGCCCGCAATGAGCGCACGGTCGAGAGCCCGCTAGAAGACGGGCACGATGCTCAAGACTACCCAGGCCCTGGCGACACGTCAAAACGGCGCGACAAGACGGACAAGCCTTGTCACTCCGGGTCGCCGGGGCCTTCTCATCCAGCCCATCTACAGCTCCGGACGTCATGATATCGGCCTCCGCGACCATCTCGCGAGCGCTTCGCCGAAGCTGCGGCATCGGTCTGGTTAAGACTGGACGACCGTGCCTAGGGTAATCCCCAGGTCACTCCCTGACGCCGACTCCTCACCGCGCGGCTAGCGTCACCTGGCGAATCGTCGAGAGGGTTGACGCAGATGCACAAGCTCCTCCCAGGGCCGCGCCCGGACGGAGGCCGCGTTGTCTGAGGCGGCCGGCGGGCTGTGGCCCGGTTCCCCCATCTCCCCCTTCGAGCTCGTCCTCGTGCGCCCGCACGAGCTGCGCGGCGTGCGCCTGCCCGTCTCCGAGGCGCCGGTCGAGATCGGCCGCACCGCGCCGTTGCGCATCGACTCCGAGGAGATCAGCCGCAGGCACGCCAGGATCTGGCTGGCCGGCGGCTCCGCCTGGATCAGCGACTGCGGCTCCACCAACGGCACCTGGGTCAACGACACGCGCATCCAGCAGCCCGTACGCCTGGCCGTCGGACAGCGGGTCCGCATGGGCGGTGTGGAGGCGGTCCTGCAGATCCAGGGCGGCGGCCTGCCGGAGGAGCACCACACGACCTCCGCCCCGATCCAGCGCCCCACCAACACCACCCGCTACCTGTGCGCCGCCGGCTATCTCGACGACTCCTTCGCCCACGAGGTCATCCGCGAGACCCTCGGCCACCCGTACCGCGCCACCGCCCCCTCCTACGGCGTGGACCTGCCCGCCGTCGCCAGGCACGCGCTCGCCGCCGAGCGGCATCGCGCGGTCCGCGACGTCCTCCTGCTGCTCCTCGCCGCCGCCACGCTCGTCCTGGCGGCCGCTGCGGCACTGCCGGACGTGGACGCCCTGGACACGATGAACGACCTCCTGGACGACCTGGACGACCTCGGCCGGCTCCGCCTGGCCCTGCTCGCCCTGATCCCCCTCACGGCGGCCTGGGCGGTGGTGGCGGCACACCTGTTCACCACCAGGGTCGTCGTGCTCGGCGGACGCCTGTCCAGCCGCCGCTTCTCCCCCGGCGCCGCGCCCGCCCCGCTCGGCCCGCGCGCCCGCCACCAGGTCGGCCGCCTCGTCCAGGCCCAGCACGGCAACGTCATGGTCTTCTCCGGCTACCGGCCCTTCGTCGGCAGCGGCGAGGAGTACCACGGCTGGTCCTTCGCCATCGACATCACCAAGGCCGCCTCCAAGAACCGCCCGCCCAAGCCGTTCCACTCCGACGACGTGCACGCCCACCTCGCCAGGGAGGTGGCCGCCACCGGCCTGCCCAACCTGCGGCTGACCGAGCGCCTGTTCATCAACGGCGTCGACGTCAACCACGCCCCCGACCTGCTGCCGGACCCCCTCGCCCCGCCGCTCGTCACGGCCGACACCGAGCTGCTGCGCGCGGTGTCGCGCACCCCCGAGTCCTCCGCCCGCGTCTACCTCTGCGTGGAGGTGCTCGGCTGGGGCGGCCAGCTCATCGTGACCGTCTTCATCAGGGCCATCCGGCTGCGCGGCTCCCTGTTCCTGGAGGGCAGCACGTACATGCTGTATCCGCTGGCGCCGGAGTACTCCCAGGTGGACCGGATCTCCTCCGACGTCCTCACCGGCATCGCCGTCGCCATCGGCGCCGGCGCCGTCAGGACGATCCCCCTGCTGGTCACCGCCCCGTACCGGATCGCCAGGCGCTGGGGCAGAGGCGCCGCCCTGCGCCGCCAGGAGCGCGACGACCGCACCGTCATCCAGAACCGCGGCCTGTACGACTACGGCGCCTCCAGGAGCGTGCGGGAGCTCGCCATGGGCGACGACCTGCGCCGCTTCTTCATCGAACGCGACGTCGAGATGTTCGACCAGGTCGTGCACGAGGCGGTGTTCAAGGCCATCAGCCGCTTCCTCGTCGAGCACGGCATCGACACCGGCGAGGTCGCCCAGCGCATCACCCAGATCACCAACAACAAGATCGACGCCCGCGGCTCGAACTTCGGCAACGCTCCCGGCTCCAACTTCGGCAACGCCCCGGGCTCCCACTTCCGCGGCAACACCGGCCCAGCCCAGAAAGGCGACACCCCATGACCCACCACGAGGGCGGCAACCACGGCGGCGCCAACTACGGCAACGCCCCGGGCTCCAACTTCGGCCACGCCCCCGGCTCCCGCTTCCACGGCGTGGTCCACGACCACGGCACCGCCGCCCAGCAGGAGGAGCTGCGCGCCCTCATCGACGGGCTGATGAACGCCGTCGCCCGCCACCACAACCAGCTCGCCGACCCGGACGGCGCGAGCACGGCGGTCGAGCTGCTGCGGGAGGAGGTGGCGGGCGACCAGCGGCCGAACCGCCTCATGGGCTTCCTCACCATGCTGACGGCCTCGGCCGGCGGGGTGACGGCGATCAGCGAAGCGGCCACCAAGGTCAGGGACCTCGTCACGGCGATGCTGTGAACCTGGCGCCGTGACGGCGGCCCGCCACTGAAGGGCTCAGAGGGCGTCTCCCTGGAAGGCCCTCAGCCCCGTGCGGGGGGTGGTGGAGGGGCGGCTTGCCGTAAAGACAAAAGCGCGCCCGCGTGCGGGCGCGTCACTCACACGGAAAGCAGCGCACCCACGCGCGGGCGCGCCACTCACGTCGGAGCAGCACGGCCGTGCGCGGGCTCGTCACTCACACCGGAAAAGCAACGCGCCCGGGCCTCTCGAAAACGAGACCCGGGCGCATCACCTGGAGCAATTACCGGTTGTACTGGCCGAAGTCGTATTCCTCGAGCGGGACGGCCTCGCCGCTGCCCGTGCCGAAGGTGTAGTCGGCCGCGGAGCCGTCGTAGCCGCCGACGGTGTACATGGCCGCCTTGGCCTCCTCGGTCGGCTCGACCCGGATGTTGCGGTACTGGGGCATGCCCGTACCGGCCGGGATGAGCTTACCGATGATGACGTTCTCCTTCAGGCCCAGCAGCGAGTCGGACTTGGCGTGGATCGCCGCGTCCGTCAGCACCCTGGTCGTCTCCTGGAAGGAGGCCGCCGACAGCCACGACTCGGTGGCCAGCGACGCCTTCGTGATGCCCATGAGGACCGGACGGCCGGCGGCGGGCGAGCCACCCTCGGCCACGGTCTCGCGGTTCATGTTCTCGAAGCGCGGACGCTCGACGAGCTCGCCGGGCAGCAGGTCGGTGTCACCGGACTCCAGCACGTTCACGCGCTTGAGCATCTGCCGCACGATGATCTCGATGTGCTTGTCGTGGATCGACACACCCTGCGAGCGGTAGACCTGCTGGACCTCCGCCACCAGGTGCAGCTGCACGGCCCGCGGGCCGAGGATGCGCAGCACCTCGTTGGGGTTGACGGCACCGGCGACGAGCTGCTGCCCGACCGTGACGCGCTGCCCGTCCTGCACGAGCAGGCGCGAGCGCATCGAGACCGGGTAGGCGATCTCCTCCGAGCCGTCGTCCGGCGTGATGACGATCTTCCTGGTCTTGTCGGTCTCGTCGATGCGAGCCCGGCCCTCGGCCTCGGAGATCGGGGCGACACCCTTGGGGATGCGCGCCTCGAAGAGCTCCGTGACACGGGGCAGACCGTGGGTGATGTCGGCGCCGGCCACACCACCGGTGTGGAAGGTACGCATCGTCAGCTGCGTGCCGGGCTCACCGATCGACTGGGCGGCGATGATGCCGACGGCCTCGCCGACGTCCACGAGCTTGCCGGTGGCCAGCGAGCGGCCGTAGCAGGTCGCGCAGACACCGATCTTGGCCTCGCAGACGAGCGCGCTGCGGGTGCGGACGGTCTCGACGCCGGCCTCGACCAGCTTCGTCACGTGGATGTCGTTGATGTCGACACCCGCCGGGGCGATGATCTTGCCGTCGACCTCGACGTCCTCGGCCAGGATGCGGCCGTGCACGTTGGACTCGGCGTTCTCCGCCTTGACCAGGTTGCCCGCCGGGTCGCGGTCGGCCACGTGCAGCGGGACCGCGCGGTCGGTGCCGCAGTCGATCTCGCGGACGATGACGTCCTGCGCCACGTCCACCAGACGACGGGTCAGGTAACCCGAGTCGGCGGTACGCAGGGCGGTGTCGGCCAGACCCTTTCGCTGACCGTGGGTGGAGATGAAGTACTCCAGCACCGACAGGCCCTCGCGGAACGAGGCCTTGATCGGCCGCGGGATCGTCTCACCCTTGGTGTTGGACACCAGGCCGCGGATGCCGGCGATCTGCCGGACCTGCATCTTGTTACCGCGGGCGCCGGAGTTGACCATCATCCAGACCGGGTTGGTCGCCGGGAAGGCGTTGACCATGTCGGTCTCGACGTCGGCCGTCGCGTGCGTCCAGATCTCGATGAGCTCCTGACGGCGCTCCTCGTCGGTGATCAGACCGCGCTCGTACTCGCGCTGAACCTTGTCGGCCCGGCGCTCGTAGTTCTCCATGATGTCTTGCTTGTTCGGAGGCGCGACGACGTCCTCGATCGAGATCGTGACACCGGAGCGGGTCGCCCAGCGGAAGCCGGCGTCCTTGAGCGCGTCGAGCGAGTTGGCGACCTCGATCTTGGGGTAGGTCTCCGCCAGCTCGTTCACGATCGTGGACAGCTGCTTCTTGCCGACCTGGAAGTCGACGAAGGGGTAGCTGTCAGGCAGCGTCTGGTTGAACAGGCACCGGCCGAAGGTGGTCTCGAGCCGGATCGGGTCGCCCTGCTCCCAGCCCTCGGGGGCCACCCACTCGCGCGGCGGCAGGACGTCCTTGAGCCGGATCTGGATCTTCGCCTGGATCTCCAGCTCGCGGCGGTCGAAGGCCATCTGCGCCTCGGCGATGGAGCCGAACACGCGGCCCTCGCCGATCGCGCCGTCCTTCTGGGTGGTCAGCCAGTAGAGGCCGATGACCATGTCCTGGGTGGGCATGGTGACGGGCTTGCCGTCGGCCGGCTTGAGGATGTTGTTGGTCGAGAGCATCAGGATGCGTGCCTCGGCCTGGGCCTCAGCCGACAGCGGCAGGTGCACGGCCATCTGGTCGCCGTCGAAGTCCGCGTTGAAGGCGGTGCAGACGAGCGGGTGGATCTGGATGGCCTTGCCCTCGACGAGCTGCGGCTCGAACGCCTGGATGCCCAGGCGGTGGAGCGTCGGCGCGCGGTTGAGCAGCACCGGGTGCTCGGTGATGACCTCTTCGAGCACGTCCCACACCACGGGGCGGGCGCGCTCGACCATCCGCTTGGCCGACTTGATGTTCTGCGCGTGGTTGAGGTCCACGAGCCGCTTCATCACGAACGGCTTGAACAGCTCCAGCGCCATCTGCTTGGGCAGACCGCACTGGTGCAGCTTGAGCTGCGGGCCGACGACGATGACCGAACGGCCGGAGTAGTCGACTCGCTTGCCCAGCAGGTTCTGGCGGAAACGACCCTGCTTGCCCTTCAGCATGTCGCTGAGGGACTTCAGCGGCCGGTTGCCGGGACCGGTGACCGGGCGACCGCGGCGGCCGTTGTCGAACAGCGCGTCCACGGCCTCCTGCAGCATCCGCTTCTCGTTGTTCACGATGATCTCGGGCGCGCCGAGGTCGAGCAGACGCTTGAGGCGGTTGTTGCGGTTGATGACCCGGCGGTACAGGTCGTTGAGGTCGGACGTGGCGAACCGGCCACCGTCGAGCTGCACCATCGGGCGCAGGTCCGGCGGGATGACCGGGATGCAGTCGAGCACCATGCCGCGCGGCGAGTTGGTGGTGTTCAGGAACGCCGACACGACCTTGAGCCGCTTGAGGGCGCGGGCCTTCTTCTGGCCCTTGCCGCTGCGGATCGTCTCGCGCAGGTTCTCGGCCTCGGCGTCGAGGTCGAAGCTGATCAGCCGGTCCTGGATCGCCTGCGCGCCCATGCCGCCCTTGAAGTAGCGGCCGAAGCGGTCGCGCATCTCGCGGTAGAGCAGCTCGTCGCCCTCGAGGTCCTGGACCTTGAGGTTCTTGAAGCGGCTCCAGACCTCGTCGAGCCGGTCCAGCTCGCGCTGGGCGCGGTCGCGCAGCTGACGCATCTCGCGCTCGGCGCCCTCGCGGACCTTGCGGCGCTGGTCGCCCTTGGCTCCGGCGGCCTCCAGCTCGGCCAGGTCGGCCTCGAGCTTCTTCTGCCGGGCCTCGACGTCGGCGTCGCGGCGCTGCTCGATGTGCTGCCGCTCGACGGAGATCTTCGCCTCCAGCGAGGGCAGGTCACGCTCACGCATCTCGGTGTCGACATGCGTGATCATGTACGCCGCGAAGTAGATGACCTTCTCCAGGTCCTTCGGGGCCAGGTCGAGCAGGTAGCCGAGGCGCGAGGGGACGCCCTTGAAGTACCAGATGTGCGTGACGGGCGCGGCCAGCTCGATGTGGCCCATCCGCTCACGACGCACCTTGGCCCGGGTCACCTCGACGCCACAGCGCTCACAGATGATGCCCTTGAACCGGACGCGCTTGTACTTACCGCAGTAGCACTCCCAGTCGCGGGTCGGACCGAAGATCTTCTCGCAGAAGAGCCCGTCCTTTTCCGGCTTGAGGGTTCGGTAGTTGATCGTCTCGGGCTTCTTGACCTCGCCGTGCGACCACTGACGGATGTCGTCTGCGGTCGCAAGGCCGATCCTGAGCTCGTCGAAGAAGTTGACGTCTAGCATTGTGTGCGATCTCCCCCTCAGACTTCTTCCACGCTGCTCGGCTCACGCCGGGACAGGTCGATACCGAGCTCCTCCGCCGCGCGGAAGACGTCCTCGTCGGTGTCACGCATCTCGATGGACATGCCGTCGCTGGAGAGCACCTCGACGTTGAGGCACAGCGACTGCATCTCCTTGATGAGCACCTTGAAGGACTCGGGGATGCCCGGCTCGGGAATGTTCTCGCCCTTGACGATGGCCTCGTAGACCTTCACCCGGCCGAGAACGTCGTCGGACTTGATGGTCAGCAGCTCCTGCAGCGCGTACGCGGCGCCGTACGCCTCCAGCGCCCACACCTCCATCTCACCGAAGCGCTGGCCGCCGAACTGGGCCTTACCGCCGAGCGGCTGCTGGGTGATCATGGAGTACGGGCCGGTCGACCGGGCGTGGATCTTGTCGTCGACCAGGTGCAGCAGCTTGAGGATGTAGATGT